>NZ_JAHRXJ010000009.1 GCF_019104765.1 Synechococcus sp. HK05 | reverse complement strand
TGAGGGCAGATTCTCACGCGTTACTCACCCGTCCGCCACTAACCCGAAGGTTCGTTCGACTTGCATGTGTTAAGCACGCCGCCAGCGTTCATCCTGAGCCAGGATCAAACTCTCCGTTGTAGTTCAAGTCCTGTTGATTACCGAAATAACCTCAACTTGAATTGCTCATCACCCACTCGATCCACTGGCGCAGATCTCACAGTTGGAGCCACTTCCTCTGACAGAAGCGTTCAAAGAGTGCAATTGATAAAATCTCGCGATTCTTCTCTCTTGACTTTCCAGGATCTCAGATCCGGTCGTTGCTCCACTTACTGCACACCGACACAATCAGCAACCGTGAGAGTCGCTCATCATGCAAAGCAGTCAGCTTCTGCAACTTAAAATTTTTGACGGGACCTCACACCTTCACTGCTCTTTGCGGCCAACCTCCTGCACTCTCAACACCCTCTCGAGTGGATCCTGCAGGCGGCTGACGCAGTGAAAGCGTCAGTTCCTAAACGTTTCAGTTGTCCAGGTGCTCCGACAACCAATCTCACCTCTCGGTGGCGATCCTCTCGGATCAACTTGGCTCTCAGATCAGCGGCCTCGCGACCGCTTGTTGAACCTACATCACCGGGGGTTCCGGCTTTCAGTTCAGAACGGCGTCTCAGCCGCTCAGTGAACCTACAACATCGATTGCTCGGGGTTTTCGGTTCGCCGCTGCTGGCCTGATGGCTCGCGAGCGGCTCCAAAAGTTACCAGAGCATGGGCCCGGGTCAACCCACGGCGTCGTTCTCGTCGGCGTCGAGGGCCATCTCCAGGCTCGAGAGCAACAAGGCCAGGGCCGCGCCGCGGCTCAGATCCGGGCCACACACCTGGTCTAGCCACTGGCTGGCCAGGCTTTCAAGCTCCGAGAACAACAGCTGACCTGCCAACAGGCGCTGCATCACCTGATCCACGTGGGCTTCATCCAGCTCGGGCAACGGGCCCACCACATAGCGACGCCCGTCGTCGCCGATGTAGGTGAGGTTGCCCTCGGCGTCGAACACCGGCACGGCATGGGGCGTGATCGGCTGATCCTCCATGGCACCGCCCGCAGCTGCTTCAGCGTTAGCGCTGCCCACGGCCAACGGCAATGGCTGGCAGGGTGAAGGGATGCTGCAACTGCTGCTCGAACTGGCGCCATGCCTGCTCTGTGGCATGGCATTGGGGCGCGTGCGTCCTCACTGGCGGCACCACCTGGCGCCGCTGCTGTTGCGCTGGGGGGTGCCGATCAGCCTGGTGGGGCTGCTGCTCAAAGGCGGCTTGCACAGCGGCAACCTGCAGGTGGCCCTGTTGAGCCTGGTGCTGACCGGGGGTGGCTTGCTCCTCACGCAACACCCCTGGTGCCAACGCCTGCTGCCGCGGCGCAGCTTGCAATTGGGCGCGGTGGTGGGCAACACGGCCTATTTCGGCCTTCCGGTGGCGCTGGCCCTGCTGCCGCCAGAAGCCCTCAGTTTCAGCATCACCTACGACCTGGTGGGCACCTTGGTGACCTGGAGCCTGGGCCCCTTGCTGCTCAATGGCGAACGGGCACGGCCTGGGCAGCTGCTCCAACAGCTGTTGGCCACACCGGTAGTTCAAGCCCTGCTGGTGGCGGTGCCGCTACTGATTTCGCCATGGCATGCACCGATCGCTGCGGCGCTGTGGTGGCCGGCTCGACTGGTGATCTGGCTGATGTTGCTGCTGGTGGGAATGCGGCTGGGGCTGCTGCTGGGCCAGCGGATCGAGCCCACAGGCCTGGGGCCGGCACTGCTGATCAAGTTGTTGGGGCTTCCGGCCGTGGCGCTGCTGCTCACGCGGGCACTGGGTTGGGCACCACTGCTGCGCGATGCCCTGGTGCTGCAAGCCGCCGCTCCAACAGCCATGTCGGTGCTGCTGTTGGCCGAGGCCAGCGCACAACAAAGCCGGGAATCACTCCCGGCTGCGCAACTGGTGCTGTGGAGCACGCTGCTCTCGCTGATCAGCGTGCCCCTCTGGGCCTGGCTGCTGGCTTAGCGGCTGCTCAGCCCACCGTGGCCATGTGGCGCATCAGATCGATGCACTTGCAGCTGTAGCCCCACTCGTTGTCGTACCACGACACCAGCTTCATGAAGGTGTCGGTGAGGGCGATGCCGGCGCCGGCATCAAACACCGAGGTGCAGCTCTCGCCGAGGAAGTCGTTCGACACCACGTCGTCTTCGGTGTAGCCCAGGATTCCGGCGAGCTCCCCTTCCGAGGCGGCCTTCATGGCGGCCTTCACCTGCTCATAGGTGGCGGGCTTAGCCAGGTTCACGGTGAGATCCACCACCGACACATCGGGCGTGGGCACGCGGAAGGCCATGCCGGTGAGCTTGCCGTTGAGCTCCGGGATCACGCGGCCCACGGCCTTGGCGGCACCGGTGGAGCTGGGAATGATGTTCTGGCCAGCGCCGCGGCCACCGCGCCAGTCCTTCACCGAAGGGCCATCCACGGTTTTCTGGGTGGCGGTGGTGGCGTGCACCGTGGTCATCAGACCGTTGACGATGCCGAAGTTGTCGTGGAGCACCTTGGCCATTGGGGCCAGGCAGTTGGTGGTGCAGCTGGCGTTCGACACGATCTGCTGACCGGCGTAGCTCTTGTGGTTCACGCCCATCACAAAGATGGGGGTGTCGTCCTTGGAGGGGGCGCTCATCACCACCCGCTTGGCGCCGGCGTTGATGTGGGCGCGGGCCGCTTCATCGGTGAGGAAGAAGCCGGTGCTCTCGAGCACGTAATCGGCACCGACCGCACCCCAGTTGAGGTTGTTGGGGTCGCGCTCAGCGGTGATGCGGATCGCCTTGCCGTTCACCACCAGCTGACCGTTCTCCACGCGCACATCACCTTGGAAGCGCCCATGGGTGGAGTCGTAGCGGAGCATGTAAGCCAGGTACTCCACATCGATCAGGTCGTTGATCCCCACGACCTCCACATCCGGCAGGCTCACGGCGCGGCGGAAGGCGAGGCGACCGATCCGGCCAAAGCCGTTAATGCCGACGCGGATGCTCATCGGAGACCTCCCTAACTGAAAAGCAGCTAATCAAGGCTCACCATACGGGCCGGGGTTGAAGCCCTCAGCCTTCCTTCTGACCCGCTTCGAATTGATCGCTCAACAAGCGGCGCTGGTATTCCGCCGCCAGAGCATTGAGATGGGCTTCGGCCGCTTCCGCCATCTCCTCGTCGATCTGGTCGAAGGCGCGCCCTTCCGGCACCGCCATGCCCAGCACCAGGGCCAGGGCATCAAACAAACGCACCTGGTCGTTTTGCCAGGCCTGATAGTCGCCGGCAAGCTCGGCGAGGTCTTGCTCTTCCAGCTCACCGCGCTCCAGATCGGTGCGCAGGTTCTGAATCTGGCCCAGCCGCGCTGAGGTCACCAGGGCATGGGCCGCCGCCAGGGCCGCCAGGGCATCACAGGCTTCGCGCTTGAGCACCGTGAGGTCGCGGTTGCGCACCGCCTTTTCAATCGAAAGGGGCGGGCGCACACCCGGCAGCTGACTCATCTGGGCCGGTTGCCTGGGCTCAGCAGGCAGGCTGATGCGGGTGGGCGCTGGTGGCAGCGGCTGAGGCGGCCGCAGCGCTGCACCCCATCGCATCAAGGTGTCGGCCAGGCGCGTGCGCCATCCACGCTTTGCCATGCCCTGCTCTCGCCACTGCACTCAATCTGACGCCAAACGGGCCAAGCAGACAGGGGGAAAGCCGAAGAATCAGCGGCCGGACGCCGACGCCAGGCCCTGCAGCAGCGACACCAGGCCAAAGGCCACAAACAAGCCTCCACTCAGCCGATAGAGCACCTGTTCGTTCACCCGGCCGCCAATCCATTTGCCAGCCCCCACCGCCAGCCAGGTGACCAGCGCATGGCCGGCCAGGGTGCCCGCGAGCAGCCCCGCAAAGCTGAACACCTGAGCCGGAGCGGTGGCCAGCACGATCGTGGCGAATTGGGTGCGATCCCCCAGCTCCGCCACAAACACCAGCGCGAAGGATTCCCAGATCACGGCCCATGCACCGCCGTGGCCATTGCCTTGCTCCGCGGCATTCACCGCTTCTTCCGCCTCCTCGGCCTCCTCCTGGGCAGCGCCAGCCCCCAGCGACTGGGCATCCACCAGCAACTTGATGCCAAATCCCAGAAACAGAACCGCCGCCAGCCAAGGCACCAGGTTCTGAGGCAGCAACTCCCGCAGGCCGTAGCCCACCCCCAACGACAGCAGGGTGACGGCGGACAAGGCCGCAAAGGCCCCCACAAACACCAGCCGGGCGCTGTGGCGCACCGCCAGGATCAAGGCCATAAAAAAGGTCTTGTCACCCAGCTCCGCCAGGGTGATGGCCGTGAGGCTCGAACCAAAGGCCGCCAGGCCCGGATCGGAAGGGAGTGGAGGTGCCATGCCTGATCGCGGGAGCTGCGAATCCGCTGTGCCCGCCACTTCTACAGTGGCCTCTTGGCAATTGGGCTGGTCGTGGGCACCTCCATGCAGCAACACGCGATCGCTCCAGCGGTTGTTCTGCGGGGTGAAGGGGCCTGGCAGGAGGCGTGGCCGGCGATCCAAACGCTCTGCAGCCGGCCTCTGCTGCTGGGCCGGAGCCCGGCAACGCGCCAGCTGCGCGGGCAGCTGGCGGCGGAACTGCGCCAGCTGGGCCTCACGCTGAGCGAAGCCGAACTCGAGCACGACTGCTGCGAGGGCGATCTGGAGCGGATCAGCGCGACCCTGCGCAGCAACGCCTGCGACGCCGTGGTGGCCGCCGGCGGCGGCAAGGTGCTCGATGCGGGCAAGTTGCTGGCGCACCGCCATGGCCTGGCCTGCATCACCGTGCCCACCAGCGCCGCCACCTGTGCCGGCTGGACGGCCCTGGCCAATCTCTATTCAGCCCAAGGGGCCTTTGAAGGCGACGTTGCCCTGGATCGCTGCCCTGATCTGTTGGTGTTCGACCACGCCTTGGTGCGGCAGGCACCCGCCCACACCCTGGCCAGCGGCATCGCCGATGCCATGGCCAAGTGGTACGAAGCCTCGGTGAGCAGCGGCGCGAGCCGCGACGGGCTGGTGCAACAGGCGGTGCAGATGGCGCGGGTGTTGCGCGATCAGCTGCTGCTGGAGGCCCGGGAGGCGATGGCCCAGCCCGGCGGTGAAGCCTGGGTGCGGGTGGCGGAGGCCTGCGGCCTCACGGCGGGGTTGATCGGTGGGATCGGCGGGGCCCGCTGCCGCACCGTGGCGGCCCATGCGGTGCACAACGGCCTCACCCAACTGGAGGCCAGCCATGGCCGGCTCCATGGCGAAAAGGTGGGCTTCGGGATCCTGGTGCAGCTGCGCCTGGAAGAGGTGATCGGGGGCAACCGCTTGGCGGGCCAGGCGCGGCGCCAGCTGCTGCCGCTGTTCCAGGAGCTGGGGCTGCCGGTGAGCCTGGGCGACCTGGGCCTGGAGCAGGCCAGCCTCGGCGAACTGCAGCAGGTGGCAGCCTTCGCCTGCCGGCCCGGATCCGACCTGCATCACCTGCCCTTCAGCGTGCAGCCCAGCGATGTGCTCGCCGCACTGGTGAGCACCACCACCAGCAGCGAAGCTCCCTTGAGCACCACCCAGGGTTGAGCCGTGAGCGCAACGGCACTCCCCGCCTCCCCCCAGGAGCTCGTAGCCCACGCCGCTGAGCACCTGCTTGATCCCGATGGCCGGGCCCTCGCCGCTGCCGTGCAGTGGTGGACGATCCCAACCTTGGAGGGCGGCCCCTGGCCCGTGGCCGTGGTGGGCGAAGGGCCGCCGCTGCTGGCGCTGCATGGCTTCGACAGCTCCCACCTGGAGTTCAGACGGCTGGCGCCCTTGCTCGCGCCGCAGCATCAGCTGTTCATCCCGGATCTGTTCGGCTTCGGCTTCTGCCCTCGGCCCCTCAACGCCCCCTACGGCCCGGCGGCGGTGCTGGAACACCTGGAGCACGTGCTCGAGGAGGTGCTGCGCCGCAGCGGAGCAGCGCAGGTGGGCTTGATCGGCGCCTCGATGGGGGGATCGGTGGCGGTGGAGCTGGCCCGCCGCTGCCCCGAACAGATCGAGCGGTTGCTGCTGCTGGCACCTGCGGGCCTCACGGGCCAACCGATGCCGGTGCCCCCGCTCCTGGATCAATTGGGAGCACGCTTCCTCGGCTTGCCCGCGATCCGCCGGGGCCTCTGCCGCTCCGCCTTCGCCATGCCCGATCGGGATGTGGGGCCTGCGGAGCTGGAAATCGCCTCGCTGCACCTGGCCTGCCCCAACTGGGCCAGAGCCCTGGGAGCCTTTGCCCGCAGCGGTGGTTTCGCCGGTTGCGGGTATCCCCTGCCCCCACAACCCCTGCAGGTGCTCTGGGGCCAAAACGACCGGATCCTGCGGCCACCCCAGAAACGCGCCGCCCAAGCTCTGTTAGGAGAGCGGATCACCGAGCTGGACTGCTGCGGGCATCTGCCCCACATCGACCAGCCCGCCACCGTGGCTCGCATCTGGCATGGCTGACGACACGCAGACACCCCGCACGAGCCCGGTGCTGCAGCTCCTAGCCAGCGGCTTGCAGTTTTGGATTCGCCAGCAATGCGAGGCCGTTGACAGCCTCGAGCTGCAACTCCATGGCTCCAGCCTGGGGTTGCTGCGCGGCCGCCTCGAAGGCGTGAGCCTGGTGGCCAGGGGTGTGGTGTTCAGCTCGCTGGAGATCGAGCGGGTGGAGCTGCGCAGCGAGGCGATCGAGGTGCAGGTGGGCAACCTGCTGCGCGGCAAGGCGGTGCAGCTCGATCAGCCCTTCCACATTGAGGGCATCGTGGTGTTCAGTGCTGGTGGGCTGGGCCGTTCCCTTTGCACCCCGCACTGGCGCCCCCTGGGGGATCAACTGGTGGACGGGCTGCTGGGCCTCACCCCCCTGCAGAGCGTGAGTATCGAGCGCGACCAACTGGTGCTGCAGGCCCAGGATCAGCGCTGCGCCACGGTTCCTCGTGCCGTGGACGGCGGCCTGCAGCTCTGCGGGGTGGAGGGTTGCCCCTGCGTCTCACTGCCCAGCGATCCCAACATTGAAATCCGCGAAGCCAACCTTGAAGGCGGGGTGCTGCAGCTCCACGGGCGGGCGCGGGTGTCGCCCTGAGCAGCCTCAGCGAATCAACGGCAACAGCAGGGTCACCACGGTGAAAAACACCGCCGGGGTGAACAAATAGCTATCGATGCGATCGAGGATGCCGCCGTGGCCAGGCAGTAGATCACCGGAATCCTTCACGCCGGCATCGCGCTTCATCATCGATTCAGTGAGATCCCCCACCAGGGCGAACAGGGCCACCACCACACCCAACAGCGCCCCCACAGCCCAGCCCCAGTTCCAGCCGAGCAGTTCGGCGAACACCCCCCCCAACAGGGCGGCACAACCCACTCCGCCGAAGGCCCCTTCCACGGTTTTGCCCGGTGAAATCGGCGAGAGGGGCCGGCGGCCGTAGCGACGCCCGATTACATAAGAGCCGATGTCGGTGGCCACGATCAGGAAGCAGGCCATCAGCATCAGCACCATGCCCGAGCTGAGGTGGGGCCAGGCCTGGCTGAGGCCATTCAGCCGCGGCGCCAGGGCCGGATCAGTGAGATCCCGCAGACGGATCCAATAGCTGGGCAAAAAGCCCAGATAAAAGAGCGCAAAGATCGAGGCGGCGATATCAGCGATGCTGCCGGTGAGGGGTTGCAGCAGCAGCCAGCCGCAGATTGCCGCGCCCGAGAGGGGCAACACCGCGGCCGCCAGATCCGCGGAAAATCCCAAGGCCTGAGCATCACCACCGTGGGCCCATTGGGTGGTGATCAACAGCAGCTGCACCACCACCAACGTGGTTTTGCTGGCGGGGCGGATGCCCTTGAAGCGGGCCAGGCGGAAATACTCCAGCAGTCCCAGGTGCACCATCACCCCCAGGGCGAGGGTGAACCACCAACCGCCCAGCACCACCACCACAAACCCAAACGCCCCCACGGCGTAGCCGCTGAGCAGGCGCTGGGGGGAGGTGCGGGAGCGGGGCGCGGGAATCAAGGGCGTTCGGCAGCGATCAGAAACAGCGGTTCAGCCGCCGCCAGCCTGGCTTGACTGCCGCGCCGCTGCATCCGGTGCACCGTGGCCTGCACCACCTGCAGATCGCGGGCTTCCAAACGCCCGAGGGTGTCGGTGGCATCCACCAGGCCCTCCAGGCTGGCGGTGCTGATCACCAGGCGTCCCGCCGGCACCAGAGCTTCCCACACCAGATCAAGCACCTGCCGCAGGGGGCGCCCCACCTCCAGCAACACCCGATCGGGATGGGGGGGCAGTTGGCTCAGGCCGTCCGGGGCATCCCCGGCATGGATGTGCAGATTGGTGGCACCGAAGCGCTCTCCATTGCGCTTGAGCAGCTCGATCGCTTCAGGATCGCGCTCGAGGGTGTGCACCTGGCCGGCGGGCATCAGGCGAGCAATCTCCAGGGCCAGCGCTCCGGTGCCGCCGCCCACATCCCACACCAGCGAATCCGGGCGTGGGCGCAGATGGGCCAGCAACATCACCCGCAGTTCCAGAGGCGTGGGGCTGAAGCCGGGCGCATCGGCAAAGGCGGCATCCGGCAGCCCAGGCGTTACGAAGTCCCACTGGAAGGGGCCATCGCCGGGCGCACCCATCGGCTCTCAATCGGCCACAACCTTCACCGTATCAGCGATCTGACCGGGCCACAGCTGTTGTTGCTGCACCAACCAATCGGCCCGGGCGGCGTCGATGCGCTCCCCTGGAATCAACAACGGGATCCCGGGTGGATAGGGGCAGAGCGGCTCAGCGGCCAGCCGGCCCGTGGCCTGAGCCAGAGGCACCCGCTGCCAGGGCGCCCGCCAGGCCTGCTCGAGCGGCCACTCCGGCTCCGCCACGGGCGGCAAGGGCGGCGCTGAGAAGGGAGCGAGCGGGGGCGCTCCCAAGGCTCGCTGCAGCGCTTGCACATGCCGCGGCAGCTGCCGTAGCACCCGCCGCGGTGGCGCCAACCCCAAGCAAAACGTGAGGCAACCGGGCTCAGGCAGCTCCGCAATCACGCCTCGCTCCATCAGCCAGGCATCGGCGTCGAGCCCGTTGATGCCCAGCGCGGCGGTGTGCACGCTCAGGCGCAGCGGATCGGCGCTGGGCAGCAGGGGCACGCCCGCCTGCTGAAGCCGGCTCCTGAGCTGCAGGGCGGTGGTGATGGCGCGGGCCAACTGGCGGCGCCCAGCCGCACTATGCAAGTGCTCCAAGGCTGTGGCCGCCGCCGCGAGCAACAGGGCGCTGGGGCTGGAGGTTTGCAACCAGAGCAAGGCTCTCTCGATCGCTGCGCTGCGGGCCGCAGCGGCCTGGGCATCCGCGCCAGCCCCTTGCAGCAGCGCGGCGCTCTGGGCCAGGCCGCCAGCTGCCTTCTGCAGCGATTGCACCACCAGATCGGCGCCGCTGGCCAAGCCCGAGGCCGGCAAGCGGGGATCCAGCCCGCCATAGGCGCCGTGGGCCTCATCGAGCAGCACCGGCAAGCCCCGTTGATGGGCCAGCGCCACCAGAGCCGGCAGATCGGCTGCCATGCCCTGATAGCTGGGCGACACCAACACCACCGCCGCCAGCGGCCCCGCCGCCAAGGCCTCCGCCAGATGCCGCTCCAGGCCAGCCGGGGTGGGAGGCAGCCACAAGCCCGTGGCCGGATCGAAGGGCAGATCAAACAGCACCGGCCGCAACTGGCCGAGCACGCAGCCATGCAGCAGTGAGCGGTGCAGATTGCGCGGCAGCAACACCCGATCACCGGGCCGGGCGAGGGCCAGCAACGCCACCTGCAACAGCCCGCTGGCGCCATTCACGCCGAACCAACAGCGCTCCGCCCCCAGCCGGGCGGCCGCTGCGGCCTGTGCCTCCGCCACGGCTCCCTCCGCTTCCAGCGGCCCACCGATCTCGGGCAATTCGGGGAGATCCCAGCGGCCGGGTGCCTGCCGCAGCAGGCGACGCAAGCCCGGGGCCAAGGCGTGGCCCCGGGCATGGGCTGGGAGGTGCAGGGGCAGGGCCGGCGGGGCCGCCAACAGACGCTCCAGCAGAGCCATGGCCCCTCAGGCGATCTCCTTAGAGTTTGCCCACCGTGTGACGCGCCACCTGTGTTGAGCAGCCCCGCCCATCGCTACGACCCGGGGGCTGATCTGCGTTGGCTGCTGCTGCGTCCTTGGCTGTTGATCAGCCGGCTGGTGGTGCTGCTCAGCCAGCTGCTGGGGCTGGCGCTGGTGTTGGCGGTGCAGAGCGGCAGCCGCGACCCGAAGGTGCAACAGCGGCTGGGCCAGCGCATCTTCACCACCCTCACCAACTTGGGCCCTTGCTTCATCAAGCTCGGCCAAGCCCTTTCCACCCGCCCGGATCTGGTGCGGCGCGACTGGCTCGATGAGCTCACCAAGCTGCAGGACAACCTGCCCGCCTTTCCCCACGCCATTGCCCTGCAAACCATCGAGGAGGAGCTGGGGGCTCCGGTGGAGCAGCTGTTTGAGGAGTTCCCAGATCACCCTGTGGCCGCCGCGAGCCTGGGCCAGGTGTATCGGGCTAAACCCGTGGGTGGCTCCTGGGTAGCGGTGAAGGTGCAACGCCCCCGGCTCACCCAGCAGCTGCGCCGCGACATGGTGCTGATCCGGCTGATGGGGGTGGTGGCTGCGCCGCTGTTGCCGCTCAACCTGGGTTTTGGCCTGGGCGAGATCATCGATGAATTCGGCCGTTCGCTCTTCGAAGAGATCGACTACCGCCGGGAGGCCGACAATGCCGAACGCTTCGGGCGCCTGTTTGCCAGCAATCCGGCGGTGATCGTGCCGCGGGTGGACCGCAGCCTTTCGGCCCAGCGCGTGATCACCACCACCTGGATCAACGGCACCAAGCTGCAGCAGCGCCAGGAGCTCGAAGCCCAGCGCCTCGATCCGGCCTCGCTGATCCGCACCGGCGTGATCTCGGGCCTGCAGCAACTGCTCGAGTTCGGCTACTTCCACGCCGATCCCCATCCCGGCAACCTCTTTGCCCTACCGGGCAAAACCGGCGCCCTGGGCCATCTGGCCTATGTGGACTTCGGGATGATGGATTCGATCAGCGACAGCGACCGGCTCACCCTCACCGGCGCCGTGGTGCACCTGATCAATCGCGACTTCACGTCGCTGGCCCGGGATTTCGTGGATCTGGGCTTTCTCAACCCCAACACCGATCTGGCCCCAATCGTGCCGGCGCTGGAAGAGGTGCTCGGCGGCGCCCTGGGCGACAACGTGGGCTCCTTCAACTTCAAGGCGATCACCGATCGCTTCTCGGAGCTGATGTACGCCTATCCCTTCCGGGTGCCGGCTCGTTTCGCCCTGATTATCCGGGCGGTGGTGAGCCAGGAGGGCCTGGCGCTGCGGCTCGATCCCAGCTTCCGCATCATCCGTGTGGCCTATCCCTACGTGGCCAAGCGCCTGCTGGCGGGCGACACCGCCGAGATGCGCGAGAAGCTGCTCGAGGTGCTGTTCGACCGCGATGGCCGCCTGCAGGTTCAACGGCTCGAAAGCCTGTTGGCGGTGGTGGAAAACGATGAGAGCGCCGTGGGGGCCGAGCTGCTGCCTGTGGCTGGCGCCGGCCTGAAGCTGCTGCTTGGCCAGGAGGGCCGCAGCATCCGAGAGCGCCTGCTGCTCACCCTCGTGCGCGACGACCGCCTCAACACCGAAGACCTGCGGGACCTGTTCGAGCTGCTCGGCCGCACGTTTGCGCCCCAGCGCCTGGTGCGGCGCCTGCGCGATCAGCTGCTCACTCGCCTCAATCCCCTGGCCGCTTAGGGTCGGCGCCACCTGAACGCACCGCGATGTCTCTGGCCCCGATCAACCTGAGCGAAGCCGCCCAGGACCTGGCCAGCGGCGACTACGGCGACCTGGATGCCCAGGAGATCCTGCTGGAGTTCGCGCCCTACCTCCAACCGCCCTACGTGGTGGCCGGTGTGGGGCTGGCCATGGGTGTGCTCTGCGGCCTCACCTTTGCCCGCCTGGTGCAGGACAAGCTGAACGGCTGGAAACAGGATCGCCTCGCGCTGCTGCCCCTCGGCTGCTTTGAAACCAACCTCAGCTACAGCGGCATCGTGCTGGGGATCACCCTGTTCATCGGCGGCAGCCTGCAGGTGTTCGGCTTCGCGGCCGGAGCCGCCTACTTGGTGGCCCTGCTGCTGTCTCTGGCCACAGCCGGAGCGCTGTGGGTGCAGCTGGAGCGGCTGATGCTGCAGGTGGAGAACGGCACCTTCAGTGCCGTGGACTTCGACAACTTCGATCAGTTTTTCTGAGGCCTCAAGCCGCCAGATAGGCCCCCATCTGCTTCGAGAGCCGGCGCATTTCTTCGTGGGCGCGGCGCTCGAGGCTGCGGGCTCGGTCGCGGCTCATCTCCAGTTCGCGGGCGATGGAGCTGAGGCTCATCGGCTCTTCGATGCCGATGCCGTAGCGCATCTTCAAAACCCGGCCCTGCAGCTCCGGCAGCTGATCAAGCAGATCGCGCATGTCACTGCGCAGGCACTCGCCATCCACCAGCTCCTCCGGCTGGGTGCCGTCGGCCGCCAGCAGATCCAGCAGTTCGGTGTCGTCGCCGTCGCCCACCTTCGTTTCCAGGCTCACCGGTTGGCGGGCGCGGCAGAGCAGGTCCTTCACCTCCTCCTCCGGCAGCTCCACAAACTCCGCCAGCTCCGTCACCGTGGGGGTGCGGCCCAGCTCTTGGCTCAGTTCGCGCTGGCCTTTCTTGAGCTTGTTGAGGGTTTCGGTGATGTGGATCGGCAGGCGGATCGTGCGGCTCTTCTCCGCGATCGCCCGCGTGATGCCCTGGCGGATCCACCAATAGGCATAGGTGGAGAACTTGTAGCCGCGGGTGGGGTCGAACTTCTCCACGCCCCGCACCAAACCGATCGTGCCCTCCTGGATCAGATCCAGGAGCTCCATGTTCCGCTTGGTGTATTTCTTCGCCACGCTCACCACCAGGCGCAGGTTCGCTGCCACCATCCGCTCCTTGGCGCGCTGGCCAGAGCGCAGGCGCTTCTTGAGCTGTTGGGGGGTGAGCTGAGCCGCCGCGGCCAGTTCTGCATCGGTGGGCTCGTCCCCGCCGGCCCGCAGGCGCAATTCTTCGCGCTGCTCCTCGAGGGCCATCAGCTCCTGCACCTGGCGGCCGAGGGTGATCTCCTGCTCGTGGGTGAGCAGCGGCACCCGCCCGATGTCCCGCAGGTAGGAGCGCACCAGGTCGGTGCCGCCCGCGAGGGCAGCGGCATCACGCTCGGAACGGATCACCGGAAGCGAGGGCATGAAGCGACGGGTTTACGAAACTCAGGTGTTTCGTAAACCTACCACCTTTTTTCTGGGCAAAATGAAGGAACCACGGCGCTGGTGATGCCCGAAGAGCGGCTGCAGAAGCTGATCGCGGCCGCCGGCCTCGGCTCACGCCGGCACGCGGAAACCCTGTTGCGGGCAGGGCGCGTGAGCGTGAATGGCCGCACCGCCCAGCTCGGAGAGCGGGCTGATCCCGAACGCGATGCCATCTGCATCGACGGCAAGCCCCTGCGGCCGGCGCACCCCCCTCTGGCCCTGCTGCTCAACAAGCCGGCCGGGGTGATGTGCAGCTGCCACGACCCGGAAGGCCGGCCGATCGTGCTCGACCTCTTGCCGCCCGAGCTGGCCCGGGGGCAGGGGCTGCATCCGGTGGGACGACTTGATTTTCAGAGCCGCGGCGCCCTGCTGCTCAGCAACAACGGCGATCTCACCCTGCAGCTCACCCACCCCCGCTTTCAGCACAGCAAGACCTACCGGATCTGGGTGCGCGGCCAACCCAGCCAGACGGTGCTCGACCGCTGGGCCCGTGGGGTGCCCCTCGACGGGCAGCCCAGCCAACCGGTGACCCTGCATCGGCTCGATCAGGAGCGCGATGCCACCCAGCTGCAGCTGGTGATGCACGAGGGGCGCAACCGGCAGATCCGCCGCACCGCCGAACTCCTGGGCCATCCCGTGCTCGATCTGCAGCGGGTGGCGATCGGTTCGATCGAGCTGGGCGCGCTGCCGGAGGGTCGCTGGAGGCGCCTGGATCCCCAAGAATGGCCACACCCACATCCCCGGCCTTAATGCCCAGCCTTGCCCCACGCCTGCCCCGCCTTGGCCGCCTGTTCGGGCGGGGCGCCGGCCAGCGGGCGGGGGACAACGGCACAGCTCATGCGCAGGAGGATCCCCTCCTGGCCGTAGGCCGGCGGCTGCGCCAGGAGCGCGAAGCCCGGGGCCTCAATCTGCGGCAACTGGCCCTGGAAACCCGCATCAGCACACCCGTACTGGAAGCACTCGAGCGAGGCTGGCGCGATCGTCTGCCGGAGGGGGCCTATCTGCGCACGATGCTGCCCCTGATCGAGCAGCACCTTGGCCTGCCGGCCGGCAGCCTGGATGTGGCGCTGCCCCCCCAGAGCCCCCAGCACGGCCCCCGCGGCACCGGTGGAGGGCTGCTCAAGCGCTTCACCCCGGGCTCGATCGATGTGTTCAGCACCTGGCAGGGAGGCCTGCTCTATGGCGGCCTCTGCCTGGGCTTGATCTACGCCCTCAACCTGCAGCAACGCCAGTTGGCCGCGGCCAACCTGCTCAGCCTCAATCCGATCGCGCCGCTGCCGGCATCCGAACAGCGCAAACCCGCCGCCCCCGGCACCACCCTGCTCGGGGCCTTCCCCGAGCTGCGGCCCCTGCAACAGGCCAGCCGCGGGCTGGGCCGCACAGCTCTCAACCAACTCCAACAAGCCGGAGCCGAACCACCGGCGCTGGGGGTTCTCGAGCTCAACCTCAGCCAAGCCAGCACCATCAATCTGCGCAGCGAGAGCGGCCAGCGCTCCCAGCTCAGCGGCGCCAAAGGCCAGCTGGTGTGGCAACTCGAACCACCGCTGGAGCTGAGCGTCTACCCCACCCCGAAAGCAGCTGAGGTGCTCTGGAACGGCGCAGCACTGGCGCCACTCAGCAAGCAGCCGGGCCAGTACCGGCTGCCCTTGCCGCAACCAACCCCTAACGCTGGTGGCGCTGCGCCAACTCCCCAAACCCCTTCAGTGGACCGCTGATCTGATCCACGCTGCAGCTCAAGCGCCACTGCCAATTGCCAGCGCAGGTGCCCGGGGTGTTGAAGCGCGCCTCATCACCCAGATGCAGCAGATCTTGGAGGGGCACCACGGCCCAATCGGCCTCACTGGCCAAGGCCAGCTCCAGCAATTGCCAACCCGGCGCCTGAACCGGCCCCAGCAGTTGTTCCACCTGATGGCGCTGCTCATCGCTGAGCTGCTGCCACCAGCCGATGCAGGTGGCGTTGTCATGGGTGCCGGTGTACACACACCAGTTGTGGCCGCGGTAGTTGGCCGGCAGATAGGGATTGCTGGGATCGCCGTCGAAGGCGAACTGGAGGATCTTCATGCCCGGCAGGCCATAGCGATCACGCAGGGCTTCCACCGCGGGAGTGATCACGCCCAGGTCTTCAGCGATCAGCGGCAGTTGCTGGCCGCGGTAGCGGCGGCTCAAGCGGCGCAGCAGGCTCGCACCCGGTGAGGGGCGCCAGCTGCCGCGTTCAGCCGTGCGATCACCTCCTGGCACACACCAGGCCGACTCCAGGGCACGGAAGTGATCCAACCGCAGCAGATCCACCAGGCTCAGCTGACGCTGGAGCCGCCGGATCCACCAGCGAAAGCGCGTGAGTCGGTGCAGGGGCCAGCGGTACACAGGCGTGCCCCACAGCTGCCCCGTGGCTGAGAAGTAATCCGGGGGAACACCGCTCTGCTGGCTCAAGCTGCCATCAGCAGCGGCCGAAAACAGCGGCCGATGACTCCACACATCCGCGCTGTCGTGGGCCACATAAAACGGCACATCGCCGATCACCTGGATGCCGCGCTGGCGGGCGTGATCCAGCAGGAGCTGCCACTGCTCCTGCAACTGCCACTGCACCAGTGCCTCCTGCAGCAGGGGCTGGTGCGCTTCCGCATCGAAAGCCCGCAGGGCTGAGCGCTGGCGGCACGCCAAGGCCTGGGGCCACTGCCACCAGGGTTGGGCATGAAAGCGCCGCCGCAGCACCCAGAAGCGGCAGTGATCCACCAACCAAGCGCGCTGCTGATCTCGCCAGCTGGCGAAGCGCTCCCGTTGCACCGGCTCCCAGTGGGGGTAACGCCGCAGCAGGGCGCCACCCAGCTGCTCGGCCCGTTGGTCAGCCCGCACCAGATCCAAGCGCCCCGGATCACCCCCCTGGGGCAGTTCACGAAGATCGGCGGGCTCCAGGAGCCCTTCTGCCACCAGCAGCTCGGGATCGAGGAGCCAAGCGTTGAGGGCAAAGCTGCTGGGGGAGCTGTAGGGCGAACCCAACGCATCCGGGGGAGCCAGCGGCAGCAGCTGCCACGCCTTGATGCCGTGGTCGGCCAGCAGGTCGAGCCAGCGATGGGCCTCGGCGCCGAAACTGCCGCACACCGGCACTCCCGGCAGGGCCGTGGGGTGAAGCAGAACGCCGGCCCTGCGCATCAATCCGGAAGCCGGTAGCGGCTGATGATCCGGCGGGCAAAGGCCGGGATGTGCTCTTCCACCTTGTCAGGGTGATGGCGGCGCAGCCACACCGCATTGCGGGTGAAGTGGGAATCAATCGAGAAGCGGCCGTATTCGAGGCCCTTCGGGCCGAAGCGCTCCACGAAGAAACCGATCAGGTTGGCCACCCAGATCGGCAGTTTCACGGCTTTGTCGTAGGCCTCGATGCCCTGCTGCACCGCCGCCTGGCGCTGGCCGCTGCTGCTCACCGGAGCGATGTCGAGCTCGGCCTCCACCAGATCGAGCAACTGCTGCCCCTTGGGGTTGCGCACCGTGAGCCACTGGCGACCAAACGTGGCGCCCATGTAGCCCACCACCAGATCGGCGCCAGCGTTGGTGTAGTCGAAACAGCTCAGGCAGCTGGGGGCGAACACGTCCTTGAGCTTGGGTGTGTCGAGCCCGAAGAACGGCACCGTTTCCTCGCGTCCATCGCTGTGGCGGAAGTGGATGCGGAAGTCCTGCATGAACTCGTAGTGCACCACCGTGTCGGGGGAGCTCACCGTGCTCTCAAGGAAGGTCTGCAGCCCCTGGCGCGACACGTTGTCGACGCAGGGGAGGCCCAGCACAAACAGCTCATCGAGGGGCAGGGTGGGCTGCACGGCCCGCAGGGCCTGGATCTGGCAGCCCACGCCGATCGCCAGCAAGCGCTTGATGCCGCTGCCGGGCAGCTGCTCGAGCACCTCCAGGTTGGGGGAGAGGGTGGGCTTGTTCACCCGGGCGCTCAGCACCTCCTCAGGGGTGCGCGCCAGCCGCGGCACCGGCATGAAGCGATCCTCATCGCTCTGGCCCACGCACAGCACCGCATCCACCAGGCCGGTTTCCAGGGCGCGCACACCGATGCGGCTCACGATGCCGGTCCACTGGGCACCGGCGATCGGCTGCTGCAGCCGGGCGGTGAGCATGCGCTGCTGCACCCCGAAATAGAGCTCGTCCTCGTTGTCGAGGTCGCGGCTGCGGCCGTGGGCGGCCGCCTCCATCGCCTCAAAGCGCTGGTGGAGGAAGGCGCAGCTGTCTTTCACATAGGCCACCCAACGGCTGTCGCAGAGGCCGCACTGGCTGCAGAGATCCTTGGCGGGATACACGCTGCCCTTGGCCAGCGGTTTGGCGCGCTCATGGGGCGCCACGGCACCTGATGGGGAGGCAGCGGAAGTCAACGGAGCCGCTCAGCGGTGGTGGTTGGCTGCACAACCTATCGAGGGCGCCTGGGGGAAGGGCCGCAAAAACCACCAGCTCGGTCAAAGTGGAGCGAATGTTGATCGCCCATTCGCTTTGGCTCCCGCCCAGCCACGCCCGCAGCGCCGCACCCGAGAACGGGCGGCCCTACGCCTGCTGGCCGCCGGGCTGGGGCTAGCCAGCAGCCTGGCGCTGCTGGGGGCGATCTGGCCGGAAGGGGATCGCAGCGCCCGCGAGCAAGGTCCCCCCAGCGCCGCTGATCTAGCCGAGCCGCCGGGCCGCGCCATCAGCGTGCTCCTGATCGGCTCCGATGCCGATCGCCTCAGCAGCGGCAGCACAGCGATTCCCGCCAACAGCGATGCGCTGCTGCTGGTGCAGGTGAATCCGGAGGGGCCGCTGCAACTGCTCAGCCTGCCGGTGGAAACCGCCGTGCAATTGCCGGGCGACAAGCGACCGGTGGCCCTTGGCAGCCTCTACAAACGGGGCGGCCCAGCTCTGGTGGCTGGGGCAGCCGCCCAACTGGTGGGCCTACCCAAGGGCCAGCCCGATCGCTACATGGTGCTGCCCAGGGCAGCCCTGCGGGATCTGGTGGACGGAATCGGCCGGGTGGAGCTCTCCCCCGACCGGAGCATGCGCTACACCGACAAAACGCAGAAGTACACGATTCGCCTGGAAGGTGGACTCCAGGTGATGGATGGCCAACAGGTGGAGCAACTGCTGCGCTTCCGCGATGAAACCGATGGCGATGCACGCCGCCGCGACCGCCAGCAGATGGCGGTGGAGAGCGTGTTGCGGCAGATGGGGGAGCGTCAGCAACTGGCGCAACTGCCGGATCTGCTCCAGCAGCTCCAGGGCCAGGTGGAGACCAACCTCACCCGCTCGGAGGCCTTGAGCCTGCTGGCCGTCGCCCTGCGCCCCGGCGAGCGGCTGGAGTTCCGCACCCTGCCGCTGCGGCCGCCGGTTCAGCCCAAGAGCCCACTCAGGGCACTGGATGTGCAGGCTCAGCGCCCCTGGCCGAACTGAGCTGCCAGCGAGCCATCAGATGCAGGCGCAGGGCCTGGGCGGCTGCGTCGTCGTCGCTGCCGGGCGGCGTCGCTGCCGCTGGTAGCCACCCCAGCCAGGGCAAGCCGTCGGCCCGTCGGCGATCGGGATCCCAGGGCCCGCCCCGCTGCACCAGGCCCACCAAGGGCACAGCTGCGGCCTGCAACAGAGCGGCATAGGCGCGAGCCACACCCGATCCGGCCGCCGCCGCCGGAACCTGCAACAGCACCGCCTGCCGCCAGGCCCCCAGGGCCTCGCACCAACAACCCGGCTGAGGTAACTCAGCGCCGGGATCAAGCGCCAGGGGCAACAGCCAGCCCGGCGCTTCGCTGGAGAGGCTGGCCAAAGCGGCGGGAGCATCCAGCACCTGCTCAGCGCTCCAGGCGAGCGGTTGCAGGCCCAACAACGCTGCCAGGGACTGCCCTTCAGCCGGGCTGACGCCACCAGGCGCCACTAACACCAGCCCCGATGAAGGCCAGGCGGGGCGTTGGATTTCAGCGCTGGGAGAGGGCAGGGTCATCGATCGAGCGCGGCCAGAGATCCGGGCGGCTTCTACGATCGGGGTTCCACCGTTCGCGCCAGCGGCCGCCGTGACCAGTTTCCTGACCGCAGAACGGGTCGAACAGGCGCACGTGGCCCACGACACCCGGCGCCTGCGCCTGTTCAGCGGCACGGCCAATCAGGCCCTGGCCCGGGAGATCGGCGCCTACCTGGGGGTGCCCGATGGCCCCCGCGTGATCAAGCGCTTTGCCGACGGCGAGCTCTACATCCAGATCCAGGAATCCATCCGCGGCTGCGATGTGTTTCTGATCCAGCCCACCTGCGCTCCGGTGAACGATCACCTGATGGAGCTGCTGGTGATGGTGGATGCCTGCAAGCGGGCTTCAGCGCGCCAGATCACAGCGGTGATCCCCTACTACGGCTACGCCCGCGCTGACCGCAAGACCGCCGGGCGCGAATCGATCACCGCCAAGCTGGTGGCCAACCTGCTCACGGTTTCCGGCGTGGATCGGGTGCTGGCGATGGACCTGCACTCCGCCCAGATCCAGGGCTACTTCGACATTCCTTGCGACCACATCTACGGATCACCGGTGCTGGTGGATTACCTGGCTGGCCGCGATTTCGGTGATGTGGTGGTGGTGTCGCCCGATGTGGGCGGTGTGGCGCGGGCCCGGGCCTTTGCCAAGCAGATGAACGATGCGCCCCTGGCGATCATCGACAAGCGCCGCTCCGGCCACAACGTGGCCGAAAGCCTCACCGTGATCGGGGATGTGGCGGGCAAAACGGCGATCCTGATCGACGACATGATCGATACCGGCGGCACCATCTGCGCCGGCGCTCGCCTCCTGCGCGAGAACGGCGCCACCCGTGTGCTCGCCTGCGCCACCCACGCGGTGTTTTCCGGCCCGGCGATCGAGCGGCTCTCCGCTCCAGGACTGTTTGAGGAAGTGATCGTCACCAACTCGATCCCCCTGCCTGACGATCGCCGCTTCCCGCAGCTGCAGGTGCTGTCGGTGGCGAACATGCTCGGTGAAGCGATCTGGCGCATCCACGACGAGAGCTCGGTGAGCTCGATGTTCCGTTGAGGAAGGGCCGCAAACGTCACTGGATTGCAGCAGCGCTGCTCACGCTGCTGCCGGCAGCGGCCTGGGCTGATTCACGCCGGGTTGGGGTGTGGCTCACCAATAGCCCCAGCCCCCTCTACTACCAGCCCCAGCGCATCGAACGGGCCGTTGGGGAACTGGCGGAGGCTGGCTTCAACACCCTCTATCCCAACGTGTGGAGTCGCGGCGCCACCTTTCACCGCAGCCGCTGGGCGCCGGTGGAGCCGGCTCTGCTGCAATCGGGGGCCCGCCACGACCCCATCTGCGTGATGACCAGCGCGGCCCATCGCCGCGGCCTGCGGGTGATTCCCTGGTTTGAGTACGGCCTGATGGAGCCGGCGAATGCCGCCGTGGTGCGCCAGCACCCGGAGTGGGTGCTGCAGAAGCGCGATGGCAGCAGAGCGATGAGCATGCACGGCAAGGAGATGGTGTGGCTCAACCCCGCCCACCCGGGCGTGCGCGAGCGCTTTCTGGGCCTGATCGGCGAGATCGTGCAGCGCTGCAAGGTGGACGGCATCCAGCTCGACGACCACTTCGCCTGGCCGGTGGAGCTGGGCTACGACCCCTACACCCGCGCCCTTTACGAACGGGAGCAGGGCGTTCAGCCCCCCGACAACCACACCGATCGCACCTGGATGGTGTGGCGGCGCAAGCAGCTGAGCAGCCTGCTGCGGGAGTTGCGCGCCACCCTCAAACGCAGCGGTCAGGGCAGCCCCTATGTGAGCCTCTCACCAGGGCCATTCCGCTTTGCCTACAACCACTGGCTGCAGGATTGGGAGCTGTGGGCCCTGGGCGGGCTGATCGATGAACTGGTAGTGCAGAACTACGCCTATTCGCTCAAGGGCTACGAACGCGATCTGCAGCAACCGGCCCTCGTGAAGGCCAGCAGCTGGGGGATCCCCGTGGAAATCGGCATCCTCTCGGGCTTCGGCGGACGCACCACACCGATCCCCACCCTCAGCGAGAAAGTGCGGCTAGCGGCCGAGCGCGGCCACGGGGTGATCTATTTCTATTGGGAAGGCCTCTGGGGCCAATACGCTGGCCCCGAGGGGGGCCGCGCCCGGCAACAAGCCCTGGAGCGTCTACACCAGAGCCTGTTCAACGCCTCCCTCTCGCCCCGCCGTTAGGCGGCACCGAGGCACTGGCCCACCACCTCGCGCGTGTTAGTGGAGAGGCTGGCGGCAGCCAACTGCTCGAGGGCATCATGCATGCGGGCGCTGCGCGCGGGCCCGTAGCTCTGCCAACGGCTGAAGAGCTTGGCCATGCGTGAGGCGGTGATCGGATTGCGCTGATCGAGCAGGGCAATCTGCTCGGCCATGAAGCGATAGCCGCGGCCATCCGCGGCATGGAACTGCGCCACATTGCCGGCAAAGCCCCCCAGCACCGCCCGAATCGAATTGGGCGCCGCCGGATCGAAGCGCGGATGCTCGAGCAGCGCCTGCACCCGGGCCACCCCATCACCGAAGGGGGCTGAGGCCTCCAGGGCGAACCAGGCATCAAGGATCACCGGCTTCTCCTGCCAACGGTCATGGAAGGCGGCCATCGCCGCCGCCCGCTCGGGGGTTTCGTGGCAGTGCAGGGCCCGCAAACCCGCCCGGGCCAAGGTCATCGAGGGGCCGCCCACGGCCGCCGCCGCCTCCGCGCGCACGCCCAGATCGCCGGCCGCCACCCGCCAGCTCCAGGCCGTGGCGGTGAGGTCGCGGTCGCCAACGCCATCGGGCCAGGCCAGCAACCATTGGGGCCTGCAGCGCTCCAGCGTGTGCTCCAGCGGCTCAGCGAGCGCCGTGCCGAAGCGCTGCTGCAGATCCAGCAACGCCTGAAACAGGGCCGGTGGATCGGAGTGGCCTGCCGCAGCCACCGCCGCATCTTCCAGTTCCGGCAGGCCAGGCAGGGCGAGGAGCATGCTGCGGTTGGAATCGCACAGGCCCACCTCGGCCAGGATGCGATCGAAGGCCGCCACCAGCCCTTCTTCCAGCTCCTCATTGGGGGAGCCGGCAGCCCGCTCGAGCACCGCCTGGCGCAGCAGCACCTGGCCGGCATCCCAACGGGCGAAGGGGTCGCTGTCGCAGGCGAGCAGGTGCAGCAACTCGTTGGTGCTGCGTTGCAGCTCGAGCTTCACCGGTGCCGAGAACCCCCGCAGCACAGAGAGGGCCGGCGGATGGCTGTGGGGCTCCAGACCCTCCACACAGAACTGCTGCTCGGGCTGATCGATCACCAGCAGCCTGCTGCCATCCCCCCAGGCGTGGCTGAGGGCCGCGGCGCTGGCCTCGGCGACGTTTTCCCCCTGGAGCCGCACCGGCAGCGGCTCGCCGGCCTGGCCCACCAGACCCAGCACCAGCGGAATCACGAGGGGCTGTTTCTCAGGTTGGCCAGGGGTGGGCGGGGTGCTCTGGCGCACCTGCAGCCGCAGGCTGCCCTGATCGCCATCCCAGTGGCGCTCGATCTGCAGCTGCGGAGTACCCGCCTGGCTGTACCAATGGCGAAACTGCGCGAAATCGAAGCGCGGCAAGGCGGCGCCTTCGGCCCAGGCCTGTTCGGCTACGTCCTGCATGGCCTGCACGAAGTCGTTGCAGGTGGCGGCGGTGCCGTCATGACGGCTCACATACAGCGACATACCCCGCATGAACGTCTCCTCCCCCAGCAGGGTGTGGAGCACGCGGATCACCTCCGCTCCCTTTTCATAGATCGTGGTGGTGTAGAAGTTATCGATCGCCTGGTAGTGATCCGGCTGGATCGGGTGCGCGGTGGGCCCGGCATCTTCTCGAAACTGCGTATTACGCAACAGCGACACATCCTCAATCCGCTTCACCGCGGCTGAATGCAGATCAGCCGTGAAGCTGGCATCACGAAACACCGTGAGTCCTTCCTTCAGGGAGAGCTGGAACCAGTCGCGGCAGGTGATGCGGTTGCCGGTCCAGTTGTGGAAATACTCATGGCCGATCACACTTTCGATGCGCTCAAGCTCGCCATCGGTGGCGGTGGCGGCATCGGCGAGCACCAGCTTGGAATTGAAGATATTGAGGCTCTTGTTCTCCATCGCGCCCATGTTGAAATGGCGCACCGCCACGATGTTGAACTCATCGAGGTCGTATTCCAGGCCGTAGCGCTGCTCATCCCAGAGCATCGAACGCTTCAGCGAGGCCATGGCATGGGCCGTGAATGGCGCATCGCCGGGCTCCACGTGCAGGCGCAGTTGCACGCTGCGGCCGCTGCGGGTGGTGAACTGATCGCGCACCTCCTCCAACCGGCCGGCCACCAGGGCAAACAGATAGGAGGGCTTGGGGAATGGGTCGTCCCACACGGCGTAATGGCGGCCTTCCGGCAGCTCACCGGTTTCGAGGCAATTGCCATTGGAGAGCAGCACCGGACAGCTGGCTTGATCGGCCTCAATGCGCACGCGGAAGCGGCTGAGGAGATCGGGACGGTCGGGGTGAAAGGTGATGCGCCGAAAGCCCACCGCCTCGCACTGGGTGGTGAACATGCCACCACTCACATACAGACCCTCCAGGCTTGTGTTGGTGGCCGGGTGAATCCGCACCCGGCTGCGCAAGCGAAATGGCTCCACCGGCGGCTGATGCACCACCAGCCGGGTGGGTTCGAGGGTGTAAGCCTCCGCCGCCAGCGGCACGCCATTGAGCTCAAGCGCCAGCAGCTCCAGCTCCACCCCCTGCAGCTCCAGGGGGCCGGGCTCAGCCAGCGGGTTGGGTTCGAATTGATACTCGGCCTCCACCAGGGCCTGATCGGCAAACAGCTCAACCGTGAGGTGGGTGTGGGCGATCAGACAGGGGGCCGGCCGGTAATCGGCGAGGCGAACGGTGGCCATGGCAGGAGCGTGGGGCTCGGGTTTATTTCTTGGCGGGAGCGGGGCTGGCGGCAGGGGCGCTGCTGCGGTTCTTCAGCACTTGCTCCACCTTTTGACGCACATCGGCAGGCACCTCATCCGGGCACACCTCAACGGCACCGAGCACAGCGGAATTGATCGCACCCTTGCGCAGCTCATCAATGGTGAGGGGCTTGGGCCCCACCTGAGCGATGGCACCATCGTGCTGGCCCTGAATCACCTGGGCGATGGTTTCGCCCGCCACGGCCACCGCCTTGTCGAACTCGATACCGGCAGCCCGGGCAATGCACACATTCAAGGCACCGATGCGGGTGTAGAGGCTCATCTCCGCTTCGGAGGCCGGTGCCGCCACCGCAGCCATCGGAGCCAGGGTGAGAGCCAGGGGAAGCAGCAGGAGAGCGAGGCGACTGGCGGAGGGGCGCACGCGAGAGCAGCGATGTTGCCCAATCCTGCTGCAGAACCAGCCAAACGCCATCAGGCATCCGCCGGCAGAGGCGGACCGGCCGGCTCGAGGCGGATCTCGTGGTGGGTTTCCACCAGCTCGAGGTTGCCGTCGCACCAGGAGTAGATGGAACGGGCGCGGAAGCGGTCCTGATCCACCAGCCGAATGTGCTCGAGGATGTCCCACTGCAGATAGTGCGACTCAAACACCAACTCGTGCTCATCCGCCTGGCGGATCTGGCTTTTGGTGGGGGAACCGCAGAGGTAGCCGCGACTGCGGCGCAGCTGATGGCCGCACAGGGAGGCATCCATCGTGCCTTCGCGCACATAGCGCGGCTTGATCTCGAAGAAGTCGTATTCCTTTTCAGGCCACCAGGTGAAGCGATAGCGGGGTTCCGATTCCGCCTGATCCTCAAAGGTCTGCACCCGCAGCAACATGTCAACGCGCAGCACCTCGTCGTCGGGGAAGAAGTACTGACGCCTTGAGCGCCACAGGCCCAGATTGCGGTTAAACCAACGCCGCAGCGTGGTGTCGAGCTGAATGCGACTACCGCGCATCGCCGGTGGCTGCGGCGACACCGGATGCACGCGTGTCGCGAGTTCTCGTGGATGGGCCACGGCGTTCCTCTCGACAACGTCTCATCACAGTCGTCATAGCGGGGCTGGCATGCCCTGCCAAACCTCATAAGGTGAAACCATATTTTCTGCAGATTCAGCGCGCCGGTGTCCGCCGCAGGGGATCAGCCCCCCGACGAGCCTCAACCCAGCCGCTTCCCCGTCAGCGCCCCGTCCCAGCCGCAACAGCGTGGGGACGTCCGCAGGGGGGCAGGCCTTGCCCTGCCGTCTCATCTCGATGGTGATGGAGCGCAGCGGCGCCACCTGAAACTGCTGCTGGTGGCCGCACCGCACCACCGCGCCACACCCGATTTACGCGGCCTGGTGGCGTTCCTGGAGAACCAGGATTTCGGCTTCGATGTGAGCCTGGAGATCGCCGATCCAGCCGAACGGCCCGAACTGCTGGAGCTGCACCGGCTGGTGGCCACACCGGCCCTGATCAAGCTCGAGCCCACCCCCAAGCAGGTGTTCGCGGGCAACACCCTCCTGCAACAGCTGCGCAACTGGCTGCCCCGCTGGCAGCAGCTGGAAGTGGTGAGCGGCCTGGGCATCAGCCTGCGGCCCGCCGAAAGCGATGGCAGCCGCACCCAGCGGGAACTACAGCTTGAGGATCAACTGCTGGTGCTGCGCCAGGAGAACGAAACCCTGATCGAGCGGCTCGGGGTGCAGGAGCGGCTGCTGCGGATGGTGGCCCACGAACTGCGCACCCCGCTCACCGCCTCCAAGCTGGCGCTGCAGAGCCTCAACCTGGGCCAGATCGATCAAACCCGCTTCCGCGATGTGCTCGGCCGGCGCCTCGATGACATCGAGCAGCTCTCCAAAGACCTGCTGGAGGTAGGCACCACCCGCTGGGAAGCCCTGTTCAACCCCCAGCGCCTGGCCCTTGGGCCCGTGGCGGCCGAAGCGATCCTCGAGCTGGAAAAGCTGTGGGTAGGCCGCGGCCTGGAGCTGATCACCGATATCCCCACCGATCTGCCGGATGTGTACGCCGATCAGCGGCGCATGCGCCAGGTGCTGCTCAACCTGCTGGAGAACGCCTTCAAGTTCACCCCCGATGGCGGCCAGGTGAGCCTCACGATCCTGCACCGCACCAGCCAGTGGCTTCAGATCAGCGTGTGCGATTCAGGGCCAGGCATTCCCCGTGATGAACAGGAACGCATCTTTCTGGAGCGGGTGCGCCTGCCCCAAACCTCCTCCAACACCTCCGGCTTCGGTGTGGGGCTATCGGTATGCCGGCGAATCACCGAAGTGCACGGCGGCCGGATCTGGGTGGTGTCGGAACCGGGTGAAGGCGCCTGCTTCCATTTCACCGTGCCCGTTTGGGACGGCCAGAGCGCCAGCTGATTGACGAAGGGCACCTCCGACCCGTAACTTCATCCCATCGGAGGCGCGGCTGAAAAGCCAGGCTGCACAAGGGCATCGCCCGAATGCTGTCATCACCACCGAGTCCTAGCCCCCATCGTCTAGAGGCCTAGGACACCTCCCTTTCACGGAGGCGACAGGGGTTCGAATCCCCTTGGGGGTATCCAAGAAAAAGCGGCCAACTGGCCGCTTTTTTATTGGCTGAAAACGACGGGAGCGTGCTCAGCTCAGATCGACGCTTCGAGCGGCACTGCACGCCGCTGGGCTTCCTGCTGCACCGCCCTCAGATTCGCCGCGAGATCTTCTCGCAGGCGTTGCTCGATCAAGCCAATCGGCATGCCCACACAGCCCTGCACCGTGAGCTCATAGAGCAGTGTGGTGGCCCCAGCTTCGGCACCAATCTGCCAGGTGCCCTCGAAGCGTCGGAAATCACCCTTGGACATCACGAAAGAGAGGCGGCGCTCCTCCAGATGCTCGGTGAGCTCCAGCTGCACGCGCGCTTTGAAGCGCATGCCCATGAACGATTGAGCGCCCTCCTGTTCGAGCCCCACCACGTTGGCGCGGCGCCAGAGCAGCCGGGAGCTCTGCAGGTTGGGGATGAAGCGGCTGAGGCTGTCGTAATCGGTGAGTACTGCCCACAGCCACTGGGGATCGAGGGCCAGGCGCAGGCGTACTGCCAGGCGTCGCGTGCCCCCGGGCAGGCGCTCCATCTCCTGTTGGATGGTGTCGAGCGCACAGGCCGCAACCTGTTGCAGCTCAGCGCTGGTGGGGGATGCCGTGAGCTGCGACGAGAGCAAACCGGCTAGATCACGCTTTCGGCGCCATAACTTAACGCCCTCGAGCGGAAGCGTGCAGATTCCCTATGATCGCGCGCGACATCAGGGCATCAGAGATTCATGCGTGTCTCGACCGCAACATCCAGCTGCAGCGACTCGCGCGTGTTCACCGTGGTGGTGCAGGGCTATGGGCTGACCCAGCAGCGCAACGCTGAGCGCAGCATCACCGTGCCATTCTCACGGCTGCAGGCCCTGATGCAGTCGATCAGCAAGCTGGGAGGCAAGGTGATCTCGGTCACCGCTGCATCCGAAGCGCCTACCGCCGCAGCGCCCGCAGCCAGCGCTGCCCCTGCTGCCGCCAAGACCACCAAGGCCAAAGCCTCACCCGCCAAACCTGCTGCCGCTGCCGTGCATCACGCCGACGTCCCCGTCAATCTCTACAAGCCGAAGAATCCCTTCGTCGGCACCGTGACCGAGAACTACAGCCTGTTGGCTGAAGGTGCTATCGGCCGGGTGAACCACATCACCTTCGACCTCAGCGGTGGCGACCCCCACCTCAACTATGTGGAAGGTCAGTCGATCGGCATCATTCCCGACGGTGAAGACGCCAACGGCAAGCCCCACAAGCTGCGCCTCTACTCGATCGCCAGCACCCGCCATGGCGACAACATGGCCGGTAACACCGTGTCGCTCTGCGTGCGTCAGCTGCAGTACGAGAAGGAAGGCGAGACCATCAACGGTGTGTGCTCCACCTTCCTCTGCGACATCGAGCCCGGCGCCAAGGTGAAGATCACCGGCCCCGTGGGCAAGGAAATGCTCCTGCCCCCCGACGAAGACGCCAACGTGATCATGCTGGCCACCGGCACCGGCATCGCGCCGATGCGCACCTACCTGCGCCGCATGTTCGAGCCGGCTGAGCGCGAGAAAAACGGCTGGAACTTCAAGGGCAAGGCCTGGCTGTTCATGGGTGCACCCACCACCGCCAACCTGCTCTACGACGCCGACTTCGAGCACTACCAGAGCCAGTTCCCCGAGAACTTCCGCTACACCAAGGCGATCAGCCGCGAGCAGCAGAACGCCAAGGGCGGCCGCATGTACATCCAGGACCGCGTCAGCGAGAACGCCGAGGAAATCTTCTCCTGGATCGAAAACCCCAAGACCCACGTGTACATGTGCGGTCTGCGTGGCATGGAGCCTGGCATCGACGAGGCAATGACCGCCGCTGCTGCTGCCAAGGGCCTGGATTGGTCGGAGCTGCGTCCGCAGCTCAAGAAGGCCGAGCGCTGGCACGTGGAAACCTATTGAGCTCCTGGCTCGCTGAGGTGTTTAGCCCGCCACAAGGCGGGCTTTTTTGTTGCCAACCCATGCGGCACAGGCTCGGCCTCGTTAAACCTGGAGCACGCACGCGTTGCCCATGGCCGCCACCCAGACCAATCCCCTGCGCGTTGGCCTGCGCCAGGAGCGGGTGATCTCACCGCAGTGCCTGGTGATCTTTGGAGCCAGCGGCGATCTGACCCATCGCAAGCTGATCCCGGCCCTGTTTGAGCTGTTCCGCCAGCGCCGCCTACCCACCGAGTTTTCGGTGCTGGGCTGCGCTCGCCGCCCCTGGAGCGACGACGACTTCCGCAACCGCATGGCCGAGGCCATGGCCGAGGAGGTGAAGCAGCACCAGAGCGCCTGGCAGCAGTTCGCCGCTTGCCTCTTCTACGAACCGGTCGACCTCCAGCAAGACGACGACGTGGTGCGCCTCGGCACCCGCCTCGAGGCCCTCGACCGGCAGCGGGCCACTCGCGGCAATCGCACCTTCTATCTCTCGGTGTCACCGGCCTTCTATGGCAGCGGCTGCCGGGCCCTCGCCAATGCCGGCCTGCTGAAGGATCCCACCCGCAGCCGGGTGGTGATCGAAAAACCGTTCGGCACCGATTACAGCAGCGCCCAAGCCCTCAACCGGGTGGTGCAGAGCTGCGGCCAGGAGTCGCAGATCTTCCGCATCGACCACTACCTCGGGAAGGAGACGGTGCAGAACATCCTCGTGCTGCGCTTCGCCAACGCGATTTTCGAGCCGATCTGGAACCGCAACTACATCGCCAACGTGCAGATCACGGCCGCGGAAACCGTGGGTGTGGAGGAGCGAGCCGGCTACTACGAAACCAGCGGCGCCCTGCGGGACATGGTTCAGAACCACCTCACCCAGATGCTGGCGCTCACCACGATGGAAACCCCGGGCCACTTCGATCCCGAGTCGATCCGCAGCGAGAAGGCCAAGGTGCTGCAGGCGGCCCGCCTGGCCAACGAGGAAGAACCGTGGAAGTGCTGTGTGCGCGGGCAGTACAGCCGCGGCGGCAATCCGGCCAACCCCATGGCGGGATACCGCGAAGAGCCGGGGGTGAACCCTGAAAGCACCACCGAAACCTATGTAGCGATGAAGCTGTTCATCGACAACTGGCGCTGGCAGGGGGTGCCCTTTTATCTGCGCACCGGCAAACGCCTACCCAAACGGCTGTCTGAGGTGGTGCTCACCTTCCGCAAGGCACCGGTGCAGCTGTTTGATGCGGCAGGCGGCACCCCCACCGCCAACCAGCTGGTGCTGCGCATCCAGCCCGATGAAGGCGCCGGCTTCGTGTTCGATGTGAAGGCCCCCGGCTCCGGCATGCGCAGCCGCCCGGTGGACATGCACTTCAGCTACGACGAAAGCTTCGGCGAACCCTCCGATGAGGGCTACGTGCGCCTGCTGGCTGACGCCATGCTCGGCGATCCCACCCTGTTCACCCGCAGTGATGAGGTGGAAGCGGCCTGGCGCCTCTACACCCCACTGCTGGAGCTGATTGAAGACGCCCCCTGGCAGCTGCCGGTGCACCCCTATGAAGCCCGCACCTGGGGCCCCGGTGCCGCCGACAACCTGCTGGCCGAGGACGGCCTGATGTGGCGTCGCCCCTGATCGTTCTGCTCCCGTTTCGCTGCACACCACCCCATGGCTCCCCAGCTCACCCTGCAGGCCCCGCTCCAGCTGCCCCCCAGCGAAGTACCGGCCTACCTCAACCGGCTCTGGACTGACAACCTCAAGGATTCCAGCGGTGCCGCCACCTTCACCCTGGTGGTGTGGGAGCCCTCGTGGCTGCAGCAACAGCTGATCCGCACGGGGCGGATCGATGGACCGATCACGGGTCTGCTCAATGACCAGCTGCTGGCGGCGGCGCGCCAGGCCGTCGGCGAACTGGGGCTGCCGGCCAGCACCGCACCCACGGCGCCTTCGCTGGCCTGGGCCCTTGGGCAGCTGGCGGGCAGCCACAGCGCCGATGATCTACGCGGCCAATTTGTGGATCGCGCCATCAGCGCCCACCAACCCCGCCGCCTGATCACCCTGGCTCCCACCCTGGCGGGCGATCAGCCGCTGGAATCCACGGTGGCCGCCTACTGCCCGCTGCCGGAGGAGCGGGGCGTGAACGCCGATGCCTGCGGCGATGTGGTGGTGTTGCGCGGCGGCATGGGAGCCATGCAGCAGGGATTGGCGATGCTGCAGGAGCTGATCCCCGATGACCTGCCCTGCTGGGTGTGGTGGAACGGCACCATGGATGAATCGCCCGAGCTGCTGGAGGCCCTGGCGGTGCCGCCTCGGCGACTGGTGGTGGATAGCTCCATGGGCGAACCACGCCGCTGCCTCGATCTGCTGGTGCAGCGCATCGCGCAGGGCCAGGCCGTGAATGACCTGAACTGGCTGAGGCTGCGCACCTGGCGGGAATCGCTGGCCATGGTGTTTGATCCACCCACACGCCAGAGCGCCCTCGATCAGGTGGTGCAGCTCGACATCGACGTGGAAGGCCAGCACCCCGTGAAGGGGCTGCTGCTGGCGGCCTGGATCGCCGATCGCCTCGGCTGGCACCTGCTGAACAGCTTCTGGATTGATGGCGGAGCTGGCGAGGGGCGTGGCATCGGCGCTGAATTCCAGCGCAGCGATGGCCAGAGCGTGCAGGTCCGGTTGATGCCCGTGCCGGTGGGGGTGAGCAAGATGCACCCCGGTGCCCTGGTGGGATTACGGCTGATCTGCGCGCCGGCCAATCGGCCGCCGCTGTGTGTGATTCTCTGCTCGGAATCTGGGGGCTGCATGCGCCTCGAGGCGGGTGGTGTGGCCTCGATGGAGCTGGCGGAGGAGGTGGTGCCCCTGCCCAACGAAAGCGAAGAGATGGAGATGGCGCGGCTGCTGGGCGGCGGCCACGACAGCACCAACCCACTGCTGGCCGCTGCCGCGGCCCTGGCTGCCAAGCTGCTGCCCAACTAAGCGGCCTCCATGCCCTGCCTGATCGCCGCCCCGGCCAGCGGCAGCGGCAAAACCCTGGTGAGCCTTGCGCTCACGGCCCTGGCACGGCGCCGGGGCCAGAGCATCCAAACCTTCAAGGTGGGGCCCGATTACCTCGACCCCCAGCTGCTGAGCGCTACCAGCGGCCGCCCCTGCCGCAACCTCGACCCGCTGCTCTGCGGTGAGGCCTGGGTGCAGCAAAGCTTTCAACAGCACGGCAGCGCCGCTGAGCTCTCCTTGGTGGAGGGCGTGATGGGGCTATTCGATGGCCGCGGCCCCAGCAGCGAGGGCAGTTCGGCCCATGTGGCCCAGCTGCTGGACCTGCCGGTGGTGTTGGTGGTGGAGGCCAGCCGCCAGGCGGGCTCAGTGGCGGCTCTGGTGCGGGGCTTCCGCGATCACCAGCCCCAGCTGCAGCTGGCCGGGGTGGTGCTGAACGGTGTGGGTAGCGCGCGCCACCAGGCGCTGCTGGCGGAGGCGCTGGCCTCGATCGCCATGCCGCTGCTCGGGGCGCTTCCTCGCCACGAGAGCCTAGAGCTGCCCTCGCGCCATCTGGGTCTGCTGCCGGCCCATGAGCTGGCTGATCTCGAGGAGCGAAGCGGAGCCTGGGCGGATCTGGCCGAACGCCATCTCCAGCTCGAGCAGATCTGGCCGCTGTTGCAGGCCCCCAAGCCCAAGCCCGGCCAAGCCGCTGCCGCGACCAGCACCCAACCCACCAGCGCCCCCCGCGAACCGGTGCGCATCGCCATCGCCAGCGATGCCGCCTTCCACTTCCGGTACCCCGAAGCCAACGAGCTGCTGGTGCAGCAAGGGGTGGAGGTGTTGAGCTGGTCGCCCCTGGCGGATCAACCACTGCCCAAGGGCTGCCAAGGCCTGGTGTTGCCGGGGGGGTACCCGGAGCTGCACGCCGCTCAACTCGCCGCCAGCCAACGCAGCCTGCAGGAGCTGCGGCGGGCCCACCAGCAGGGGCTACCGATCTATGCCGAGTGCGGCGGGCTGCTGCTGCTCGGCCAGCACCTGCACGACAAGACCGGTGTGTCCCACACCATGGCCGGCCTGCTGCCCTTCCGAGCCGAGCGGGGATCCCTCAGCCTGGGGTACCGCTCCGCCACCGCCCTGGGGACGGGGCTGGTGCTGCAACGCGGTGATCAGCTCTGCGGCCATGAGTTCCACCGCTGGCAGCTCAGCTGCAGCGCTGACAGCACCGATCAGCTGTGGCAGCTTGAGGGCTGGGGCTGCCCGGCGCGCCCCGAAGGCTGGAACCGCTCCAACCTGCATGCCAGTTGGCTGCACCTGCACTGGGGCGGCTGCAGCTTCATCCCCCAGCGGCTGGCCGCAGCAGCGCGGCGCACCTCTCCCTGGTTGCCCCACTGAGCACACACCTGATGCACCCCCCCGAACTCTGGTTGCTGCGGCACGGTGCCACCGAATGGGCCCGCCAGGGGCGCCACACCGGCAACACCGATATCCCCCTGCTGCCGGAGGGCGAAGCAGAAGCCCGTGCCCTGGCGCCGCTACTTGCCGAGCAACCCTTTGATGCGGTGTATTGCAGCCCGCTGCAACGGGCGCGGCGCACCTGCGAACTGGCGGGTCTGGCGGGGCAAGCCCAGCTGGAACCCGACCTGCACGAATGGGACTACGGCCGCTACGAAGGGATCACCACCGCCGAGATTCGCCAGAGCGTGCCGGGCTGGACCGTGTTCAGCCACCCCTGCCCAGAGGGGGAAAGCCTGCGTCAAGTGCAGCAGCGCTGTGAGCGGCTGATCGCGCGGCTGGTGCAGGAGCATCCAGGTGGCCGGGTGGCTCTGTTCGCCCACGGCCACATCTTGCGCAGCCTGGCGGGGTGCTGGCTGGGGCTCGGGGTGGGTGGCGGTGCCCTGTTGGTGCTGGGCACCGGCAGCTTCTGTGTGCTCGGCAGCGAACGGGAGCAACGGGCCCTACTGCGCTGGAACGCGCCGGTTCCGCACCCGTAGCCAGCGGGCCCCTGCCGTGTCAGCTTGAGAACAGGCGATTGGGAGGAAGCAGGAGTGGCATCCAAAAAACAATCCGCAGCGAGTCGGAGTACGCCCCGCCAGATGGAATCGCAGGCCACGGGCTGGTTACTGGCCGATACCTACACCCCGAACCGTCATGGCCGCAGCGTGCGGCAGCGCGAGTGGCTGGAGGTGGAACGCTCTGCCCCTGCGACGCAGGCACGGCTGGAGCGCTGGCAGTTGATCGTGCACGGGCGTGTGCAGGGCGTGGGCTACCGCGCCGCCTGCTGCCAGAAAGCCCGCGAACTCGATCTCAACGGCTGGGTGCGCAACAGGAGCGATGGCTCGGTGGAGGTGCAGGCCGAGGGACCGGTCCACAAGCTCACCGAACTGCGGCTCTGGTGTGAGCGCGGCCCCCAGGGGGCCGGCGTGCACAGCGTGAGCCATAGCCAACTGGCCCCCAGCAGGGAAGACTGGTTCGAAGTTCGACGCTGAACCAGCTGCGATGACCAACGGGACCCTGTGGGCTGAACTGCTGGCCTACGGCAGCGGTATTGCCATCAGTCCAATCCACATCGGCCTGTTGCTGCTGTTGCTGCTCGGTCCCCAACCCTTGCGCCGAGGCGGCTTGTTTGTGCTGGCCTGGATGGTCACCGTCACCACGATGGTGGTGCTGCTGCTCACGGTGGGGCACGGCCTGCTGCTCACCATGGAGAAGGGAAGCAGCCACCGCACCGGCCTGGATCTGCTGGCGGCCGGCGCCTTGCTTGCCCTGGGTCTCAAGGAGCTGCTGGATCGCAAGGAGGAGGGGCAGGATCCCCCCGCCTGGACGCGCCAACTGGATCGCTTCTGCGCCATGCCGCTGCCGCTGCTGCTTGGGGCCAGTTGCGCGATTGAAGTCATCAGCCCCGACGACCTGTTTCTGTTTGCCAAGGCCGCCTCGGCGCTCCTGGCCTCCGGCCTGAGCCGCGTGCAGGAGGTGATCTATACGGCCGGCTTCAGCCTGGCGGCAAGCCTGGCGCTGCTGCTGCCCTTCGGGGCGGTGCTGGTGGGACGCGATCGCGTGGTGCCGCTGCTGGAACAAGGCAAGCAAGTGTTGTTCAACCGCGGCGATCTGCTGGTAGGGGGGCTGAGCCTTGTGCTGGCGGGCTACCTGGGCTGGCAGGGAATCGAGGGTCTGCAGCTGAGCTGAGCTCAAGCCCCGGCAGCGAGCCAATCGCGCCAATGGCGCTGCTCCTCTGCGGCATGGCCCCTAGCCACCAGCCACACGGCCTGGCTGGCGCGGCTCACCGCCACGTACACCAGCTGGCGGCGCAGCACCGCATCACTGGGCCAGAACACATCCCCCGCCACAAACACCTCGCCGAAGGTGCTGCCCTGGCTGCGGTGCACGGTGAGGACAGCCGCCGGCCCCAGCGACGCAAAGGCATCGCGCACCAGGAAATAGCGGCGCCACAGGGCGCGACCGCCCTGCTTGCCGGCATCGCGGGCCTGCTGGCGCAGCTGCCGCATCAACCCATCCAGCTGATCGCGGGCCTGGCTGCCCGCCGGCGGCAGCAGCCGTAGCGTGAGCCGGGCTTCACCGGCTTCCACCTCAGCGCTGAGGGTGTCGATCACCGGGGCGGTGAAGCCATCGCCACTGCCGATGCCGAAATCCGCCAGGTCGCAGCGCTCCGGTGTCACATCGCGCACCACCAGCTCGCGGTTGGAGCCCAGCAGCATGTCGGGCTCCTCGGCGGCCTCCTCGCCGGCGCGGCAAGCCGGAGCCATCACCGCCGCGCGGGTGATCAACACTTCGCCGGGCAGCACCGGCAACTGATCGGCCATCTCGCCATGGATTGCCCGCCGGGCGATCGGCACCAACTGCTCGAGAGCGCGGTTGGTGTAGCAGAGGATGCGGGCGTGATCAGGGTTATCGAGCTCGGCACCGCGGCGCAGGGCGGCCTGAGCTGCCGCGAGCCAGTCGCTGCGGGAGACGACCGCCACCTGGCCGTGGTCATCGCGCACCGGCTCCAGGGTCGGGGGCTGGCGGCAGGGGAGCTGGCCATTGCGCAGACCCGTGGCGAGCTGGAGCACCGGCCCCTGATGGCGCACCACCTCGCTGAGGCTGGCGGCAGCGGCACGGCCCAAGCCGAACACCGGACTGGTGGGCTCCCCCACTGGCGGCAGCTGGGCTGGATCGCCCACAAACACCAGCCGGGTGCGGAAGGGATGGGCACAGCGCAGGGCGATCTCCAGCAGCGTGCTGTCGACCATCGAGGCTTCATCCACCAGCACCAAGCCCAGGTTTTCAAGGGAAGCGGCCGTTTGCTCGGTTTCCTCGCAGCGCTCCAGATCGCCCTGGCGCTTGAGCTTCAGGCGCAGCAGCCGGTGGATCGTGCTCGGATACCAAGTGGGCTGGAGGCCAGCCCAGGCCAGCTGCTGCCGCAACACCCCCACGGCCTTGTGGGTGGGGGCCACCACTGTCCAGCAATACCCCAGATCGTCCACCTGCTGCAGCAGGTGGCGCGAGAGGTAGGTCTTCCCCGTTCCGGCATAGCCGCTCAGCACAAACGGAGTGCCGTCGTACGGCGCCTTCAGCCAGGCCGCAAAGGCCTCGGCCGCTGCAGCCTGGCCAGCCGTGAGGGCCTCAGCCAACCGCCAGCCAGCCCCAGTGCTGCGCCAGCACCAGCGGCGATCCCACCCACACCAGGCCCGGGAGCGCCACCAGCGGACCGATCAGGCTGCCCACCAGCACCTCCAGCCGGGTGTGGCCAAGGTTTTCCTTGAGGGGCTTGAGCGCAGGATCCTGGTCGGGATGCAGCTCCCAGAGGCCATCCGGCAAGCCATTCACCCGTTGAGCCGTGAGGCCAGCGGCGCGGCGCACGCCAGCGGCGTCGTAGAGCACAACAAAGCACATGGTGGCCGCCAGAGCGAACACAGGCGACTCAAAACCCTGCTGCCAGCCCAGGGCCGCTGCGGTGCCGGTGAGCAAGGCCGAATGGCTCGAGGGCATGCCGCCGGTTTCCACCAGCACCTTGGGGTTCCAGCGGCGGTGCACCACCAGCTCAATCACCAGCTTGGAGAGCTGGGCACTGCCGCAGGCCGCCAGTCCCCACCACAGGGCGCCGTTATCGAGGATGCCGAGCAGAGGTGAGCTCATCGATCGCGGCTGGTGATGTAGTCGGCCAGAGCCAGCAGGGGCGCGGCTTTACCGCCGGCACTCCAGGGCTCCAGGGCAGCCTTGGCCTCCGCCACCAGGGCATCGGCACGCTTGCGGGATTCCTGCAGGCCAAGAAGCTTGGGATAGGTGGTTTTGTCGGCGGTGAGGTCCTTTCCAGCGGTTTTGCCGAGCACCTCACTGCTGGCGGTCACGTCGAGGATGTCGTCGATGATCTGGAACGCCAGACCGATGCCACGGGCGTAGGTGCGCAGGGCCTCCAGCAGGGCCTCAGGGGCACCGGCGATCAGGGCGCCGGTGAGCACACAAGAGCGCAGTAGGGCGCCGGTTTTGTGCAAGTGGATGTACTCGAGGGTTTCGAGGTCAACGTCTTTCCCCTCGCACTCCAAATCCACCACCTGGCCGCCCACCAGGCCCGGTGCACCGGACGCCAGGCTGAGTTCGCCCACCACCTTCAGCAGCTGCTCCGCCGGCACGCCGGGGCTGCGCAGCGCCACCATCTCAAAGGCGCGGGTGAGCAGGGCATCACCCGCCAGGATCGCATTGGCTTCGCCATACACCTTGTGGTTGGTGGGGATGCCGCGGCGCAGATCGTCGTTATCCATGGCGGGCAGATCGTCATGGATCAACGACATGGTGTGGATCATCTCCAGCGCCACCGCCGTGGGCATCGCCAGGGCGCTATCGCCACCGGCCAGCTCGCAGGCCGCAAGGCAAAGGATCGGCCGCAGGCGCTTGCCTCCAGCCAGCAGGGAATAACGCATCGCCTCCCGCAGGCTCTCAGGTCGCTCCGGGCCGAGAGAGCCATCCAGGGCAGCTTCCACCTTCAGCCGGGCCGCCTCCAGGTAGGCCGCAAAGTCGAAGCTGGCGGCCTCGGCGGCGGGGCTGTTGCCGGTGCTGGTGACGGCCGCGGTCATGGGGGCTGGGCCTGGGGCCATCGCTGCCGCGGATTCTCTCAGGCCAGGGCCTGATCAGGGCAACAAGTCGGCCAACGGTTGATCAAGCCCGCAGCGCTGGCACCAGCTGGCCACGGTGTTGACCAGCAGAAGAGTGACCGTCATCGGACCGACCCCACCGGGCACGGGGCTGATGGCCGCAGCGATGGGCTCGACCTCTTCAAAGCGCACATCGCCGCACAGGCGTGGTTTGCCGCCGTCTTCGGCCTCGATGCGATGGATGCCCACATCCACCACCACCGCACCGGGCTTCACGTGTTCAGCGCCGATCATGCGCGGCTTGCCAGCCGCCACCACCAGCACATCCGCCTGGCGGGTGAGCTCCGCCAGATCTTGTGTGCGGGAATGGCCGATGCTCACGGTGGCATTAGCCGCCTGCAGCATCAACGCCATCGGCTGGCCCACCAGGATGCTGCGGCCCACCACCACTGCACGCTTGCCGGCCAGCGCGACGCCGGCGTCGGCCAACAGGGCCATCACACCGGCAGGCGTGCAGCTGCGGGGGCCCGGTTCCCCTTTGAGGAGACGGCCCAAGTTCAGGGTGTGCAAACCATCGGCATCTTTTTCCGGATCGATCGCTGCCAGCAGTGGTCGCTCGTCGAGGCCGGCCGGCAGGGGCAGCTGCAACAAAATCCCGTCAACAGCGGGATCCGCATTGAGGCGCTGGATCGTGCTGAGCACGTCCGCCGCCGGGGTATCGGCCGGCAGATGGGCGCCGAGGTTGGTGATGCCGATCCGGCTGCAAGCTTTCTCCTTGTTAGCCACGTACACCCCACTGGCGGGGTCATCGCCCACCCGCAGCACCGCCAGGCCCGGCGGGCGCCCCGCCCGCTCCAGGCGCTCGGCCACCACCGCCTGCAACCGCTCTTCGATCGTTGCCGCCAGCTGGCGGCCATCCAGACGCGTGGCCATGGGAGAGGGCGCCCATCACTGCCCTCAGCATGCAATGGCATCGCTAGCGTGGTCACTTCAAGGTTTCATGAGTGAGCGGCACGGGTCCCGGCCATCGCCACTGGCGAACCCTGATGCGGCTCCGGCGGGGGCTGTTGCGGCTGGAGTTGCCGCGCCAGGCCCTCACGCCTTGGCGCCGCCGTGATGGCTTTGCGGTGCTGCTGGCTGCCCTGCTGGTGGCGCTGCTCTCCAGCTGGCCATGGCTGGTGGAGCCGAGCCTCAGACCGGGTGTACCCGCGCCCTTCACGGTGCGAGCACCCAAAACCGCAACCGTGGTGGATTCCGATGCCCTGGAGCAGCGCCGCTCCCAACTCGGGCCGCGCACCCACGTGCAGGTGGTGGATCCCCGCATCAATCGCGAACTGGAGCAGCGGCTGGAACGGCAACTGCAGGCGATTCAGCAGCTGGCCAGCACCGATCAGGAGCAGGTGGCCCCCCTCGAGCTCAGCCCCGGCGAGCGCGACTGGCTGGCGGGCCAATCCCCCGCCGTGCTGCGGGAGTGGGAGGAGAGCTTGCGTCAAGCGCAACGCCGGATGCTGCAGCAGGGTTTGGTGAGCAGCGTGGCCAACCGCCAGCTGGAGCAGGCCGCCCAGCTGCAGCTCGACGACCTCGCCGAACCGGGCCGCAGCCTGGGTAGTCGTGTGGTGGCCAGCTCCCTGCAGGGCCGCAGCAACCTGCGCATCGATGCCGCCCTGAGCCAGCGGCTGATCGAAGACTTGCTCACCCAGCAAGGCATCCCCACCATCAAGGTGCGCGAAGGCGAGCTGATCACCCGCCAAGGGGAGCCGATCAGCAATCAGGCCTATGCGGTGCTCGATTACTTCGGCCTCGTGAATCGCCGGCCTTTGATCGGGGCCTGGCTGCTGCATGCCGGTGAAGCCCTGGCCGCCTGCGGCGTGTTGGTGCTCGTGCTGCGCCAGAACCGCGCCAGCCTCGAGCCGCGCCAGGCGCTGCTGGCCCTAGGGCTGCTGCTGATCGTGCAGGGCTTCAAGCTCTGGCTGGGCGCAGCCGCCAGTCCACTGGCCCTGCTGGTGCCCGCCACCTTGCTGCTGGCCCAGGGGCTTGGCACCACCGCAGGTCTCGCCTGGGTGGCGATCGCGGCGCTGCTTTGGCCGCTGCCGCTAGCACCCTTCAACGACCAGCGCATCCTGGTGGCGGCTGGTGTGGCCGCCGCGACCGCCGTGTTGGCGGGCCGGCAGCGGACCCGCGCGCAGTTGTTGCAATTGGCGCTGCTGATCCCCGTGGGGGCACTGCTGGCCGAGTGGCTGCTGTTGCAGCTGGCGGTCGCCAGCGGTGTGGGCGATGGGCGCCTGCCCGTGGGCGCCGACCTTCCCGGGGAAGCGGTGCTGCTGGGGAGCCTGCTGCTGGGGGTGCTGCTGATCAGTCCCCTGGTGGAGAGCTTCTTTGATCTGCTCACCCGAGCGCGGCTGCTGGAGCTGGCGGATCTGGAGCGTCCCTTGCTGCGGCGGCTGTCCTGCGAAGCGCCGGGCACGTTTGAACACACCTTGATGATCTGCGGGCTAGCGGAGGAGGGAGGCCGCGCCATCCAGGCCGACACCGACCTGATCCGAACGGGTGCGCTCTATCACGACGTGGGCAAACTGCACGGCCCCCAGTGGTTCATCGAGAACCAGATGGGCAACGACAACCCCCACGACAAGCTCGACGACCCGCAGCTGAGCGCCGGCATCCTGCAGGCCCACGTGGATGAGGGCATCAAGCTCGCCCGCCGCTACCGGCTGCCCAGGCCCCTGGCGGATTTCATCCCCGAGCACCAGGGCACGCTGAAGATGGGCTACTTCCTGCATGAGGCCCGCCGGCGCGATCCCAACATCCGCGAAGCCGATTACCGCTACCGCGGCCCGATCCCCCGCAGCCGCGAAACGGCGGTGTTGATGCTGGCCGATGGCTGCGAAGCAGCGCTGCGCTCCCTGCCGCCCGACACCAGCGAGCAGGAGGCCCGTGCCATGGTGCGCCGCATCGTGGAGGCCCGCTGGCGCGATGGCCAGCTCCTCGACAGCGGCCTGAGCCTGGCGGAGCTGGAACTGCTGGTGCGGGCCTTCGTGCGGGTGTGGCGGCGGATGCGCCATCGTCGGATTCCTTATCCGATCCCAGCCCGCAAGGGCTACAGCGCCTGATGCCCGACCGCACCCACCAGGCCAACCGCTGGACGCATGCCTGGTACCCGGTGGCGTTTCTGCGCGACCTCGATCCCAAGCGCCCGACCCCCTTCACCCTGATGGGCCAGGACCTGGTGCTTTGGTTCGAGCGCCAGAGCGGCCAATGGCGCGCCTTGGCGGATGTATGCCCCCACCGGCTGGTGCCGCTGTCGGATGGGCGGCTGAATGAAGCCGGTGAGCTCGAGTGCCCATATCACGGCTGGAGCTTCAACGGTGAAGGACGCTGCACGGCCATTCCCCAGGCTGAGGAGGGCCTTGCCATCGGCCAACGCAGCCATTGCCGCAGCTACGCCACCGCCACGGGCCAGGGGTTGCTGTTTGTGTTCAGCGGTGATGCAGCGGACGCCGCCGATCAGCCGCTGCCGTTGGTGCCGGAGATCGATGCACCGGGCTGGTTGGTGCAGGACACCTTCCGCGATCTGCCGATGGATGCGCTCACCCTGCTGGAGAACGTGCTGGATGTGAGCCACGTGCCCTTCACCCACCACGCCACGGTGGGTCGCCGCGACAACGCCGGCCCGGTGGCGCTGGAACTCAGCAGCTTCGGACCGGACGGCTTCACCGGTGTGTGGCAGGAGGGGCCGCGGCGCGGAACGCTCGGCAGCCAGTTCACCACCTACGCCGCCCCCTGCCTGATGTGGCACGACCTCACCGCCAAGGGCTTCGCGCGGATTTTCACGGTGGTGTACGCCACGCCGATCCGCCGCGGTGAGTGCCGCCTGATCGCCCGTTTCCCCTTCCAGTTCAACTCCCCCTGGCCGGGGCGGTTGCTGCGCTTGCGGCCCGAGTGGCTGCAGCACCTGGGCAACCATGTGGTGCTGGAAGACGACCAGCTGTTTCTGCACTGGCAGGAGCGCGTGTTGGAACAACGCGGCGGCAGCCATGAAGCGTTGCGCAGCTTTCATCTCCCCACCAGCGCTGATCGCTACGTGCGCGCCCTGCACGACTGGGTGAATCGCTACGGCGGCGAGCCGTTTCCCGGTGAACCTCTACCGCCACGCGAAGGGCGACGGGCGCTGATGGAGCGCTACGAGGCTCACACCCGCCACTGTCGCAGTTGCTCAAGAGCCGATCGGCGCCTGCAACAGCTGCAACCGATCAGCTGGGGGGTGGCTGCACTGGCGCTGCTGGCAGCAGCCTGGCTGGGCGCGGGGCTCTGGGGTGGACTGGCCCTGTTGCTGGCCGTGGCGGCGAGTTTGGCGGGCCTGCGCATCCAGCGGTGGCTGGAGATGCTGCGCTACGGCAACGGCCTGCCGCCGCGCAACCGCTGATCCCCCTGGCGCTCAGCCCACCAGGCGCGCCACTTGCGATCGAGGATTAACCCTGCCGCCACCAGCGTGATCGCATTCGCGGCGATCAAGGGGCCATCCCCGGTGAGCACCCCATACAGGCCCCACAGCGCAAGGCCTGTGGTGAACAGGGCATACATGCGCAGGGAGATGCCGCGGGTGTCGCCGGTGCGCAGGGTTTTGATCGCCTGGGGAATGAAGCTCACGGTGGTGAGGCTGGCTGCGGCGTAGCCCAGAGCAGCGATAGCGGGGGGATGGGCGCTCATGGGCTGGGGAGCTCAAAGGGGGTGGGAGCCGTGAACTGCATGGGCTGGCCGCTGCTGGGGTGAACAAAGCCAAGGCCACCGGCATGCAGATGGAGCCGCTGGAGGGGTGCCGCCAGCGAAGCATTGGCATCCGGCCCATAAAGCGGATCTCCCAGGATCGGATGGCCGATGGCCTGCAGGTGCACCCGCAGCTGATGGGAGCGGCCCGTGAGGGGCTCGAGCACCAGGCGGCTGCAGTGGCCGTGGGCCTCCAGCCAACGCCATCGGGTGCTGCAGGCTTTGCCCGCTCGATCCACCCCGTAGAGGGGCGGGCGGTGCTGACGTTTGGCGATCGGCAGCTCGATCAGGCCCTGCGGCAGGTTGGGCACGCCGTGCACATCCGCCACGTAGCGCTTCTGCACCTGCCGCTCGGCGAACAACCGGCTCAGCTCGCGGTGCAAGGTAGGCGTTAGGGCCACCAGGATCAGGCCGGAAGTGTCGCGATCGAGGCGATGCACCAGCTGCGCCTGCGGCCACAGCTGGTGCACCCGACTGATCAGCGAATCGGCCAACTCCGGCCCCAAGCCCGGCTGGCAGAGCAGGCCATGGGGTTTGTTGAGCACCAGCAGATCCGGGGCCTGGTGCACGATCCAGGCCGGATCCAGGCCATCTGTACTCACCGGCAGCGCTGCATTGGCCGTTGCGGCCTCCTCACGCCACACTGACAGCAACCGCCCCGGCCTGATGGCTCTGGATCGCTTCAAGCAGGCCCTGGCGGCGCTGCTGGATCAGGCCCCCAGCGATCCGCTGGAGCGCGATGAATACTTCGAGCTGCACACCCTGCCCACCGCTGGCGGCAGCGGCTTTGAGGTGGTGATCTGCGATGAAGACCACGAGATCTTCGCGGCGATCTACACCGATCGCCTGTTTGAAGAAGGCGAAGCCGGCCAGGAGGAGGTGGAAGCGCTGGTGCCCGCCTTCCTTGAGCAGGCTTTTGGCCTGGAGGCAGGTGAATGGGAAGCCACCGAACCGTTTGATCTGGGCTGGCGCAGCCGCGAATACCTCTGGTTTATGGAGTTCCGCGTGCCCGGGCTCACCCCCACCTGCAGTTTCGACTAGCGCTCCAGCTGCAACACCTGCAGCTCCTGGCGCGGGCGGCTGATCAACAGCAGTGCCCCCGGCCCCTCCGGCCAGGGCAAACCGGTGGCACGGCGCAAGGCCGTGCGCTCCACCAAGCCCATGCCACAGGTTTCCACAAGCAAGGCCGGCAAGGTGCTGGCGCTGCCGCGCATGGCCTGAAGATCCAGGGCCTGCTGGGCGGCTCGGGTACTGCGCTCGATGCCCAACCGCTCCACCAGTTCACCCCAGAGGTGATTCACCGGCAAGCACGCCGCCAGATCCAGATCGCTCACATCCATGCCACCGCCCGCTGCCTCAGCCCAGCTTGCCGGTTCAGTCGCGGTGCAGTTGCACGAAGTGGGGGGCAAACAGGAGCACCCGCTCCCCCAGGCGCTCCTGTTGGGCATCGAGAGCGAAGGCGCCACCGGCCATGAAATCAGCAGCCCGCTGCATCTGATCAGCGGGAAGACTGGAGAGATTGAGCAACACCGTGGCGTGATCCCGCAAAGCGAGCACCGCCTCCTGCACGCCTTCAAGGCTGGTGGGCTGGATCAACACCACCTCCGCCCCCCAGGCCTGGGGGTTTAAAGCGGCATCAGGGAAGAAGGGATCCATTGCCGCAGCGTGGCGGCTCTTGGGGGCTTCCGCCAGAGGTGCTGCGCCGTTCAGGCTTGATCCGGCGCAAACCGCTCCAGCATGTCTTGGGTGGGATGAATGGTTTCGAGCTCGTCTTCGTTGTCGAGGAAGGCGTCAAAGGAGGTGTAGCGGCGGATGCAGGGCGGCGCTTGATCGGCATCGGCAAACACCTGCTCCCAGCTCAACTCCTTGGGCTTGATCTCCTGAAAATTGAGCAGCGCTTCTTCGAGATCGCCGGCATCACCGACACCCTCCCCCTGCCAGATCAATTCATAGAAGGTCATACCCAACGGGGCTGCTCCCACTAGCAGAGCATGACGCGCCTGTGAGGTAACAACGCATCACAGCCACCAGACACCCCGGCCACCCTCCCTAGCGTTCGCCCATCGCAACGGCTTGACCCATGAGCATCGGCGAAGTGTTTCTGGAGAGCGTCTCCACCGGCGTGATCACCAATGAGGAGATCGCCTGGATCACAAGCATGCAGGCCCAGTTCAACCGGGCCGAAGAAGCGGTGGCCCTGAAACTGGGGCGCCTGCTCGACAACGGCGCGATTCAGATCGGCTGCCGGTTGCTGCAGGCCTGAGGGCAACACGGAAAGCAGTTCAGATCAGCTCAGGATGGGCTGGGTCGCCCTTGAAGGGCCCTTCCAGCGCAGAGGTGATCCAGCCGCCATAGAAGCCACCGGGTTGCGGCAGCACCCGTTCGCCATCCACCCAGCAGCCGTCCATCCGGCCGGGATAGAGGGCAAACCACCCCGCTAACGCCGCAAAGGCTGAGGTGGGATCGGCGTAGCTCCACACCGCCCGCTCGAGGCGCTGATCCCCCACCACCACGCTGAAGTAGCTGGCTACACCCTTCCATTCGCAGAAGCTGCGGCCCGCTGCGGGCTCCAGCCACTCCAAACGCATCGCTTCAGGCGGCAGGTAATAGGTGGGGGGATGAAAGGTTTCGAGCACACGCAGGCTGTGGCGGGTCTGCGCCAGCAGCTGTCCCAGGGCCCGCACCTCGATCAACTGCTCACTCACCACCAGGGCCGGCGGCCTGGGGTAATCAGCCACACGCTCGCGCATCACGGCCATCCGATCAGCCGGGGATGAAATGGCGCAGCCGACGGGCTTCTTCACCGGCCCGGCGTTGCAATTCGGCATCGCTCAAATGCGCTTCCTCACGCAGTTGCGCCTCAATCACGTCTTGCTCGCTCAGGGCAAAGCCCTCCGCCTGGGCGAGCTGCAGCAGATCCTCCAAATCCAGCGGCTGCTGCAATCGCTCCGCCAACTGGGGCTGCTGGCGGGCGTGGGCGAGGAAGGCGTCGAGCTGTTGGAGCGACACAGACAAACCGGAACTGGCGCTGTCCTAGCCAAAAGCCTCGCCAAGGGAGACGGCGCGTTCCAAACTTGATGGATCCGAAGCCGCTCCATGAGCACCAGCAGCCCGCAGGCCCCCTTGCCCACCTGGATGCGCCGCACCGGTGCCGGCCTCACCGCCTTGGTGGCTGTGCTGTTCGTGGTGCTGCTGATCCAGGTGCGCCAGCAGGGTGCACGCCTGCAAACCCTCCAGGACAAGGTGCAGACCCTGGAGAACGAAAAGGACCTCGATCGCACCAACGCCCTGGAAGAGCAGGTGCGCTCTACAGCGGAGCGCCTGCAGAACCTGGAGGGCCTGGAGCAAAGCGTGCAGGCCCTCAGAAGTGAGCAGGCCAGCCTGCGGGCCCAGCTGCGCAGCCAGGAGCGGGAGCCCCAGTTCCCTCTCGATACCGGCCTGGATCTCAACAACCGCAACACCAAGCCCAAAGCCGGGCGCCTTCCGTCGTTGCCGCCGCTGCCCAACAGCCAGGAATGACGCCCGCGGCCGCCGCTCGCCGGCTGAGCCTCGTGCAACAGCCAGTGATCCCAGTGATGGGGCAGCTGATCCAGCAGACCCCCGGCACCCTCTCGCTCGGCCAGGGGATGGTGAGCTGGGGCCCACCGCCCCAAGCCCTGGAGGCCGTTGCCGCAGCCCTCAGCCATGGGGATGCCTCGCTCCATCGCTATGGCCCAGTGGCCGGCTCCGAGACCCTGCGTGAGGCGTTGGGGCGATGGCTACAGCGCGAGCAGGATCTGGATCTGAGCGCGAGCGCGCTGCTGATCACCGCCGGCAGCAACATGGCCTTCAACGCCGTGGTGCAGGTGCTCTGCGACCCCGGCGATGAGCTGATCCTGCCGGTTCCCTACTACTTCAACCACGAGATGGCGATCCGCCTGGCGGGCGGCACGCCCGTTGCAGTGGAGGCGGGCGTGGTGCCGGATCCGGAGCGCCTGGCCGCAGCGATCACCCCGCGCACCCGCGCGATCGTGACCATCTCCCCCAACAACCCCAGCGGAGCGGTGTTCCCGCGGGATGTGCTGGCGGCAATCAATCGCCTCTGCGCCGAGCGCGGACTGCTGCACATCAGCGATGAGGCCTACGCGTTGTTCAGCTACGGCGGCGAATCGGTGTGGAGTCCCGGCAGCTGTTCAGGCAGCGGCAGCCACACGATCACGCTGGGCTCGCTCTCCAAAAGCCATGGCATGGCGGGCTGGCGCATCGGCTGGGCGGTGGTGCCGCAGACCCTGATGGCCGATCTGGCCAAGGTGCAGGACACGATCCTGATCCACCCGCCCCAACTCAACCAGCAGGCCGCCATCGGGGCCTTAGCGCCCGGCGCGGATTGGTGCCGCGGCCAGATCCAGGGCCTCGCCACCCGCCGCCACCAGGTCCTGGATGCACTCAGCCGGCCGGCGGTTCCCTGGCGCCTGCTGGCCCAGCCGGATGGCGCGTTTTATGCCCTGCTGCAGCTCGAGAGCACGCTCAGCAGTGATCAGGCGATGGAGCGGCTGATCCGCCAGCACCGCGTAGCGCTGGTGAGCGGCAGCAGCTTCGGGCTGAGCGGCTGCTGTCTGCGGCTCAGCTACGGAATGCTCGATGCCGAGGAGCTCAGCGAGGCCCTAGAGCGCCTAGTGGTTGGCCTGTGGAGCCTGAGCCGAAGCTGAGCGCACTGCACTCAGCCGAAGCCGCCCGGCTTCTCCCGCCCCAGCGACAACGACACGTTGCCGTAAGCGGGGCGAACCTGGGAGGGCGGCGCGGCTCCAGGAGCAGCGCCGGCTGGCTGGGGCACGGCCACCACGTTGAAGGCCAGCGACCAGCGCTCGCCTTCACCGCGGAACGGTGCCACCGAATGGGGCTGCCAGGCCGGGAACACGTAAAACTCACCAGGCACCGGCAGCACGTATTTGGCCATGCCGGTGCGGAAGCTCTGGATGTGCCACTCCTCCGGGCCGTGGAAACACAGCTGCCCATCGAAGCTGTCGTTCACGATCTGGGGCGGCACCTGCAGAAACAGCACGCCCGAGAAGCTGCCGCCGTGGGTGTGGGTGGGGTTGTAGTCGCCAGCGCGCTGCACGTTCAGCCAGACATCGATCATCTGAAGCCGGTAGCGGCCCGGCGTCCAGGGGCCGCGGCCGTTGGGAGGCTGCTGATCGATCACATGGCGGATCCAGCGCTCACAGGCAGGAATCAGCACCGAGGCACACAGCTCCGCCACCGCCGGATACTGCGGCCCAAGCTCCCGCTGCAGCGCCAGCTGGCCCGCCAATTTGGGGGAGGCATCCGGGGTGGAGCCGGGGTCAGCTAACACCTGCTGAGCCAAGTGCTGCAGACCCTCGAGCAATTGAGGCTCCAGGGTTCCCTTCAGGAGGTAGCGGGGGAACAGGCTGAGCACTTCCATGCTGGTGGAGGCATCGGCGTTGCTGGGCTGGGCCATGCGCGTGGAGCGGGCGGTGGCGGCAGCCTCAGCCTTTCACGGCATCGCCGCTGGCGCTCGGGAGGATGTACCGCTGCAGGCCGATGAACAGGGCCAGCACCGGCAGGATCGACACCACCGCACCCGCCGCCACCAATCGCCAGTCGAGCGAGAAGCTGCTGGCGAGCTGCTGCAAGCCCAGCGGCAGGGTGTAGAGGTTCGGGTCGTCGAGGATCACCAGGGGCCAGAGGAAATCACTCCAGGTGCCGATGAACACAAACATCGCCAGGGTGATCAGATCAGCCCGGGCGGCCGGAATCATCACGTTCCACCACTCACCGAGCGGCGTGCAGCCATCGATGCGAGCGGCCTCTTCCAGTTCCACCGGCACACCGGCAAAGCTTTGGCGCAGCAGAAAGATGCCGAAGGCGGTGGCGGCCTGGGGAATGATCAGCGCCCAGAGGGTGTTGCGCAGCCCCAGCTGCACCATCAAGAGATAGAGCGGGATCATCACCACCTGGAAGGGGATCAGGATCGTGGCCACTACCAGGGCCAGCACCAGCCCCCGCCCGGCGAAGCGCATCCGCGCCAGCGGATACGCCGCCAAGGAGCAAAAGAGCAGATTGGCAAGCACCGCCAGGCCGCTCACAATGGCGCTGTTGCGGATGTAGCCCAGCATCGGGTTGTCGGCGAACAACCGCTGGTAGGCCTCCAGGCTGGGCTGGCTGGGCAGCAGAGCCGGCGGCGTGGTGAAGATGTTTTCGGCCGGCCCCTTCAGCGAGGTGCTCACCAGCCAGAACAGCGGCACCAGCATCGCCACCGCGATCAGCAGCAGCACCGCCAGCTGCAGGCCGCTGGCAAGCAGTGTGCGGGGCCTACCGCTCGCGGGATGAGCCATCAGAGGCGCGGCCGCTCTGCCGGGGCAACATCACCCACGGGCAGGGGAGCCTTCTGGGGATGCAGCGGTGAGCGCTGGCTGCCGGCCACCAGACGGTTGAGCGCATTCACAAACGCTTGGGCTGCGGCCACAACGATGTCGGTGTCGGCGGCGTGGCCGGAATAGAGCACCCCATCCGCGCGCAGGCGGATGGTCACCTCACCCATGGCATCGATGCCCTCGGTGACCGACTTCACCGAGAACTCCACCAGTTCATTGGGCACGCGGGCCAGCTGATTGAGGGCCTGGCAGACCGCATCCACCGGGCCCGTGCCGATGGCCGCTTCTGTGAGTTCAGCACCATCGCTGTTCACCAGGGTGACCGTGGCGGTGGGCTGCAGGCTGGTGCCGGTGCTCACCTGCACCAGCTTGAGGCTGTAGCTGGGTTCAGCCTGTTGCCGCACCTGCTCACTCACGATCGCCTCCAGATCGCGGTCGGAAATTTCGCGCTTGCGATCCGCCAGCTCCTTGAAGCGGGCGAAGGCATCGTCGAGATCGTTGCGCTCGAGGTTGTAACCGAGCTCTTCGAGGCGGGCGCGGAAGGCACTGCGGCCGCTCAGCTTGCCCAGAGAAATGCGGTTGTCGGCCAGGCCGATCGTGCGCGCATCGATGATTTCGTAGGTGAGGCGGTTCTTGAGCACACCGTCCTGGTGGATGCCGCTCTCATGGGCGAAGGCATTAGCCCCCACGATCGCCTTATTGGGCTGTACCGCCATGCCGGTGAGCTTGCTCACCAGGCGCGAGGTTTTGTAGATCTCCTCCGTGCGCACGCCCGTGAGGGGCTCGCTGCTGTCTGCCGGACGGCCCAGGAACGGGTTGTAGTAGCTGCGGCGCACGTGCAGTGCCATCACCAGCTCTTCAAGCGAGGCGTTGCCGGCCCGCTCGCCGATGCCGTTGATCGTGCACTCCAGCTGGCGGGCGCCGTTCTTCACGGCCTCAAGGAAGTTGGCCACGGCCAGGCCCAGGTCGTTGTGGCCGTGCACGGAGATCACCGCCTGATCAATGTTGGGCACATGGCGGTTGATGCCATCGATCAAGGCACCGAATTCCGCGGGAGTGGTGTAACCCACCGTGTCGGGAATGTTGATCGTGGTCGCGCCGGCGGCGATCGCGGCCTCGATCACCTGATACATGAACTCCGGATCGGAGCGGCCAGCGTCCTCGCAGGAGAACTCCACGTCGTCAACGAGGGAGCGGGCATAAGCCACCATCTCGCCGGCAATCTGCAGCACCTCGGCGCGGCTCTTGCGCAGCTTGTGCTCGAGGTGGATATCGCTGGTGGCGATGAAGGTGTGGATGCGGCGGTTGGCGGCGGGCGCCACGGCCTCGGCGCAGGCCTTGATATCGCCCTTAGCGGCGCGGGCCAGGCCACAGATCACCGGGCCATCGGGCGTGCCCACGGTGGAAGCGATGCGCTGCACGGCGTTGAAATCGCCGGGGCTGGCAAAGGGAAAGCCGGCCTCAATGATGTCGACGCCCAGGCGAGCCAGCTGCTGCGCGATCGCCAGCTTCTCCTCGAGATTGAGGCTGGCACCAGGGGACTGCTCCCCATCACGCAGGGTGGTATCGAAGATCAATACCCGGCCGGGGTCGCGAGCCATGGCGGCTACAAGTCGGAATGGTTATGAGTTAGCCCCACTTTAGGGCTGAGGGCTCAGCTGCGGCCAAAGGCCGGGGGCTGCTGCTCGGTTTTCTCCAGCTGCGGCCGCAGCTCCGCCAGATCGAGGAAACGGTCCGCGGCGTTGCGCAGCTCCCGAGGCACCATGCCATCGGTGCTCACCAACACCACCTTCAGACCTTTGATCCGCAGCACCTCCACCAGGCGCTCCAAGTCGCGGCTGCCGCTCAACAGCCACACTTCATCGGTGCGGTGGGCGATCGCCAACAGATCAATGGCAATCTCCACATCCAGATTGGCTCTGGCGAACTGGCGCTGATCCGCCTCTCCTCCCACCTCCCGCAGAGGCTTGGTGCGCACGGTGAACCCCAGACTGGTGAGGGCGTCGCGGAAGGGGCGCTGGTCGGTGGGGTCTTTCAGGCCGGTGTACCAGAAGGCGCTGCTGATCTCCACACCGGGTGCAGCCGTGGCGTACGCCAGCAGGCGGCGGGGGTCGAAAAACCAGCCCAGCTTCTGCTGCACGTAGAACATGCTGTGGCCGTCGACCGCCAGAGCCAGCTGCATCGCTGCCGAATCACTGGTGCGAGCCTAAAAGCAGCGCGTAAAGTCGCCCTACTCTGAGCTGGGACCTTGGCCAGCGGCGCACTGGCCACGGAGACCACCAGCCACGGCGACCTCGCCCTGGTGCTGCACGCGCATCTGCCCTACGTGCACTCCAGCGAGCCCGGTTCGCTGGAGGAAGACTGGTACTTCCAGGCGCTGCTGGAGTGCTACCTGCCCCTGCTCGATGTGTTGGAGGCGGCCGCCGCCGATCCCAACCAGCGGCCGCGCCTGAGCATGGGGCTCTCGCCCACGCTGCTGTCGCTCCTCAGCAGCCCCGACCTGAGCGAGCGCTTCGGGCCCTGGCTGGCGGTGCGGCAGGAGCTGCTGCTGCAGGCACCCGCCGGTTTCGAGGCCGCCGCGGCTGATCTGGCGCAACAGCTGAGCGGTGCCGCAGCGGCCTGGCAGCGCTGCGGCGGCAACCTGCTGCCCCGTTTCCAGCGGCTGCAGCAGGCCGGAGTGCTGGATCTGCTCACCTGCGCCGCCACCCACGGCTACCTGCCGCTGCTGCGGGATTGCCCGGAAGCGGTGCGGGCCCAGCTGCTCACCGCCGTGCGCGAGCACCAGCGCCTGCTGGGGGTGCGCCCTCAAGGCATCTGGCTGCCGGAATGTGCCTACTACGAGGGCCTCGATCGCCTGCTGGTGAGCTGCGGTCTGCGCTACGCGATCCTCGATGCCCATGGCCTGCTGCATGGGCAACCCCGGCCCCGCTACGGGGTGTATGCCCCCATCTGCACGCCGGCAGGCATGGCCTTCTTCGGGCGCGACAGCGAATCCACCCTGCCGGTGTGGAGCGCCCGCGACGGCTATCCCGGCGATGCCAGTTACCGCGAATTCCACCGCGATCTGGGCTGGGATCTGCCCGACGGCGAACTGGAGCAACGCGGCATCAACTGCCGCCGGCCCCTGGGCCTCAAGCTGCACCGGGTGAGCAGCCGCGACTGCGGCCTCGATGGCAAGCAGCCCTATGAGCCGGCGGCCGCCCACGCCAGCGTGCGCCGCGATGCCTCCCACTACCTGCAGGGCCGCTCCCAGCACCTCCAACACCTGCAGGGCGCCATGGAGCGTGCGCCGCTGCTGGTGGCGCCCTTCGATGCCGAGCTGTTCGGCCACTGGTGGTTTGAAGGGCCGCGCTTCCTGGCCGAGCTGTTCCGCCAGGCGCCCGCGAGCGGCGTTGGGCTCACCACCCTGCGCGACACCCTGAGCCGCGGCGACAGCCTGCAGCTCTGCCAGCCCTCCCCCTCCAGCTGGGGCCAGGGCGGCTACCACAACTATTGGCTCAACGACAGCAACGCCTGGGTGATTCCGGAGTGGAACCGCGCCTCACGGGCGATGGTGCAGCGGGTGAGCCGCGGCGTGGGCAGCGAACAGGCCCGGGAGCTGCTGAATCAGGCCGGCCGTGAGCTGCTGCTGGCCCAGAGCTCTGATTGGAGCTTCATCCTCCGGGCCGGCACCACCACTGAACTGGCCCGCGAGCGGATCGAACGCCATCTGGGCCGTTTCTGGCAGCTGCTGGGAGCCATCGATGGCGCGGTGGAGCTGCCGGAGGGCTGGCTTGAGGCCGTCCGCGCCGAAGACGCGCTGTTCCCGCTGATCAACGCCGCAGACTGGGCGCAGATCCCAACAGCTGCACCCTGACCTCCACCGCCGCGCTCGCCCCGCATCAGCAACTGGACCTGCTGGCTCAGGCCCTGCCCGCGGAGCAGCACTTCGAAGCGAGCCTGCGTCAACGCCAACTCAGCACGCCGCAGCGGAGCGGCCTGCGGGTGCTGCAGCTCAACCTGGGCAAGCTCTGCAACATGCGTTGCAGCCACTGCCATGTGGATGCAGGCCCCCATCAAGGCCACACCCTGATGCCTGATGCGGTGGTGGAGCAGTGCATCGCGGCGATGGGGCGGCTGCAGCCGGCGGTGGTGGATCTCACCGGCGGTGCTCCAGAGCTGCATCCACGTTTCAAGGAGTTGGTGCTGGCGGCCCGGGCCCAGGGCTGCCATGTGATCGATCGCTGCAACCTCACGGTGCTGCTGCTGCCGGCGCTGCGGGATCTGGCGGCCTTCCTGGCAGAGCACGAGGTGGAGATCGTGGCGAGCCTGCCGCAGCCGGAAGCCGAGAGCACCGATGCCCAGCGCGGCGATGGCACCTGGGAGGCGTCGATCGAGGCGCTGAAGCGGCTCAACCAGCTGGGATACGGCCACGGTGATCCCAAGCGGCAGCTCACGCTGATGAGCAATCCAGCCGGCACCCGCCTGCAGCAGCTCACCCCATGCGACACGGCCCAGTGGAAACGCCGCCTCAAGGAGCTGGCGGGGGTGCAGTTCGATCAACTGATCGGCCTCAACAACATGCCGATCGCCCGCTTCCTGGAGCAACTGCAGCGCGATGGCCATGTGAACTGCTACCTGAAGCTGCTCGAGGGCGCCTTGAACCCCGAAGCCCTGAACGGCCTGATGTGCCGCGACACGCTTTCGGTGGCCGCCGACGGCCAGCTGTTCGACTGCGATTTCAACCAGATGCTCGAGCTGCCTCTCGGCGGGACCCCAACCACCATTGCGACGATCACGCGCGAACAGCTCGAACAGCGAGGGATTCGCTGGGGCAACCACTGCTTTGGTTGCACCGCCGGCCAGGGCAGCTCCTGTGCCGGCGCTACGGCCTGAGCATCCGCAGACCGAGCTGCAACTCCCGGCCCTGCATCAACATCAGCCCCGCCTTCACGCTCCAGGGCGCCAACACAAACAAACGCACCATCGCGGCAATCAAGGCCGGCAGGCTGAGGGTGTTGGTGAGAAAGCCAAACCACTGCTCGCGCGGCAAGGAAAAGAAGGTGGTGAAGTGAGCGCGCAGCTGCGGCTCGGAAAAGCGCATCAACTTCTCCAGGCCAAAGCGGTAGAGCGCATGCCGGCGCTGCAGCTCCACAGGCCAGAGGGCCTGCCAGGCCCGAAGAGCCAACTCCTGGCCTCCTGCATTGGGATCCTTCAGCCCAGCAGCGATTGCATCCGCCAAGGCCGGCGCGCGCCGCAGCAGCGATCCCACCATGTAGCCCGAGGCTGGGTGCACCATCGAGGCGGAGCCACCGAAACCCACCACCCGCTGCTGCAGATCCGGCAGCGGCAGATTCATCGGGAACAGGCAGAACTCCTCGTGCTGCACCTCCTCCACGCTGATGCCGCGCAGAGCCAAGCGCCGCTGCAGCCGATCTTTGAGCACGTCGTAAGGAACAGCCGGTGCCAGGGCAAGGGATGTTTCCTCCACGAAGAACACCCCCTCGCCGAAATCCATGGCGTAAAGAAACGTGGGTGGTGCGCAGCGCCGCTCCGCCTCACTGAGGTGATCACAGCGGTAATCCATCAGCACGAACTGGCCGGGATCCACCGGCGGCGCTGAAAAGCGCCCCACGATCCCGTAAGCGGCCTGGCCTGCCACCGGCCCCTCATCGGGGCGCTGCACGAAGGGGGAGTGATGGCCACTGGCATCGATCACCAACCTTGCCCGCAGGCGCTTACCCGCCTCGCTGATCACCACCGAACCTTCAGCGTCGTGCTCAATGGCAGCCGCACGCCCGCGCATCCACGGCATGCCAGCGCTTTGGCAGGGCTGCCACCAGTGCTGCTGCAGAGCTGTTTTGTCGAACAGGCCGTAGTCAAGGCCGTGGGCCACGGCGCCAGTGGTGAGCCGATCGCCGAAATAACTGCGGGTGTCGTGCCAGCGATGGCCCAAAAGATGCTGCAGGCCAAGCGCGTCCACCTCCGGGCCCCAAATGCCGTAGGTGTTGGGCCAGGGGGTAGCTGGATCTTCGGGCGCCAAGCCCTGTACCGCCACGCCCCGATCGCAGAGGGCAGCCGCGATGCAAAGGGCTGCCGGACCGGCACCAAGCACCAACACGTCGATCGAAGTGGATTGCGCCATCAGATCTGCACCTCCAGCACCGCTCGGTTATTGGCCTGAAGCGCCTCGCGATCGAGAATTTGCCGCTCGGGATCAGCGATCACCTCAAGGCGATGCCCCCCTGGAGGCAGATCCAGGGGCACGCTGAACTGCTCGCTCGCGCCTGCCGCGAGCCACGGCAAGCGCAGATAACGATGGCCGGAGTAGCGATCGTTCACCACCACGGCAACCCCCACATCGCTCACATCCATCGAGCCAAGGTTCACCACACGGAAGCAGGCGGCACCCGCCTCGAAGCGCAGCTGCTCAATCCCCAGATCACTCGCCAGCTGATGCACCTGCTGCAGCGGATACAGCGCCAGGCGCCGCACCGCCCGCAGCGCCGTGCCGGGGTGCTCGTGATGCAGATGGCCGCCATGGCACAGATCCACGCTGCAGCCATGAAGATGCAGGTGAGCGCCCTCGGCGGGGATGGTCACCCGGCCGGTGGCGGGATCGGTGTCAAAAAAGCCGCAACACTCCCATTGCAGCGAGCGCCCCAGATAGCGAATCGGGTCGGCGGGATCGCCAGGGTCGTGCTCGGCGAGGCGGTAGTGCTGCAGCAGTTGATAGATGCTGCGGCTGGCGGTGCCCTCACTGGCCGCACTGCTGGCAATGGCCGTGTTGCGGCGCTGCTGCCCCATGCACAGCTTGGAGGCCACGGTGATCACGAGCGAACGCCACTCGAGCTCAGCCCTCACCCCATAGATCGGCGCCTCAGCCAGGCGCCCTTGCTGGCGCAGGTGGGCAATCGCCTCCCCCACCAGCTCCTGCAGCGGCATGCCGTCCACATCCCCCAGCTCAGCGGGATCCACCAGCACCTTGAGGGCCGCGGCATCGCCGCTGAAGCACACATAGGGAAAGTGAGCGCTGCCATCCCCGCTCTTAAGGGCGCGGATGCCGCCAGTACTGGCCTGGCATTTCCAGATGGTGGTGCTGCCGGCGGCGTTAGGCAGAAAGGTGAGCTCGCCGTTATCGATGCTGGTGGTGGTGCCCAAGCCGAGCACATCACCATCCAGGGCGATGGCCTCGAGGGGGAGGTGTTCATGCACATCCCCCTGGATCAGATCGCTCACCGTGTTGGCGATCCAGAGATCGCCGCGGTGATCAGGCATCGGCCACGGCGGTGGTGTCGGCAGAGGGATCGGTGGCGGGATCGGCTTCCTCCTCCTCCGGAGCGGGCGGCACCAGCACCACCTCCGAGAGGCGATCACCACTATCGAGGCGCTGCAGGCGCACGCCCGTGGCCGCCCGCGACTGCTGCGGCACTGCATCGGCCTGCATGCGCACGATCACGCCCTTCTCGCTCACCAGCAGCAGCTCTTCACCGGCACCGAGCACCTTGAGGCCCACCAGCACATCGCCATCGCGGCGGAACTTCATGCAACGCAGACCCATGCCGGCCCGCTTCTGCAAGCGGAACTGATCCACTGGCACCCGCTTACCGAGCCCGCTCGCGGACGCCACCAGCACCCAGGGGCCCTCGCTGGGCGCCACCTCTTCACTGTCTTCCTCATCGGCGGCAGCACTGCTGCTCTCCACCCGATCCGCCAGCTCCACAGGGAGCACATCCATGCTCACCAGCTGATCGCCCGGGCGCAGATTCATCGCGCGCACACCGCGAGCGGTGCGACCCAAGGGCCGCAGCTCTTCATCGCTGAGGCGGAAGTGGATCGTCATCCCATTGCGGGAGCCGATCAGCAGGCTGTCGCCGGGTTGGGCAAGACGAACCCAGGTGAGGGCATCGCCGTCCTCCAAAGAGATGGCGATCAGGCCGTTGGAGCGGATGTTGGCGAAGGCCGAGAGGCGTGTGCGCTTGATGTAGCCGCCGCTGGTGAGCATCACCAGCACGGCGTCTTCAGCGAATTCGCTCACCGCCAGCAGCGAGGTGATCTGCTCCTCGCGCGGAATCGGCAGCAATTGAACGATCGGCGTGCCCTTGGCGGTGCGACTGCATTGCGGCACCCGATAGGCCGGAACGGAGTACACCACACCGCGATCAGAGAAGAGCAGCAGGGAGTCGTGGTCGTTGCAGCTGATGAACAGCCGCACTGCCTCCTCACCCTGGCTGCGGGTTCCAGCCTTGCCGCGGGTGCCGCGGCTGGTGGCTTCGAATTCGCTCACCGGCATCCGCTTGAGATAGCCGTTTTCGGTGAGCAGCACCACCGAGCGCTCGTTGGCGATCAGGTCGATGTCTTCGAGGCCGCCTTCCACATCGAGGATTTCGGTGCGGCGAGGGGAGTCGTAGCGGGAGCGCAGCACTCCCAGCTCTTCGGTGATCAGCGCCAGCACCCGTTCCTTGCGGGCCAGGATGTCTTTGTAGTCGGTGATCTTGGCGAGCAGATCCTCGTGCTCGAGGCGGATCTTGTCTGCCTCCAGGGCCGTGAGGCGCCGCAACTGCATCTGCAGGATCGCGTCGGCCTGGATCTCGCTGAGCCCGAACTGCTCGATGAGCTGCGCGCGAGCGGTGGCGGTATCGGCCGCGCTGCGGATCAAGGCGATGATCGCGTCGAGGTTGTCGAGCGCAATCAGCAGGCCGAGCAGGATGTGGTCGCGCTCTTCGGCTTTGCGCAGCAGATAGCGGGTGCGGCGCTCGATCGTCTCGACGCGGAAGTCGAGGAACACCTCGAGCATCTTGCGCAGGGTGAGCAGCACCGGCTCGCCCTTCACCAGCGCCAGCATGTAGGCGCTGAAGTTGCTCTGCAGCGGGGTGAGTTTGAACAGGTTGTTGAGCACCACCTGCGGGTAGGCATCGCGCCGCAGCTCGATCACGATGCGCATGCCGTCGCGATCGGATTCATCGCGAATATCGGCGATGCCCTCCAGCTTCTTGTCGTTCACCAGCTCGGCGATGCGCTCGATCAACGCCGCCTTGTTGGTCTGATAGGGAAGTTCGGTGATGATCACCGCATCGCGATCGGGCCGGCCCTTGGCTTCGATCGTTTCGATGGAGGCCACGCCGCGCATGGTCACCGAACCGCGGCCGGTGCTGTACATCTCACGGATGCCGCTGCGGCCGAGGATCTGACCGCCGGTGGGGAAGTCGGGCCCCGGGATCAGCCGCATCAGTTCGCGATCCTCCAGCTCCGGGTTCTCGATCAGGGCCAGCAGGCCATCGATCAATTCGGTGAGGTTGTGGGGAGGGATGTTGGTGGCCATCCCCACGGCGATGCCGGTGGAGCCATTGAGCAGCAGCTGAGGGATGCGCGAGGGCATCACCGTGGGCTCCTGCTGCGAGCCGTCGAAGTTGTCGATGAAATCGACGGTTTCGCACTCGATGTCTTCGAGCAGGCTGTCGGTGGTGAGCGCCTGCAGCCGCGATTCGGTGTATCGCATGGCCGCCGGCGGATCGTTATCCACCGAACCGAAGTTGCCGTGCCCGTCGATCAGGGGCATGCGCATCGAGAAATCCTGCGCCATGCGCACCAGCGCGTCGTACACCGCGGTGTCGCCGTGGGGGTGGTACTTACCCAGCACCTCACCCACCACACGGGCACATTTCCGGTAAGGCCGGTCGCTGGTGAGACCCAGCTCGTACATCGCGTAGAGGATGCGGCGATGCACTGGCTTGAGGCCGTCGCGGGCATCGGGCAAGGCCCGGCCCACGATCACGCTCATCGCGTACTCCAGGTAGGAGCGCGACATCTCGTTGCGCAGGTCGGCCTGGATGATGCGGGTGTCGGAATCGCCTGGGCCGCCAGATCCGTCACCACCCCCGGGTGTCAACGCGCCGGGTTCGGTTGGATCCGCCATTCGACAGGACTTTGATTAGAACGCATTTTATCGGTTGTTGCGCCTGTGTCTGCCGCCCGCGGGGGTGCACCCGCTCGAAGCGAGTCTGAACTGATCGCTCTGCAGCAGCGCGGCGATCTGCAGGTCTGCACCGCAGCGCAATTCCACGATCGCGTGGCGGAACAGGGCCTCGAGCAGGCTTTTCGCCAAACCCATGTGGTGGCGGCGGGAGAAGCCGGATTCACCGCCCAAGCCTCCCTGGTGCTCCAACTCGGCCCCAGCGATCCACCGATGCGGATCGAGCGTTGCCGGCTCGGATCCGCCGAAGCCAGCGGCGGCCATGGCAACACCGATCTGGTGCTGCCGATGCAGGGCGGTGGCGCGGCGGCGCTTGAAGCCCTGCTGCAGGGGCAACGGCTGCCCTTCAGCGCCAGCGGCCTGGCCAGCCCCCAGCACCCGCGCCAGGAGCTGGAAACCCAGCTGTGCCTTGAGCAGATCGGCGCTGGTCAGGTGTTGTTGCACCGTGCCATCGCTGAAAACGGCGTGGTGGCCGTGAGCAGCCGCGAGGGCCTTACCCCCACCCCCTGGGGCCCCGTGCTGGGCCCGCTGGGCAGCGCCCTGTTCAGCTGCAGCGGCGCCGGCAGCATCGGGTTCACCATGCCTGGGCTGCATGCCCTCGGGCCAGGCTCACCGGTCTTGGTGGCCGGTGCCATCGGTTGGGTGAGCGGCGCTGGCGCCGGCCATCAGCCCAAGGTGCGGCGCCAGGCCAGCGGCCATGCCCTGAGCCCCGGAGCCAGCTGTGCGCTGAGCGTGGATCTGCACGGCTTGGAGCAGCGCTGGATTCGCGCTTGCCAACACCGGCAGGAGGGCAGCGGCCTGCTGGTGGCGGTGGCGGCGCCGGTGCCGCTGCTCAACCTGGCGATAGCCCGCCAGGCCGCCTGCACCAACGAGCACTTGCAGGCGCCGGTGCTGGATTACGGCGTGCCGCGCCGGGTGCGCCCCAGCCTGGGCAGCGTGAGCTACACCCAGCTGTTGAGCGGCCAGCTCATGGTGGGCGATCAACGCCTGCGGTGCGCACCAGCCCATAGCCCTCGCCTGGCCACCGAGATCGCTCTCGAGCTCAGCGAGCGGCTGCGCAGCGGCCGCTTCCCCCTTCGTCTGCCGCTGGTGGGCCTGGCGGAACGCCCGGCACTTCTGCCCCTGGAGTGAGCGCAACAGGAAATCAGCCGTAAGCTCCCCGGCTGAAGCTCTTGCCCCAAACCATGGCCGACGCTGCTGATCTCAAGCCTGACAGCGAGCAGCAGAGCGATCCCGTGGTGCAGGAAGACAACGCTGAAACCACGGCTGTGGAATCCGCCGCAGCTGCAGCTGTGGAAGCCTCCGCAACAGAAGAGACCACCATGGAGACCGCAGCCGTTGCGGCGGCCGAGCCCATTGCCGAGGCCGAGACAGCCGCTGCCCCAGAGCCCAGCCCCGCCGTAGCCGAACCGGCTGAACCTGAGCCCGCCCTGGAGGTTCCCACTGTGGCCAGCACCATCGAGGTGCCCGCCAGCCCGCAGATGCAGGCCCCTGCCAGCGATCAGGAGGGTGGCGAATGGGATCTGCTGGTGGAGAAAGTTCGCGCCTGGATCAGCAGCGGACAACTGCAGGAGCAGTGGCAAGCCGCCCGGACACCCCTGAGCCTGCTGGCCGGGTTGATTGCCGTGCTGCTGGTGCTGCGGGTGTATTCGGCCGTGCTGGGGGTGTTGGACAGCATTCCACTGCTGCCCGGGCTGCTCGAGCTGGCGGGCCTCGTGGCCGTGGTGCAATTCAGCCTCACCCGCCTGGTGCGCAGCAATGACCGCCGCCAGGTGATCGAGGGTGTGAAGCAGCGCTGGCAGAGCTTCCGCGGCCGCAGCTGAAGCCACCGGAACGCCATCGGGCCGGTTGATAGCTTGGCTCGATTGCGTTACGGAATTCGGTGGAGATTCAGCTCGGTCGTTCTCGCACTGTTCGCCGCGCCTACGGCATCGATGAGATCGCCCTGGTACCAGGCGGTCGCACCGTGGATCCGGCGGTGACTGACAGCAGCTGGACCCTGGGCGGTGTGACCCGCGAAATCCCGATCATCGCCAGCGCCATGGATGGCGTGGTGGACGTGGGCATGTGCGTGGAACTCACCAAGCAGGGTGCTCTCGGCGTGCTCAACCTCGAGGGCGTGCAATGCCGTTACGACGACCCCAACCCCGCCCTCGACCGCATCGCAGCGGTGGGCAAAGAGGAGTTCGTGCCGCTGATGCAGGAGCTCTACAGCCAGCCGGTGCGGGAAGACCTGATCCGCAAGCGGATCGCAGAGATCAAGGAACGGGGCGGCATTGCGGCGGTAAGCGCAACCCCTGTGGCCGCCCTGAAATTCGGCAAAGCCATCGCCGAAGCCGGCGCTGATCTGTTCTTCGTGCAGGCCACGGTGGTGAGCACCGAGCACATCGGCCCCGAAGGCCAGGAAAGCCTCGATCTCGAGGCCCTCTGCCGCGATTTCGGTGTGCCGGTGATCATCGGCAACTGTGTGACCTATGAGGTGGCCCTCAAGCTGATGCGCGCCGGCGCGGCCGGCGTGATGGTGGGCATCGGCCCCGGCGCCGCCTGCACCAGCCGCGGCGTGCTGGGGATTGGCATTCCTCAGGCCACTTCGGTGGCCGATTGCGCTGCTGCCCGCGACGACTACATGGCCGAGAGCGGCCGCTACGTGCCGATCGTGGCTGATGGCGGCATCGTCACCGGCGGTGACATCTGCAAGTGCCTGGCCTGCGGCGCCGATGCCGTGATGATCGGCTCTCCGATCGCCCGCGCCGCCGAGGCCCCTGGCCGCGGCTTCCACTGGGGCATGGCCACCCCGAGCCCGGTGCTGCCCCGCGGCACCCGCATCAAGGTGGGCACCACCGGCAGCCTCGAGAAAATCCTGCGCGGCCCTGCCTCCCTCGATGACGGCACCCAGAACCTGCTGGGCTGCATCCGCACCTCCATGGGCACCCTCGGTGCCCGCACCCTGAAGGAGATGCAACAGGTGGAAGTGGTGGTGGCGCCTTCACTGCTCACCGAAGGCAAGGTGTATCAGAAGGCCCAGCAACTGGGCATGGGCAAATAGGCCTGCTCCACAGCCGCTGAAGACAGCGGCGTTACCCTCATACCGTGCGGGCTCCGGCCCACACACTCCTCACACCCCCTGGCCCGGCGCGACCGGGCCTTCTGTCTTCTTTACGAGTTCCGGCAGCCCTGAGGGCAACTCGGAAACCGTTGCTAGATTCCAAAAACACTGACCCAACCTCGGATGTCCAGCGCCGCAGCCGTCACCGACGCATCCTTCGAGCAAGACGTGCTCAAAAGCGATGTGCCAGTGCTTGTGGATTTCTGGGCCCCCTGGTGTGGCCCCTGCCGCATGGTGGCTCCGATCGTTGACGAGATCGCCAAGGAGTTTGAGGGCAAGATCAAGGTGTTCAAGCTGAACACCGACGAAAACCCCAACGTGGCCAGCCAATACGGCATCCGCAGCATCCCCACCCTGATGGTGTTCAAGGACGGCCAGAAAGTGGACACCGTGGTGGGTGCGGTGCCCAAGACCACTCTCTCCGGCACGATCGCCAAATACCTCTGATGCAGACAGGGCCCGCATCCGCAGCCCGATAGCCTCGAAGCCCGGCCTGAGTGCCGGGCTTTTTTCATGGATCAGTCCACCCAATCACCCCCGCCGGTTGATGGAGCAGAGCCCCCTTCAGGCCCTCGATCAGGAGCTGCAGAACCATCCGCAGCGGCGCGCGATCGAGCGCAGCATCGTGAGCCTGCTGGAGATCGCCAAGGGCAGCACCGATGCGGATGAATGGCGGCTGATCAACGGCGCCCTGGCCGATATTCGCGATGGCCTGAGCGTGTTTGCCCCCCATCGCCAGACCCGCAAGGTCACCGTGTTTGGCTCGGCGCGAACCACGAACGACGAACCGGCCTACCGGCTCGCCCAGGAGCTGGCGGTGGAAGCCGTGGCCCGGGGCTTCGAGGTGATGACCGGCGCCGGCGGCGGCATCATGGAGGCCGCCAATAGCGGCGCCGGCTGCGAGAACAGCATCGGCCTCAATGTGGATCTGCCGTTTGAGCAGCATGCCAACCGCTTCGTGAATGCCTGCGACGGCCGGCTGCTGCACTTCCGCTACTTCTTCACCCGCAAACTGTTTTTCCTGCGCGAAAGCGATGCCCTGGTGGTGATGCCGGGCGGCTTCGGCACGTTTGATGAGCTGTTTGAATCCCTCACCCTGATCCAAACCGGCCGCACACCACCGATCCCGCTGGTGATGCTCGCCCCCAGCGGCGACCACTTCTGGCCCGACTGGCTGCAAGACATCCAACAAGACTTGGCCAGCCGCGGCCTGATCTCCCCAGAAGACACCAGCCTTCTCAAACAGGCCAGCACAGCCGCCGAGGCGATGCAGCACATCTGCCACTTCTATCGGGTGTTCCACACAGCGCAATTCGCCGAAGACCGGATGGAACTGCTGCTGCACAGCGCGCTTCCCACCACCACGGTGGCAGATCTCAACCGCGAGTTTGATGAGCTGGTGGATGAGGGCAGCCTCAGCCAGGGCGAAAGCTGTGACAGCAACGGCATCCTGCGGCCCTGCCTGCGTTTTCACCTCGATCGCCGCCGGGTGGGTCTGCTCTATCAATTGATTGATCGGCTCAACGATCTCCCGCTGGAGGTGGCACCGGCGATCGAGCAACCTGGCCAGAGGATTCGCTCCTCCCTCACCTGCCCATGAGCACCATCGGCCTGATCGACTACGGCATGGGCAATCTGCACTCGGTGCAGCGAGCCTTTGAACGCCTCGGTTGCCGCATTCAGGCGGTGCACACCGGCGCCGAGATGGAAGGGTGTACGGCATTGGTGCTGCCCGGCGTGGGGGCCTTTGATCCGGCGATGCAGCGCCTCGAGGAATCGGGTCTGGCCGAGGCCCTGCGTCACTGGTGCGATGCAGGTGGAGCGCTGTTGGGCATTTGCCTGGGGCTGCAGCTGCTGTTTGAAGGCAGCGATGAAGGCACGCGGCAAGGGCTCGGCCTCATAACGGGCCATGTGGCCGCCCTGCCCAAACAAGCGGGGCACCCGGTGCCCCACATGGGCTGGGAGCCCCTCCAACCACGGAGCCCCAGCCCGCTGTTGCCACCGGATGGCCAACCCGCCTGGATGTATTTCGTGCATTCCTATGCAGCCGTGCCCAGCGATCCCGCCTGCACCACCGCAGCGGTGACCTTCGGAGAACACAGCATCACCGCCGCCGTTTGGCAGGGCCGCATCGGGGCCTGCCAGTTCCACCCGGAAAAATCGAGCCTCAGCGGCGAAGCGATGCTGCGCCGCTGGCTGGCGTGGGTCAACCAACTCGGATGAGCCTGCGTCTCAGCGGTGGTCGCCGCCTGCACAGTCCCCCGGGTGAGTCAGCCCGGCCCACGCCATCGCGGGTGCGTCTGGCGGTGATGAACATGCTGGCGGCCGACCTTCCCGGCTGCCGCTGGCTGGATCTGTTCTGCGGCAGCGGTGTGATGGGCTGTGAGGCCTTACAGCGCGGTGCGACAGCTGTGGTGGCGGTGGATGAGCAACGCAGCATGGCCAGCACCAGCCGCAGCAATCTCGAGCTCACCGCCTCGGGCCTCACGCCCACTCCCGACCTGCGGGTGGTGTGCCAAGAGGTGGTGCGCTGGCTGCAGGCGGGCCGCAGCGCAGAGCAGCAACCCTTTGATCTGATCTACGCCGACCCTCCCTATGCCGCGGGGCTCTACGGCTCCGTGGCTAGGGCGGTGCGGCAAGGCGACTGGCTCGATGGCCATGGCTTGCTGCTACTGGAATGCAGCTCAACAGCCCTTCCGGCCTGCTCAGGCGAGGAGTTTGAAGGCTGGGAGCTCTTGAAACAGAAGCGCTATGGCAGCAGCACTGTGTTGATGCTCAGTGCTGCTGCTTGATTCCAACAACAGCGTTAGTCTCAGCCGCCCAGAGCGCTGCCGCGGCGGTACTGGTTCCAGGCGGCCACAAACAGGCCGGTGAGGGTCACGGGAATCAGACCGAGCACGATGCCGCAGAGCAGGGGTTCGATCATGGGGTGACGCACCAGTGTTGGTTGCACAATTCTTTCACGCGCTTGTGCCGAGCGCGACCCGCCCTCACCATCTGTGACTGCACCGTCTGCCCCAGAGAGCTCGACCCCGGACAGCCCCCAGAGCGCCGGCACCAGCCGCGGCTTGATCTCAGCGCTGGTGCTGCTGGCGGCGGCCTGCGTGGTGGTGCTGGCCCTTGTGGTGCTGCCGGCCGCCCGCAGCGACCCTTACACCCGCAGGACCTTGCAACTCAGTGGAGCGGCGGATCGCGGTGAGCAGCTGTTTCTGATCAACTGCGCCGGCTGCCATGGCATCGCCGCCCAGGGGCTGGTAGGCCCCAACCTCCACGGGGTGGACAGCCGCAAGAACAACCGTCAGCTGATTCAGCAGGTGGTGAGCGGCCGCACCCCACCCATGCCGCGCTTCCAGCCCGAACCCCAGGCGATGGCGGATCTACTGGCCTACCTGCACACGCTCACATGAGCCTGGCGGTTGTGCTCGTGGAGCCTGCCGGCCCGCTCAATGTGGGCAGCGTGGCCCGGCTGTGCGCCAACTTCGCCATTGAGCAGCTGCGGCTGGTGGCGCCCCGCTGCGATCACCTCGGCGCTGAAGCCCGGCAGATGGCCGTGCACGGCGAGGCCCTGCTGGAGCAGGCAAGGCTCTATCCCGACTTAGCCACCGCCATCGCCGACTGCCGCCGGGTGGTGGCCACCAGTGGCCGGATTGAAACCGAGAGCCTCCCGCTCAGCGAGCCCGATGAGGCCTTGCGTTGGCTCTGCCAGACAGACAGCCGCAAGGTCGATGAAGGCCCAGAGCGCTCCAACCCGGTGGCAGCGCTGGTGTTCGGACGCGAAGATCGCGGGCTGAGCAATGCCGAGCTGCTCCAGGCCGGCCGAGTGGTGCGCCTGGCCACCAGCGAGGCCTACGCCTCCCTCAACCTCTCCCACGCGGTGGCGATCTGCCTGCACGAGCTGCAGACCTGCCGCACGCAGCCCCAGCCCATGGCGGGCAGCCCCACGCTCTGCAGCCGCGGCGCCTTGGAGGCAACCCTGGCCGATGCCGAGGCGCTGTTGCTGGAGGTGGGCTTCCTCTATCCCCATACCGCAGCAGCCCGGATGGCCAAGCTGCGGGCGCTGTTGCAGCGAGCCCAGGTGCAGGAGCCCGAGGTGGCCCTGCTGCGCGGCATGGTGCGCCAACTGCGATGGGCAGCTCGGCAAGGGACCCCTTAACGTCCGGTCCGTCCGCCGACAGGCAGCACCCGTGAGCGCGAGCCGCCCCAAACGCTCCAGCAGCACCCCTGGTTGGGGAGGCCCGCTGCGCCTGGTGTTACGGCTCACGGTGATGGGCATCGGCCTGGGGGTGATCACCGGCACCACCTTGAAACTGCTGGCGCCGCAGTTGGCCGGCGGATCCAAGCCAGCGGCCGCCGGCAAGGCTGCAGCGGCCCTGCTGCCCACCGCGCAACCCCTGCCTCGAGGCATGGCCCTGGGACGGTTTGAACCCAAAACCGAGCTCACCGCCGTTAGCAAAAAGTGGGCCCAACTGGCCGCTCGCCACAAAGATCTGCAGGCCAGCGGCTATCTGCTGGTGCTCGACGACGGTCGCTACGCCCAGCTGCAGCCTGACAAAGCCCTGCCCGCCGCCAGCTCGATCAAGACACCGATCCTGCTCGCGGGCCTTGAAGACCTCGATGCCGGCAAGCTGCGCTGGAACGAGCCGCTCACGTTGAGCAAGGAGGTGGTGGGCGGCGGTGCCGGCTGGATGGCCAGCAAGCCCGTGGGCACCCGCTTCCCCTTCTGGGAAGCCGCCACCGAAATGATCCGCGTCAGCGACAACAGCGCCACCAACCTGTTGATCAAGCGACTGGGGGGGAAAGTCGCCCTCAACGCCCGCTTCCAGGCCATGGGCCTCACGGCCACGGTGGTGAACAACTGGCTGCCGGATCTCGATGGCACCAACACCACCAGCTCCCTGGATCTCGCCCGCTCCATCGCCCTGGTGGACACCGGCGAGATGCTCAGCCCCCGCGCGCGCGATCTGTTCCGCGGCGTGATGGGCACCTCCCGCACCAACACCCTGCTGCCCCTGGGATTGCTGATGGGCCTGGGCGGCGATTCCGCTGACCCCGACAGCGCCCTGCTGGCCCACGGCGTGACCGTGCTGAACAAAACCGGCGACATCGGCATCGCCTACGCCGATGGCGGCCTCATCGAACTACCCAACGGTCAGCGGGCCGTGGCCGCTTTCATGGTGAAAGGCCCTTTCAACGATCCGCGCTCCACCGACCTGATCCGCGCCATGGCTGCCGAGGTAGCTCGGGCTCTGATCGGCAAACCCGGCGGCGCCGCACCTGCTGCATCCCGATGATCCTGCCCTTGCTGCTGGCGGCTACTCCAGCTGCCGCTACCCCTGCGCCCCCCGCGCCGATCCTGCGCCCCCAGACCGTGGCGCCCCTGCCCGGCGGCCTGGATCAGGTGCTGCTGGTGAACGACAACAACCCGGAACTGATCAGCGGGCCGGGGATCTTGCTCTCCACGTTCCCGGGCAACGGGCGTCCGAAGCCCGATGCCCATCTCGATGTGGCGCTGAACGGACGCTTTGATCTGTTCAGCCACCATGTGTATGCCGGCAAGCCGGACAGCCTCGATTCCACCCTCTGGCTCGCGGTGGTGGCTGAACCGCGCGGCAGCCAACCGGTGACGCTGCAACTGCTGGGTGGCTCAACGGCGCTCTCGCAGGCCACCGACAAGCAGCAACCCGATGCCCCCTTCCTGCCCCTGCCGGCCCTGATGCCGCAGGACGGCCATGTGTACAGCGGACCCGGCAGCCGCGTGGCCACCGAACTCCTGGCCCGCCAGCGCAACACGCTGCTGCCAGAGCGCTGGACACTGCCCCCCGGTCGCGTCAGCACACTGATCGTGTTGCCCCTGCCGGTGAAGGGCCTCGACCCCTTGCTAAACGGCCGCAATCTGCAGCTGCGTCTGCAGAGCTCAGGCCCCCTCAGCCTGGCCACCCTGGCGGCCTACGGCAACGGTGATCAACCCCCAGCCGCAACCACCTGGGCCGAGCTGCTCAAGGGGGGCCTCAGCCCCAAGGAGCATCAGCCCACCCCCCGCGGTGCTCGCGGCCGGATGGTGTACTCCCGCGTAAGCGGTGTGCAGATCGGCAGCATCTGGAACGGCACAATCACCGACCCCGGCAAGCCCTACCTCTCCACCAGCCGCGCCCCGATCTCCTGGCCGATCGCCTCACTGGAGCGCGGCAGCCTCGGCACCGGCCAGGTGCAGACGGCTGAGCTCAAAGCTTTCTACCCCGGCACCGCTTGGGCCGCCCACGGCAACTACGGCGTGGAATACAACCTGGCGATTCCGCTGCGAAACACCAGCACCAAACCGGTGCAACTGGAACTGGCGTTTGAATCGCCGCTGAAAAGTGATCAGGCCCAGGGCGGCCTGCGCTTCAATCCCGAGCCCGGCAAGTCGGTGATGTTCCGCGGCACGGTGGAGGCCAGTGGGCTCGACGGTGACAACGGTGCAACCGCCGGCCGGCGCAGTTTCCATCTGGTGCAACGGGTGGGGCAGCAGGGGCCGGCCCTTGGCACGGTGAGCCTGGCGCCTGGGGCCAGCCGTGATCTGCGCGTGCGCCTGATCTATCCAGCCGATGCCACGCCGCCTCAGGTGCTGAGCCTGCTGCCTGTGAAACAATCCCCCGAACAGACCGCTTCTCCTCACTGATGCAAGCCCGCAAGCGCAGGGTCTTCCCCTTCACCGCCATCGTGGGTCAGGAGGAGATGAAGCTCGCCCTGCTGCTGAACGTGATCGATCCCCGCATTGGCGGCGTGATGATCATGGGCGACCGCGGCACCGGCAAGAGCACCACGATCCGCGCCCTCGCCGATCTGCTGCCGGAGATCGATGTGGTGGCCGGCGACCCCTACAACAGCTCGGCCACCGATCCCGACCTGCAAAGCGCTGAGGTGCGCCAGCGGGCCGAGCACGGCGAACAGCTGCCCACCGAGAAGCGCCAGGTGCCGATGGTGGACCTGCCCCTGGGCGCCACCGAAGACCGCCTCTGCGGCACCATCGACATTGAAAAGGCTCTGAGCGAGGGCGTGCGCGCCTTTGAGCCCGGCCTGCTGGCCAAGGCCAACCGCGGCCTGCTCTACGTGGACGAGGTGAACCTCCTCGACGACCACCTGGTGGACGTGCTGCTGGATTCGGCCGCCTCCGGCTGGAACACCGTGGAGCGCGAGGGCGTGAGCGTGCGCCACCCGGCCCGCTTTGTGCTGATCGGCTCCGGTAACCCCGAAGAAGGCGAACTGCGTCCGCAGCTGCTCGATCGCTTCGGCATGAGCGTGGAGGTGCGCACCGTGCGCGATCCCGAGCTGCGCGTGCAGGTGGTGGATCAGCGCACCGCCTTCGATAACGACCCCGACGGCTTTAACAACGCCGTGCAGACCACCCAGGACGGCCTGCAAGCGCGGGTGGTGGAGGCGCAGAACCGCCTGCCCCACGTGCAGATCGACGACGACCTGCGCATCCGCATCTCCGCCATCTGCGGTGAGCTGGATGTGGACGGCCTGCGCGGCGACATCGTGACCAACCGCGCTGCCCGCGCCCTTGCCGCCTTCGAAGGCCGCACCGAGGTGACCGAAGACGACGTGGCCCGCGTGGCCGCCTGCTGCCTGCGCCACCGCCTGCGCAAGGACCCCCTCGAGCAGATCGACTCCGGCGATCGCGTGGTGAAGGTGTTCTGCAAGGTGTTCGAGCGCCCCGAATCCAGCGATCGCGGCGCCTTCGAACTGGCCCTGGCAGCCTGATGCAGCGCCGGGGGCACCGATGGTGATCCTCGGCCTCGACCCCGGCCTGGCGCGGGTGGGCTATGGCGTGATTGAGGTGGAGGGCACCCCGGGCCGCGGCCGCCAGCAGCTGCTCGATTGCGGCATCATCCGCACCGATCCCGGCCGCAGCGAGGGTGAGCGGATGGTGGAGATCGCCCGCGACCTGCGCCAGTTGATCCGCGCCTGGCGGCCTCAGCTGGCCGTGGTGGAGAAGTTTTTCTTCTACCGCTCCAGCACCACGATCTCTGTGGTTCAAGCCCGCGGCGTGCTGATGATGACGCTGGCGCGCTTCCAGATCCCGGTGGCGGAGTTCCCGCCGATGCAGATCAAGCTGGCCCTGGCGGGCCACGGCCACGCCGACAAAGACGATGTGCTCGCCGCGGTGATGCGCGAGCTCAACCTCGACACCCCACCACGCCCCGATGACGCCGCCGATGCCCTGGCCGCAGCGCTCACCGGCTGGTTTCAGCGATGACGGCCAGCGCCGCCAGCACCAAAGCCGAGCTGCGCCGGTTGTATCGCGAGCAACGGCTGCAGCATCAACCCGCAGCCGAAGCCGGCATGCAAACGGCTGCCCTGGCTCTGGCCGAGCAACTACGAGGCGAGCAACAACTCGGGCTCTACTGGCCTCTCAAGGGCGAGGCCGACCTCAGGCATCTGGCCGATCACCCAGATCTGCGCAACCGCCTGGCCCTGCCTCGCGTGGAGCGCGGGCAACTGCGCTACCGGCACTGGCAACCGGGCGCGGCCCTCAGCCCCGACGAAACAGGGATTCCCGCTCCAGAACACCGGCCAGATCTGGACGCCAGCGCCCTGGGGCTACTGCTGGCCCCTGCCCTGGCCTTCGACCAGCGCGGAATCCGCCTGGGCTATGGCGGCGGCTGGTTTGATCGCCTGCGCAGCGATCCGCAATGGCAGGCCATTCCCGCCCTCGCGGTGCTGTCATCCAGCTGCCTGGTGGCCGAGCTGCCGCGGGAGCCCTGGGATGTGCCCTTTGCCGGTTGGCTGGATGAGCAGGGCATTCATTGGTTGCAAGCTGTTTAAACCTCCCCTGCAGCCACGCAGCGCTGAGCAGGCTTTGGCAGGATCAATGCAGGCAAAGACCTCATCTGTGGATCTCCAGGCCAACGACGCGTTTCAGTCCGCCAGCAATGCCAGCCGGCGCACGCCCGGCATTCGCGTGAACCGTGGCACCGCAGCTGAGCAGGTGCTGGCCGCTGAGCTGAGCGGGCGCCAGGAGAGCGGTGATGCCCTCTCGATGATGGTGAGCTCCATGGTGCACATGGTTCAGGCCGGTAAAACCCGCAGCACTAGCAGCCGCTGGTCGGCCTGAAGCCCAGGCGCTTAGCTGGCCCAAGCCTTTGTTCGGCATTGCGATGACACAGCCTGTTTCCACCGCTCTGCGCGCGCTGGCTCTGGCTCTACTGCTCAGCCCTGCAGCCGCCCAGGCCCATGGCATCGAAAGCAGCCTCACCCGGCTGGAATCCCTCACCAACAGCCTGGTGCTGGAGAGCCGCTTCTCCAATGGCGAACCCACCAGCGATGCCGTGGTGCGCCTGGTGGCCCCAGACGGTGAATCCCTGGAGCTGGGCCGCACCAATGCCGAGGGACAGCTGAGCTTCGCCCTGCCCAAACAGGCCAATGGCGAGTGGGAGCTGCAAGTGGATGGGGGGCCTGGCCACCGCGACTATCTCGAGATGCCAGTGAAAGCCGGCCAAGCCCAGCTGGATCAGATCAGCCGCCACCACCACTCCAATCCAGTGCCCTGGCTCAGCGCCCTGGGGGCAACTGCCATGCTGCTGGGACTCCAGCGCATGCGTCGTTCCCGTTGATGGCCACCGGCAGCGAGAAGCTCGATCAGATCGTTGAACGCCTCAAAGGCACCGCCGATCCCAAGCGGCGCTACGAATACGTTCTCTGGCTGGCGAAAAAACTCGAGCCCTTGCCGGAGGACTTCCGCAACGACGCCTTCAAGGTGAAGGGCTGTGTGTCGCAGGTGTATGTGGTGGGGCAGCTGGTGGATGGAAAGCTGCACTGGCAAGGCGATTCCGATGCCGCCATCACCAAAGGCCTGCTGGCGCTGCTGATCGAAGGGCTTGAAGGACTCGAGCCCGCCGCCGCCGCTGGCATCGATCCGAGTTTCCTGAGCGAAACCGGGCTTCAGGCCAGCCTCACGCCCTCACGGGCCAATGGCTTCCTCAACATCCTCAAGATGATGCAGGCCCAGGCCAGTGCCCTGGCGGCCGGCTGATTTCTAGGATCGGCCCTTTCACGGATTGGGCGGCATGACCATCGGCATCGGCTTGCTCGGGCTTGGCACGGTGGGAGCAGGCGTGGCCGAGATCCTGCTCAACCCTCAGGGCCGCCATCCGCTGGTGAGCCAGCTGGCGCTCAAACGCGTGGCTGTGCGCGATCTGAACCGCCCACGGCCGGTGGATCTTCCCGCCGAGATTCTCTGCACCGATCCGCAGCAGGTGGTGAACGACCCCGCCGTGGACATCGTGGTGGAGGTGATGGGCGGCCTGGAGCCGGCCCGCAGCCTGATCCTGGCGGCGATCGCCGCGGGCAAACCGGTGGTGACGGCCAACAAGGCGGTCATCGCCCGCTTCGGCGAAGAGATCGCCGCCGCGGCCGCCGAGCGCGGCGTGTATGTGCTGATCGAAGCGGCCGTGGGCGGCGGCATTCCGATCATCGAACCGCTCAAACAATCCCTGGGCGGCAACCGCATCCAGCGGGTGAGCGGCATCATCAACGGCACCACCAACTACATCCTCAGCCGCATGGCGGATGAGGGCGCTGCCTACGGCGATGTGCTGGCCGATGCCCAGCGCCTCGGCTACGCCGAGGCCGATCCGGCCGCCGATGTGGAAGGTGGCGACGCCGCCGACAAGATCGCCATTCTCTCGGGCCTGGCCTACGGCGGCTCGATCGAGCGCAGCGCCATTCCCACCGAGGGGATCAACCGCCTCGATGCCCGCGATGTGAACTACGCCGCCCAGCTCGGCTACGTGGTGAAGCTGGTGGCCACTGCCCAGTTCCTCGGCACCGACGCCGATGACACGGTGCAGCTGGATGTGCGGGTGAGCCCCACCCTGCTCCCCAAAGACCACCCGCTGGCGGGGGTGCACGGCGTGAACAACGCGATCCTGGTGGAGGGCGATCCGGTGGGGCGCGTGATGTTCTACGGCCCGGGCGCCGGTGCAGGCCCCACCGCCTCGGCCGTGGTGGCCGACATCTTGAACATCGCCGGCATCCGCGAGGCCACCGGCCAGGGCGGCGGCCTCGACCCGCTGCTGGCGGCCAGCCGCTGGCGCTCTTGCCGCCTGGTGGATCCCGGCGAGACGCAACACCGCAACTACCTGCGCCTGCAAACCGGCGATCAGGCTGGCGTGATCGGCCGCATCGGCAGCTGCTTCGGGGATGAGGGCGTGTCGATCCGCTCGATCGTGCAATTCGAAACCAGCGGCGATCGCAACGACGCCGAGATCGTGGTGATCACCCATGAGGTGCAGGAGGCAAAGTTCCGCCGGGCCCTCGCCGCCATCACAGCCCTACCCGATGTGAAAGCCGTGGCGGCCTGCCTGCGCACCCTCTGAGCCGGCGCTGAGGCAGATTGGACACAAAGCGAGAACGACCCCGCACCGCTGCGCCATCTGAATCCGCTGACGCAGCGCTTGCTTTGTAGCGACGAGAACCTTTGATCAGCCCATCACCCAGAAGGCTGCCTGTCGGATCCTCTTTCTCTCTACGCCTCCACAGCTCTGTTTCACACCCGACCCATGACCCTGCATCAGGGTGATTGCATCACCCTCACCAGCGACGAAAACCTGTATCAGGTGATCGGCGTGGACGACCGTCACAACCGCTGCTGGGTGCGGCGCTGGCCCCTGGCCCGCCATGGCTCACCCGTGTTTGAAATTTCCCTGCAGCAGGTGGCCAGCCACGACCATCACCATCCCCCACGCCTTGTGCATGGGGCTTGAATAGGCGGGCTTGCCCGCTGCCTTGACCCGCCGCCTCCTGTTCCGCTCGGCCCTGGCGGCTCTGCTGCCGGCAGTGGCTGTGCTGGCCGGTTGCCAGCACCCTCACCCCCCCGGGCAGTTGGTGGTGGCCAGCAAAAGCACGCTGGCCTCCGTTGATCCGATCGACATCACCGGCATCGCGGGGCTGCAGCTGCTCAGCGCCATCGGTGACCCGCTCTACGCCACAGGCGCCGATGGCCAACTGCAGCCGCGCCTGGCCGCAGCACCACCCCAGATCAGCCCGGATGGCCGCACCGCCCGGATTCCGCTGCGGCGCGATGTGCTGTTCCACGACGGCAGCCGCTTCGATGCCGCCGCGATGGTGTTCAGCCTCGAGCGCTTCCGCAGCCTCGCGAAGATGGGCTACCTGCTCGACGACCGCATCAGCGGCGTGCGGGCGAGTGGGCCCTACGAACTGGAGCTGCGGCTGAAGCGGCCCTACAGCGCGCTTCCGGCGCTGCTCAGCTCGATCAGCCTCACGCCGCTCTCTCCCAAGGCCTACCAGCAACACCGCAACCGCTCCCTGGCGGATCGCTTCGTGGGAACGGGCCCCTACCGGCTCGTGAGCAGCACCCCGCAGAAACAAACCCTGCTCCCCTTCGCGCGCTACTGGGGGCCGCCACCGCGCAACAGCGGCATCCACCTGGTGACACTGAGCAACTCCACAGCCCTGTTTGGGGCGCTGGTGAGCGGCGAGGTGGATGTGCTGATGTCGAGCGGGATCGATAGCGATCAGCAGCGGGCCCTGGCGCAGCGGGCCCAGGAGGGGCGCCTGGTGGAGGGCATTGGCCCGGCGGGGGAAATCGGTTACCTCACGCTCCTGAGTGATCGGCCGCCCTTCGATCAGGAGCCCCTCCGCCAAGCGGTCGCCCTCAGCCTGAATCGTGAGCTGATCAGCCAGCGGGTGAGCTACGGCATCCGCGCGCCGCTGCGATCCCTGGTGCCGCCGCCCCTGGCGGGATCCACACCGCCGGCTTGGCCGGCCTACAACCCAGCACGGGCACGTGAGATCTATCAGCAGGCGGGCTATTGCCGAGGCCGGCGCTTCACCCTGCCGCTCACCTTCCGCTCCAACGTGCCGGCCGACAAGCTCTTTGCCCTCACCTGGAAAGCCCAGCTGGAGCGCGACCTGGGCGATTGCGTGCAGCTGGAGGTGACGGGGGTGGAATCCACCACGGCTTACCGCCAGGTGGCCGATGGTGCCTTCCCAATGATCTTTTTCGACTGGAACGCCGACTTCCCCGATCCCGACATCTATTTGGCCCCGATGCTGGCCTGCAGCAAAGCCAAGGGCGGGCAATGCCTGGAGGGCAATGCCGCCGCTGCTGGCAGCTTCTGGAGTGCCCCGGGCCTGCAGGCGGAGCTGCAGGCCAGCGAGCGCCTCACCGGCACCGCGCGCCTTCCCCTGCTGCGCCAGCTGCAGCAGCGCGCGGCGGCGGGAGCCGCCTACATCCCGGTGTGGCAGGTGGCGCCACGGGCCTGGGCCCAACCCAGCCTGCAGCGCCCCGTGTTTGATGGCAGCGGTCGCCTGGTGCTGCAGGCCCTGAGTGTCCGATGAGTCGCCGCCGTCACCTGCTGCGTTATCTGGCCAGCCGCCTGGCGCTGGTGCCGCTGATGCTCTGGCTGATCGCCAGCCTGGTGTTCCTGCTGCTGCGGGTGGCCCCGGGCGATCCGATCGATGCACTGCTGGGCATGCGCGCACCGCCGGAAGCGCGGGCCGCACTGCGGGCCCAACTGGGGCTGGATCAGCCGCTACCGGTGCAATACGGCCGCTACCTGATGGATCTGGTGCACGGCCAGCTGGGCGACTCGCTCACCAACAACGAACCGGTCACCACGGTGATCAGCCAGAGCCTGCCCGCCAGCCTGGAGCTGGGCGTGGTGGCCCTGCTGATCGCCGCGGTGGTGGGGCTGGCGGTGGGCTTCAGCGGCGTCGCCAGGCCGGAGGGCAAAACCGATCTAGCGGGCCGGCTCTACGGCATCGGCACCTATGCCCTGCCGCCCTTCTGGGCCGCGATGGTGATGCAGCTGGTGTTTGCCGTGTGGTTGGGCTGGCTGCCGGTGGGGGGCCGATTCCCCGCCACCCTGGTGCCGCCCAGCGGCAGCGGGTTCTATCTGCTCGACAGCCTGCTGGCGGGCAGCAGCCAGCAGTTCTGGGGGGCGATGCGCCACTTGGTGCTGCCGGCCTCCACCCTGGGCCTGCTGCTCAGCGGCGTGTTTGCCAATGCCCTGCGGCTCAACCTGCGCCGCGCCCTCGATTCCGACTATGTGGAAGCCGCCCGCAGCCGCGGCCTGAGCGAACGGCGGGTGGTGTTGCGCCATGCCCTGCCGAATGCCCTGCTGCCGGTGCTCACCATCACCGGCATCACCGTGGCTTCGCTGATCGGCGGGGCGCTGCTGATCGAGGTCACCTACTCGTGGCCCGGCGTGGCCTTCCGGCTGCAGGAAGCGATTGGCCAGCGGGATTATCCGGTGGTGCAGGGGATTGTGGTGGTGGTGGCGGCCCTGGTGGTGGCCGTGAGTGTGGTGGTGGACCTCCTGGTGGCGCTGCTGGATCCGCGCGTCAGTTTCTGAGGGTGTTGCTCCAGGTTTCGGCCTGGCGGCGATTGAGCACGTAGGCGGTCACGCCCCCCAATTGCCGCCGCTGCGGCGGAACGCCCTTGGGCAGGGCGCCGAGGAAATCGGCGGTGAGCCCCAGGGTGAGGGCCTGCACCCGCAGGGGCTCCACCCCCACAAACTCCTCCCCGAGCTGGAACAGCGCCTGCTCCTGGCGATCAATGCGCACTGGGGAGAAGTGGCTGCCGCCCTCGAGCAACACCAGCCGGCTCTGGTGGTCGCCATCGCCCAGGAACAGCTGCAGCTGCTCCCCCAGAGGCGGCGTGATCAGATCCAGGCTGCCGCCCACCAACAACACCGGCGCCGGCAACGCCTGCAGACCGCGATGGGGCCAAAGCAGGCTGCCGAAACCATTGAGGCTCACCACGGCTTGCAGCGGCTGCGCGAGGGGCTGGGGAGCTGGCAAGCGCACATCCAGCAGCTGGCATTGCAACAGCCGCGAAAGGTTGGTGAGCGGAATGCCATCGAGGGCCCGATCGCAGCGGCGAGCCAGGCCTGCTTCAGGCCGCAGGCCGGCCGCCAGCAGGCTGCTGAGCCCCCCGAGCGAATGGCCCACCAACACCACCTGATCCCCCAGCCGCGGCAGGGGGCCCTGCTCGACACCGCGCACCACCGCCTGCAGATCCAGCACCCGATCACTGAGGGTTTCGGCCCCCGGCGGGGGGCGCCGCCCCTCCAGCAACTCCCGCACCGCGCGCTCATCGCTGCCGGGGTGATCCAGAAGAAGCACGGGCCAACCGCGCTGCTGCAGACCAGCGGCGAGCCAGGCGAGCTGGGCGGCACTGCCGCCGAGACCTGGGCTGAGCAGCACCCAGCTGCGGCGTGACGCCGGCCAGACCTGCAGCTCCAGGGCCTGATGGCGATGGGGCACCGGCAGCAGCAGCCGCTGCGGCTGAGCCGCGAGGCCGGGATCCGAGCTCAGGGCCAGCCGGGCCTGCGACACCTGCCGCAGGCGCAACTGCTGCAGGGCCTGCAGCGCGTCGCGCTGCTCTTCAATCTGCCGGCGCCACCGGCCCGCCAGCTCAAGCCCCCCATCGAGATGCAGCACCAGGCTCTGGCTGGGCACTGCCCGCAATAGCTCAATCGTGGTCACCTGCGGCTGGCGTGCCAGCAACTCCTGCAGGGCTTGATAGAGGAGCGGGCCGGCGCTGCCGCCCTGCTCGGTGCTGATCAGCTGATCCAGCTCTTCCAGCACCCGCTGGCCGGCCCAGCTAGCCAAAAACTGCTGAGCAAAGGAGCGGTCCTGCACCAGCGGCGCCCGCAGGATGCGCCGCAGCTGCTCACGGCCGCGGGGATCCAGCAGATCCAGCCAGGCGCGCAGATCCCCGTTAGCGGCATCGGGTGAGGCACTCCAGGCCTCCAACGCCACCAGATCAATCGGCAGCCGCAAGCCATCGAGCCGCACCTCGATCTGTTCAGCAGCCCGGGCAGGGGTCAGCCACAGCAGGCCAGCCAGCAGACTGCGCAGCACCGCACGCAACGGTCGACGGGTTGGCACGAGCACAGATGCTGTCAGCGGGCCGGCAGTGGTGGCACCAGTTTCCCGCGTCGCTGCGGGAGCTGGCCATGGTGCGCCTGGTGGCGAGCTTTGGAGCAGGGGGGGTGCTGTATCTCACCCCGATGGTGTTTCACCAGGCAGATTTCAGCGCCTCGCAGGTGGGCAGTGGCCTGGCGATAGCGGCCCTGGCGGGCACGTTCGGGCGCTTTGCCAGCGGCTGGCTGCTCGATCTGGGTCTGAGCTGCGGCCTGCCGGTGCTGCTGGCCGGGCTCTGCGGCTTCATTGGCGACGCGGTGCTGCTGGGCGCCCAACAGCAGCCGGGCTATGTGGCCGGCCAGGTGCTGCTCGGCCTGGCGGGCGGGCTCTACTGGCCAGCGGTGGAACTTGCGGTGCCGCTCTGCTCGGCGCCGATGCCATCGGCACGGGGCTACGCCCTGTCGCGCACCGCTGATGCGGGTGGTGTGGCCATCGGCACCCTGACCGGAGCCCTGCTGGCCCAGCTGGGCCACCTGCGGGGGGTGTATTTGGTTGATATCACCGCCATCGTGGCGCTGGCCGCCCTGCTGCTCTGGCGCCCGCTGCCGCGGGCTCTGCAGGCTGGGCGCTCAGGCGTGCCCGCCATTCCCCTCGGCCAGTGGTTGCCGGCCCTCCTGCCGATGCTGCTGCTTTCGGTGGTGGCCACTGCGATCCCCGCGTTGATGCAAAGCGCCGTGCCCCTGGATCTGGTGCGGGGCGGGCTGGAGCGCGATGCCCAACCGGAAGCGATCAGCGCCCTGCTGATCGGCATCCCCCTGGCCGTGTTGCTGCTGATTCAGTGGCCGGTGGGTCAAGCCCTGGCACGCCGGTCGGTGGCGGTGGGCCTTGGCGTGAGCATGGTGTGCTTCAGCGCCGGCACAGCACTCCTGGCGCTCTCCGCCCTCACCAATCACGGCATCGCGCTGGTGGTACTGGCCTTGATGGTGCTGGCCCTTGGGCAGGCCGCATTCCTACCCACCTCCACCGAAGCGGTGGTGGAACTGAGCCCCGCCGGCCATGGCGGCCTGGCCATGGCGCTGTTTTCGCAGTGCTTTGCCCTGAGTGCCTTCGGGGCGCCGCTGCTGGCGGGGCTGCTGCTCGATGGCCAGGGGCATGGGCTGGTGCTCTGGCTGCTGGTGGCCCTGGTGTGCGCCTTGTGCCTCATGCTGATTGGTCCAATCCGCCGCCGCGCCCACGTGAAAGCCTGAACACAGGCCGATCCGCACCACGACCCCCACAATCGGGGCAGTGGATGGGCGTTATGGCTCCGCACGAACCGGGTCACCGCCACCCGCAGCAACACATCGGCCGCGCCGGCCTGGCCTCCGCCTTTCGCTGGAGCATCCTGCTGAACACGGCACTGTCGGTGGCGCAGATCGTGATCGGCATCGGCTTCGGGTCGCTGGCGCTGATCGGTGATGCCATCCACAACCTCGGTGATGTGGCGGGCCTGGCGCTGGGATGGGGCGCCGAGCGGCTGAGCACCCGCCCGCCCAGTGAGCGGTTCACCTACGGCTTCGGCCGCAGCACCCAGCTCGCCGCGCTGATCAATGGCGTGCTGGTGGCGATGGCCTCGGCGGTGATGGTGGTGGAGGCGATCCAGCGCCTGCAGAGCCCGGAGCCGCTGGTGAGTGGGCCCGTGGCCTGGGCTGCAGCGGCGGGCATCGTGGTGAACCTCGGCTCGGCGCAACTGTTCGGCCATGGGGGCGATCACCATGGCCACTCCCATGACCTCAACCGCCGCGCGGCGGTGATCCATCTGTTGAGCGATGCGCTGGTGTCGCTAGCGGTGCTGCTGAGCGCGCTGCTGGTGGGGATCACCGGCTGGCACTGGCTCGATCCGCTCACCGCCATCGGCGTTGGCGTGGCCGTGGGCTACACGGGCGTGGTGCTGATCCGCGATGCGCTGGTGGTGCTGTTCGATGGCATCCCGGCCCACATCAAGCCGGATCAGGTGCGCGCCACGCTGCTGGCGCTCCCGGGGGTGGTGGATGTGCACCACGTGCATATCTGGAGCCTGAGCACCACACAGGTGGCGCTCACCGCCCACGTGTGCCGGTGCGAGAGCGGCATGGGCGATCTGGACTTGCTCCATCAAGCCAAAGACGCCCTCGCCGCCATCGGGGTGGAGCACAGCACCCTGCAGCTGGAGCCGGGCTGAAGGCCGCAGGGGCTCAGCCCTTGCTCACCTTGGCCGTCCAGGCCTCATGGGGCAGGGGCTCGGTGCCGTACTCCCAATCGTCGTAGTCAGGATCGTTGCGGATCTGCTGGTGCACCTGCTTCTGCGCCTCGAAGTCGTGCTGCTGGGCGCCGTCGGCGGTCTGTTGCTGCTCCGTCATGGGGCTGAACGTGCTGGAGCCATTCTGAGGCAAACCAGCACGAAGAGCTGACACGACCCACGTGCGGTTTAGACGTTGAACAGAAACTCCATCACATCCCCTTCTTCCACCACATACTCCTTGCCTTCAGCGCGCAGCCAGCCCTTGTTGCGTGCTTCCGCCAACGACCCGGCTTCCAGCAGCTGCTTGTAACCGATGGTCTGGGCGCGAATGAAGCCGCGCTCGAAATCGGTGTGGATCACGCCAGCCGCTTGGGGGGCGGTCATGCCGGCCTTGATGGTCCAAGCGCGGGTTTCCTTCTCGCCGGTGGTGAAGTAGGTGCGGAGGCCCAGCAGGGCATAGGTGGCGCGGATCAGGCTCTGCAAACCGCCTTCCTCCACGCCAAGGCCGGCCAGGAATTCAGCGCGATCCTCGTCGGGGAGCTCGATCAGCTCAGCTTCCACTTGGGCGCTGATGCGCACCGTGCCGGCACCCTCCTTCTGGGCGAGAGCCGCCACTTCCTCGCAGTAGGCGTTACCGGAGGCCAGATCGTCTTCACTCACGTTGGTGGCGTAGATGATCGGCTTGGCGGTGAGCAGCCCCAGCGGCTTCACCATCGCCGCTTCCTCATCGCTCAGCTCCACACTGCGGGCCGCCCCGCCCTGCTCCAGCACCGCCTGGATGCGCTCGAGGGCGGCATCCTCCACCTGGGCCTCCTTGCTGGTGCGCACCTGCTTCTTGAGCCGCTCGCGCCGCTTCTCCACCTGGCTCAGATCCGCCAGGCCCAACTCGAGGTTGATCACCTCAGCATCACGGGCCGGCCCCACAGAACCACTCACGTGGATCACGTCGTCGTCTTCGAAGCAGCGCACCACATGCACGATCGCGTCGACTTCGCGGATGTTGGCCAGAAACTTGTTGCCAAGCCCCTCGCCCTGGCTGGCCCCCTTCACCAAGCCAGCGATATCCACGAACTCAACCCGCGTGGGGATCAGATCCTTGCTCTTGCTGAGATCCGAAAGCTGCTGCAGGCGTGGATCCGGCACCGCCACCACACCCGAATTCGGCTCGATGGTGCAGAAGGGATAGTTGGCCGCCTCGGCCTGGGCGTTGGCCACAAGGGCGTTGAACAGGGTCGACTTGCCCACATTGGGCAGCCCCACGATTCCGGCTTTAAGCATCGGAGGAATCTACGGACTGCCCCTGGAGCCTTCATCGGGGATCCACCCCACAGCTAAGGGGTGCGACCAGGAAGACTGGGTCAAGCGCAGGCGCACGGTCATCTCCTCCTCCATGCTCGAGTCACCCCCCAAGCGCGAGGTCGGGAAGCCGCTGCCGGCCGCTCTGCAGCGCAGCCAGCCCTGGTTGCAGCGCAAACGCCTCTGGGCGGGCCTGCTGGCTGGTGCCCTGGTGATCGGTGGCGGCGGCGCCTTAATCAACCAGCGCCGTAGCAGCAGCCAGCAGCGCAGTCTCGACAGCTTCACCGTGGTGGCGCGGCAGGGATCCCTCCCCGGGGTGATCACCGCCAGCGGTGAACTCGAAGCCTTCCGCAAGGTGAATGTGAGCCCCAAACGCCAAGGGGTGCTCGAGAAGCTGTTTGTGGAAGAGGGCGACAGCGTGCGGGCCGCACAAGCGCTGGCCCTGATGGATGGCGGCGATCTGGAGGATCGCCTCGACGAACTCCGCGCGCAGTTGCGGTCGGCCCAGGCCCAACTCAGCCGCAGCCAAAGCGAACTCCAGCGCCGCGAAGCGTTGATCCGCCAAGGCGGCATCAGCATCGACGACTACAACAGCGCTAAATCCAGCTATTCCGTGGACAAAGCGGCTGTGGAAGCAGCCCGGCAGCGCCTGGAAGCTCGCCTCAAGGAAGGCTCCGATCTCACCGTGCGCGCCCCCTTCGCCGGCGTGGTGACCGCCCGTTTCGCGGATCCCGGCGCTTTCGTAACGCCCACCACATCCGCCTCGGCATCAGCGGGCGCCAGCAGCTCCTCGATCGTGGAGCTAGCCCAGGGGCTCGAGGCGGTGGCCAAAGTGCCCGAGAGCGATATCGGCCGCATCCAGGTGGGCCAGAGCGCTTCGGTGCGGGTGGATGCCTTCCCGGATCGGCGCTTCCCAGCCCGCGTACGCCAGATCGCCCCCCGCGCCGAAAAGCTCAACAACGTCACCTCGTTTGAGGTGAAGCTGCAGCTGATCGATCCGCCGCCGGAGCTGCGCATCGGCATGACCGCCGACATCGACTTCAACACCGGCACCCTGGCGCCCCGCACCGTGATCCCCACCGTGGCGGTGGTCACCGAGCAGGGCAAACCGGGCGTGCTGCTGGTGGGCCCCGGCAATCAGCCCACCTTCCAGGCGGTGAGCCTCGGGGCCAGCAGCGGCAAGGACACCCAAATCCTGGAGGGTCTCAAGCCCGGCACCCGCGTGTTCATCGACCTGCCGCCCTGGGCCAAGAAGAAGCGCGAGTGATCAGCCAACCCGCGTGAGAAAGCGGCGGCTCACCTCCACGATCCGTTCGCTGGCTTTGCCATCGCCAAACGGGTTGTGGGCACGGGCCATCGCGTCGTACGCGCTTGAATCCTCGAGCAGCAGCGAGGCTTCGCGCAGGATATCGGCGCTGGCGGTGCCAATCAGCTTGGCTGTGCCGGCATCCACAGCCTCCGGCCGTTCGGTGGTGCGGCGCAGCACCAGCACCGGTTTACCCAGAGCCGGGGCCTCCTCCTGCAACCCGCCGGAATCGCTGAGCAGCAGGGTGCAGCCCCGCATCGCCGCCACCAGCTGGTCGTAATCGAGCGGTTCGGTGAGGAAGGCCCGCGGGTGATCGCCGAGCAGCGCCTGCAGCGGTTCCCGCACGGTGGGGTTGCGGTGCAGGGGCAACAGCAGGGCGGTATCCGGGAAACGCTCGAGCACCTGCAGGAAGCCCTGGCCGATCTCCTGGAGCCGCTCCCCCCAGTTTTCGCGGCGATGCACCGTGGCCAGGATCACGCGTTGGTTGTTGAAATCGAGGCCCGGCAACGCATACGGCGGCGCTTTCTCGGCCATCAGCAGCAGCGCATCGATCACGGTGTTGCCGGTGATGCACACCTCACCCACCACCCCGGAGGCGCGGCAGTTGGCGGCAGACACCTCCGTGGGAGCGAAATGCAGCTGCGCCACCTGGGAGATCAGGCGCCGGTTCGCCTCCTCCGGATAGGGATCCATGATGTTGTCGGTGCGCAAGCCCGCCTCCACATGGCCCACCGGCACCTGGGCATAAAAGGCCGCCAGGGCCGAGGCAAACGCAGTGGTGGTGTCGCCCTGCACCAGCACCAGATCCGGCTTGTGCTGCTCAAATTCGGCCTGCAGCCCCTGCAACGCCCCACAGGTGATGTGGGTGAGCGTTTGTTTGGGAGCCATCAGGGCTAGATCGTGATCGGCCTGCAGGCCGAACAGCTCCATCACCTGCGCCACCATTTCGCGGTGCTGGCCGGTGAGCACCACCCGCGTGCGGAAATCGGGAGCGGCTTGAAAAGCCTGAATCACCGGCGCCAGCTTGATGGCCTCCGGGCGCGTGCCCAGCACGATGCAGACGTTATGGGGGGTGCTCACGCGCGAGGCCGGCAGTCAGCCGGATCCTAAAGATGGCGCGCGAATGCGCTGGGCAACTGCCGCAATCACCGCGAAGCTGGAACCAGCGACCACTGCCGTGGTGAGTTCGAGCTCTCCGTTTCCTCCCAGCTTGTTTCCACCGCTGACGGGAAGCCAGCCCACCGCGGCGCCTACTGCCACGCCCCACACGACTCCAGCACCAACCACCGAAACCAACCGCGAGCCCGGCGCCCTGAACGGCCCCCAGCCCGGAAGCCTGGAGGGGATCGTGAAGATCGCCGATGCCAACGGTTTCTCCGATGTGCACCTGGGGGTGGGTGAGGAGCCCCGCTACCGGGCCCGCGGCGAGATGCTGCGCACCGGCTGGCCGATCACCGATGCCGCCACCTTCAACGGTTGGTTGCGGGAGATGCTCAGCCCCGCCCAGATCGACGGCTTCGGGCGGGATCAAGAATTTGATGGCTCCCACGCCTTCCCGTTCGTGCGGGTGCGCATCAACCTGCTGGATTCCCTGCGCGGGCCGGCGATGGTGCTGCGCCTGATTCCGCAGCAGATCGCCAGCCTTGAGCAGCTGAACCTGCCGCAGGTGCTGCAGGAGCTGGCCTCCCGGCCCAAAGGGCTGGTGCTGATCACCGGGCCCACCGGCTCAGGCAAGAGCACCACCCTCGCCGCGATGATCGACTGGATCAATCGCAACCGCAGCTGCCACATCCTCACGATTGAGGACCCTGTGGAGTTTGTGCACGAGAGCCGCCAATCGCTGATCCGCCACCGGGAGGTGGGGCAGCACACCCGCCAGTTCCACAACGCCCTGCGCGCCGCCCTGCGGGAAGACCCCGACGTGATCCTAATCGGGGAAATCCGCGATGGCGAAACCCTGGCCACGGCCATCGAGGCCTCCCAGACCGGGCACCTGGTGTTTGGCACCCTGCACACCAACTCAGCGGTGAAAACCGTGGAGCGGGTGCTGGGGATGGTGCCGCCGAGCGAACAGGAGGGCATCCGCCGGGCCGTGTCGGAAAGCCTGCTGGGGGTGATCGCTCAAGGGCTGCTGAAAACCACCGACGGCAAACGCGCCGCCTTTCACGACATCCTGATCAACACCGACGCCTGCAAGGACTACATCCAGCGCGGCGAGCTCGCCGAGATCGAAGAAATCATGGCCCGCAGCAGCTTCGACGGGATGCAAACCGCCAATCAAGCCCTGCAGCATTTGGTGGAGCAAGGGCGCGTTAACGCTGATGACGCGCTCGCCCAGAGCCTGAAGCCGAACGAACTGGCTCAGGCATTGCGGGGGAAGACCTAGGCCTTGCCGGCCAGCCGAGCAATCAACAGCACGCTCAGCCCCACCGACAGACCGAGCATGGCCATGCGGCCATTCCAGATCTCAGCCTGGGGAGTGAAGCCGCGTTTCCACTGGTTGAGCTCCTCCGGAGCTGCTTCCACCACGTTTTGAGCCAGGTCGGAGGGCTCGGGTGCCGGTTGAGCCGTGGACATGGCTGTTCCGATGAGTCTCAGAACCCTAGTGGCCTCAGAAGGCCGGCTGCGGTTCATAGAGAACGGGAGTGGCTTCCAGAGCCAAACGCGGAGCCACAGCCAACTCAATCGAACTCTGCGATCCCGCCCGGAAGCGCTGCTCCGCCGCCACCGCGATCATCGCGGCGTTGTCGGTGCAGTAGGCCAGAGGCGCCAGGCGCCATTGGATGCCCAGCTCCCCGCAGCGCTGCTCCAAACGCTGGCGCAGCCGACGGTTAGCCGCCACGCCACCCACCAGCACCAGGGTGCTGAGCCCTTGATCGCGCACGCAGCGCGTGGTGCGCTCCACGAGCACATCGGCCACCACCTGCTCAAAGCTGGCTGCCACATCCGCCAGGGGGAAGGGCTCCCCGCCCTGGGCTTCCTCCTGCTTGAGCTGGTTCACCAGGCGCAGCACCGCTGTTTTGAGGCCGCTGAAGCTGAAGTCGTAGGGATGGAAGCCGCCGCCGGGCAGCGACACACGCCCCTTGGGCAAAGCAAAACGGCGCGGATCACCCGCGGCCGCGGCCACCTGAATCGCCGGGCCACCGGGATATCCGAGATCCAAGAGGCGCGCCACCTTGTCGAAGGCTTCCCCGGCCGCGTCATCGCGGCTGCGGGCCAACCGCTCGTAGCGCCCCGGGCCATCCACGCGGATCATTTCGGTGTGACCGCCGCTCACCAGGAGCACGAGGTATGGGCCCGGCGGCAGCGGCTCTCCGAGCTGCACCGAGCAGAGATGGCCCTCCAGGTGATGCACCGCCACAAACGGCTTGTTGTGCAGCCGCGCCAGGCTGCGACCCGTGAGCGAGCCCACCAACAGCGCCCCCACCAGCCCCGGAGCTGCTGTGGCCGCGATTGCATCCAGCTCGCTAAAGGCCACGCCGCTGTCGGCCATCACCTGCTCGATCAGAGCCGGCAAGGCCTCCACATGGCGGCGTGAGGCGATCTCCGGCACCACGCCACCCCAGCGCGCGTGCTCCTCCACTTGGGACGCCACAGCGCTCGCCAGCACCTGCTGATCGCGCACCACAGCCGCCGCCGACTCGTCACAACTTGTTTCGAGGGCCAGCAGGGTTGGCATCAGCTTTGAACGACCCTCGTACTGTCCGTAAGTGACATCCTGCCGTGCAGCAGCTGGACCCGATGCGCCGCCTCTTTGCTGTTCTGATTTCTGCCCTGCTGATCTTCGGCTTCGCCCCTGTGGCCAAAGCCGATGTGGCCGGACTGACCCCCTGCGCTGAGAGCGCCCGCTTCCAGCAGCGCGCCGCTGCTGCCACCACCGACCAGGCCAAGGCTCGCTTCGCGATGTACAGCCAGGCCTCCTGCGGTGCTGATGGCCTGCCCCACCTGATCGTGGATGGCCGCCTCAGCCACGCCGGTGACTTCATCATTCCCGGCATCGCGTTCCTTTACATCGCTGGTTGCATCGGCTGGGCCGGTCGCAACTACCTGATGGCGATCCGCGGCGACAAAGACGCCGCCATGAAGGAAATCCAGATCGACCTGTCTCTGGCCTTCAAGAGCACCCTGGCTGCAGCCACCTGGCCCATCGCCGCCTTCGGCGCCCTCACCAGCGGCAAGCTCACCGAGGCTGACGACAAGATCACCGTCTCCCCTCGCTGATCAGGCCTGGGCCTGAACGTTTTCCCACTCATCCCTCCAACCACCAGCGATGAAGAAGTTCCTCACCACGGCTCCGGTCTTTGCCGCCATCTGGTTCACCGTGACCGCCGGCATCCTGATCGAATTCAACCGTTTCTATCCCGATCTGCTCTTCCACCCGATGTGAGCAGCTCCAGCTGAATTCCCAAAAGCGGCTCCAGTGAGCCGCTTTTTTTGTGCCTTCAGCCCAGACCCATCAGCTGCTCCAGCTCAGCCAAGGCGCGATCGAGATCGTCGTTCACCAAGACGGCATCGAATTCAGCCTCCGCGGCGAGTTCCACCCGGGCGCGCTCGAGGCGACGGCTGATCGCCTCCTCGCTATCGGTGCCTCGGCCGCGGATGCGGCGCTCCAGCTCTTCAAACGACGGAGGCTTGATGAAGATCTGGAAGCCGCTCGGGAAGCTCTGGCGCACTTGGCGGGCTCCCTCCAGTTCGATCTCCAGCAACACAGGGCGCCCGGCGGCGAGCTGCTGCTCCACCGGTTCACGGGGCGTGCCGTAGCAGTTGCCGGCAAACTCCGCCCACTCCAACAGGCCCGCCTGGGCCACCTTGGCCTCAAAGCCAGCACGATCCAGGAAGAAATAGTGCTGCCCCTCCTGTTCACCGCTGCGGGGGGCGCGGGTGGTGGCCGACACCGACAGCCAGATCTGCGGGTGCCGCTGCAACAAGGCGGCGACCAGAGTGCCTTTGCCCACACCACTGGGACCGGTGATCAGAAACAGCCGGCCTGCAGCGGAGGGCTCAGCAGCCATGAATGATCGAGCGCGGCCCTGCAGAGTAGGTGTGCCGCCGCAGCTGTTTCGCCTCGCCCATGGCTCCTGCCGCGCTCCAGGCCATGGATCTCACCAGCCTGCGGGCGGTGCTGAGCGAACTGCAGCCCCTGCTGGTGCCGAGCCGCTTCGAGAAGGCGCAACAGGCTGATGGCCACACCCTGCAACTGGGCTTTCGCACCCTTAAGCAGCGCCTGTGGTTGGAAGTGAGCTGGCTGGCGGAAGCACCGCGCCTGATGGCGATTGCCCCGCCGCCGCGCCAGGGCGATGGCAGCACCCTGGCCCAGCAGCTGCAGCACGGTCTGGGGGGTCTGGCGCTGGTGAGCCTCGAGCAGCCCGGCTGGGAGCGGGTGGTGGAACTGGGCTTTGCGGCGCGGCCCGGCGACACCCTGCAGCGCTGGCTGGTGCTGGAGCTGATGGGACGCCACAGCAATGTGTTTCTGCTGGATGAGCAGCGCCGGGTGGTGGCTGCCGCCCGGCAGGTGCGCCAGCAGCAGTCGCGCTTGCGGCCGATCGGCACGGGCGACCTCTACAGCCCTCCGCCGCCACTCGAGGGGCAGCCTCCCGATCTGTGCGAACCGTTTGAGCGCTGGCAGGCGCAGCTCACCCTGCTGCCGCTGCCGCTGCTCAAAGCTCTGCAGAGCGCTTATCAGGGCATCAGCCCGGCCCTGGCCCTGCAGCTAGCCGGCGACACCCCTGAGGGCCAAGCCTTGCTCAGCCAATCGGTGCAGACCCTCACCCCCCAGCAATGGCTGGCGCTGTGGGAGCGCTGGCAAGGCTGGCTGCAGGCCATGGAGCAACAGCGCTTTGGCTTCAGCCTGGGCCAATGCTGCGCCTACCGCTGCTGGCAGGAGCCAGCCCAAGCCGGCCTTGAGGCCCCCGAGCCGCTCGCCATCAACCAAGCCCTGGCCGCCTATCACCAGGACTGCCTGGGCAGCCGCCAGGTGCGGCAGCGGCACCATCAGGTGCGGCAACGGCTGGAGCAACTGCTGCAGCGCGAGCGCAGCCAGATGGAGCACCAGGAGCAACTGCTCCATCAGGTGGAGAACAGCGACCAGCTGCAGCAGCAGGCCGATGCCCTGCTCTGCCTGCCCCAACCCAGCCGGGATCAGGTCGCCGAAGCCCAGGCGCTCTACAAACGGGCCCGCAAGCTACGGCGCTCCGTGGCCGCCATCACCCCGCGGCTGGAGCAACACCGCCAACGTATCGAGCAACTCGAGGCGAGCCTCACCTATCTGGAGCAGGGGCCGCAGCACAGCCACACCGCCGCCCTCGAGCATTTGCGCAGCCTCGACGAGGACTGCGCTCACCTCCAGGAATCAGGGCGCCCCAACCGCAGCCAACGCCGCCAAGGCGCCAGCGACACCCCCACCCCGCTCGAGCTCAGCAGCCCCAGTGGCCTGCGCCTGCAGGTGGGCCGCAACCACCGCCAGAACGAATGGATCAGCCTGCGCCAGGCCCGCCGCGGCGATCTCTGGTTCCACGCCCAGGAGTGCCCGGGAAGCCACGTGGTGCTGAAGGGCTCGGAGGGGGTGCCGGGGGAGGCAGATCTGCAGGCCGCCGCCGATTTAGCCGCGCACTTCAGCCGGGCGCGGGGCAACAGCCGCGTGGCGGTGGTGCTGGTGCCCTGCGACGACCTCCAGCGGATTGCCGGCGCCGGGCCGGGCACGGTGCGCCATCGCGGCGGCGAGGTGCTGTGGGCCGATCCAGGGCGGGCGGCAGCACTGCTCACAGCCACGCCCCCTAGCCTCGGTGGAGAGCCAGAGCCATGAGCGAGCCCGAAACCGTGCTGCCCCCACCGGCACCGATCCGCGTCAGCGGCATCGGCGACCAGGCTGCTGCCACCGCCCAGGAGGACCTCCACCCGGACGATCAATTCCCGGCCGAGGTGGAGATGACCCTGGTGGATCACCTCGAGGAACTGCGCCGGCGCATCCTTCGCAGCCTGTTGGCGGTGCTGATCGGGGCAGGCGGTTGCCTGCTGCTGGTGAAACCGCTGGTGCGGCTGCTGGAAGTTCCGGCCAAGGGCATTCACTTCCTGCAGCTGGCGCCGGGTGAATTCCTCTTTGTCTCGATCAAGGTGGCGGGCTATGCCGGCTTGATCCTGGCGCTGCCCTACGTGCTCTACGAGGGCTTGGCCTTCGTGCTGCCGGGGCTGACGCGGCGAGAACAGCGCCTGGTGGCTCCGGCCGTGGGCGGCTCAGCCGTGCTGTTCATGGCCGGCCTGGCCTTTGCCTGGTGGGCGCTGGTGCCTGCCGCGCTCAACTTCCTGGTGAGCTACGGCGCCGATGTGGTGGAGCCGCTCTGGTCGATCGAGCGCTACCTCGATTTCGTGCTGCTGCTGATGGTGGCCACAGCCCTGGCCTTCCAACTGCCAGTGCTGCAGATGCTCCTGGCGGCACTGGGCGTTGTGAAGGCGCAAACCATGCTCGCGGCCTGGCGCTTCGTGGTGGTGGCCTCGGCCCTGGCGGGCGCCGTGCTCACCCCCTCCACCGATCCGGTCACGATGCTGCTGCTCAGCGGCGCCATCACGGCCCTTTATCTGGTGGGTGTGGCTTTGGCACGCGTGGTGCAGCGCAGCTAATCAGAGCAGAAACTCGCTGGCGCGGCCTTCCGGCAGCTCCAGCGGCAACGTCATCGCCTTCCCGAGTCTTGGCTTGTCGGTGGTGGTGGTGAGCCAGCTGCGCACCTGAGCCGAGACCCCCAGGCCATTGAGATTGGCCACCAGCTCGTTGAGTTTCTCGGCGTATTGCTCGGCCGTCATCGGAAACGACTGCTGCTCGAGATACCCCCACATCACCTGCAGATACAGGCGCCCGCGCCGCACGATCAATTGGAGGTCGTAGGAGGCCTGCCAGCGTTGGCGCAGGATCTCGAGCACCTCAGTGCTGCTGAGCGGAGCGTCGGACGGGAGGGTCACGGAAGCAGGTGCGCGCAACAGCATGTTGCAGGCTGCCGCCGCAAGCCCGTTTTGGCCAACGGGAGCCGGAGGGGCAACGTCCATAATGGGCGCCACGTTGCAGTGGCCACCACGCCGCCCCGTATGACCCAGATCCCAGCAAGCGCCTCGAGTGGTGACGTGCCCGGAATGGGTCGTCGCCAATTCATGAACCTGCTGACCTTCGGGTCGGTGACGGGCGTGGCCCTGGGTGCCCTCTACCCGGTGGTGAACTACTTCATCCCTCCCAAGGCAGCTGGTTCCGGCGGCGGCACTGCAGCCAAAGATGAGCTGGGCAACGCCGTGACCGCTACGGGTTGGCTGAGCAACCACCGTGAGGGCGATCGCAACCTGGTGCAGGGCCTCAAGGGTGACCCCACCTATTTGATCGTTGAAGGCAGCGATGCCATCGGCAGCTACGGCATCAACGCCATCTGCACGCACCTCGGCTGTGTCGTGCCTTGGAACGCCGCGGCCAACAAGTTCATGTGCCCCTGCCACGGCTCGCAGTACGACGCCACCGGCAAGGTGGTGCGCGGCCCTGCGCCCCTTTCCCTGGCCCTGGCTCACGTGTCGGTTGAGAACGACAACGTGTTCCTGAGCCAGTGGACCGAAACCGATTTCCGCACCGGCGAGAAGCCCTGGTGGGTCTGATCTCCTCCCCAGTCGTTTTCCCCTCGCCACTCCGCACCATGCGTCGTTCCTTCTCCCTGCTGCTGAGCTCGCTGCTGGCTCTCGGCGCTCTGCTCATTGCTCCCCAGGCCAGCTGGGCCTACCCGTTCTGGGCGCAGCAGAACTACGACTACCCCCGCGAAGCCACCGGCAAGCTGGCTTGTGCCAACTGCCACCTCGCCAAGAAGCCCACCCACGTGGAACTGCCCCAAGCGGTGTTCCCCGATGAGGTGTTCAAGGTGGAAGTTGAAATCCCCTACGACACCAAGGTGCAACAGGTGGCCGGCGATGGCAGCCCCACCGGCCTGAACGTGGGTGCCGTGGTGATGCTTCCCGATGGCTTCACACTGGCCCCTGCTGACCGCCTCAGCGACGAACTCAAGGAAGAGACCGCTGGCGTTTACGTGACCACCTGGGACGACGCCAATCCCAACATCCTGCTGGTGGGCCCCCTGCCCGGCGACAACCACCAGAAGATTGTGTTCCCGATCCTCTCCCCGGATCCTGCTGCCGACAGCAACATCCACTTCGGCAAATACCAGCTGCACGTGGGTGGCAACCGTGGCCGCGGCCAGGTGTATCCCACTGGTGAAAAGAGCAATAACAGCGTGTTCACCGCGTCTGCTGCCGGCACCGTTCAGGCCATCAACGCCGGCGACAACGGCGCCACCGACGTGGTGATCCAAACCATCGATGGCAGCTCGGTGACCGACACCATTCCCGCCGGTCCCACCCTCACCGCCGCCGTGGGCGATGTAGTGGCCGCCGGTGCTGCCCTCACCAACGACCCCAATGTGGGTGGTTTCGGCCAGCTCGACGCCGAAGTGGTGCTCCAGAACCCCAACCGCATCTACGGTCTGCTGGCCTTCTTCGCAGCCGTGGCTCTGGCCCAGATCATGCTGGTGCTGAAGAAGAAGCAGGTAGAAAAGGTTCAGGCCGCCGAAGGCATCTGATGCCCCTCGCTTTGTTCACCTCACCGGGGCCCTTGCTGTTTCAGCTGGGGCCCTTTTCTCTGCGCTGGTACGGCCTGCTGATTGCAGTGGCCGTGTTGCTGGGGCTACTGCTGGCCACACGCCTGGGCAAGCAGCGCAGCATCGATCCCGCTCTGATTGCCGATCTGCTGCCGATCCTGGTGCTGGCTGCCGTGATTGGCGCCCGGCTCTATTACGTGACGTTTGAGTGGCGGCAATACCAGCTGAATTGGCTGGATGCCTTCGCTATCTGGCGGGGGGGCATCGCCATTCATGGCGCCCTGATCGGCGGCACCCTCGCTGTGATCCTCTACAGCCGCTGGCGGCGCATCGCCTTCTGGAACCTCCTGGATGTGCTGCTGCCCTCGGTAGCCCTTGGCCAGGCGATCGGGCGCTGGGGCAACTTCTTCAATTCAGAGGCCTTCGGCCTGCCCACGGATCTCCCCTGGAAGCTCACGATTCCCTACGCCAATCGGCCTGTGGAGTTCCTCGACCAGAGCACCTTCCACCCCACCTTCCTCTACGAATCCCTCTGGAACCTCGGCGTGCTGGCGCTGCTGCTGGTGCTATTTGAGCGGGGTGTGCGGGGCAAGATCTCCTTGCCGATGGGTGCCATCAGCTGCTTCTACCTGGTGGCCTACAGCGCTGGGCGCTTCTGGATTGAGGGCCTGCGGATCGATCCCCTCTGCCTGATGGGCACCCCGCCCGACTGCGATGGAGGCCTGCGCATGGCACAGCTGGTGAGCCTGCTGCTGATTGGCCTCGGAGCACTGGGCCTTTACTGGCTGTATGGCCGGCGCCAACCCCTGCCGGACCCCAGCGGAGTGCAGCCATGAGCGGCAAGGTTTGGATCGTGGGGGCAGGTCCGGGAGCGCCAGATCTGCTCACCCTGCGTGCCGCCCGGGCGATCGAGCAGGCGGAGGTGCTGATCTGGACCGATTCGCTGGTGAACCCCCAACTCGCAGCCATGGCCCCCGAGGGATGCGAGCGGGTGCGCACCAGCACCCTCACGCTGGAGGAGGTGATGGCTGTGATGCTCGAGCGCGCCGCCACCGGCAAGCGGGTGGTGCGCCTCCATGACGGCGACACCTGTTTGTACAGCGCCCTGCATGAACAGCTTTGCCGGCTGCTGGATGCCGATGTGGAGGTGGAGGTGGTGCCAGGGCTGAGCGCCTACCAAGCCACCGCCGCAGCGTTGCAGGCGGAGCTCACCATCCCAGGGGTGGTGCAAACCATCGTGCTCAGCCGCGCTGGCGGGCGAACCGGCGTGCCCGCGCGCGAAGAGCTGCAGCATCTCGCTGCCCTGCAGGCTTCGCTCTGCCTGTACCTCAGCGCCCGCCATGTGGAGGAGGTGCAGGCGGAGCTCCTGCAGCACTACCCAGCCGAAACGCCGGTTGCGATCGGCTACCGGGTGAGCTGGCCGGATCAATGGCTTCAGGTGGTGCCGCTGTCGGAGATGGCGCGGGCCAGCCAGGAGCGCGAACTGATTCGCACCACGCTGTACGTGGTGAGCCCAGCCCTGGCCGCCCCAGGAGCCGCCCGCTCACGGCTCTACTCAGCCAGCCATCACCACCTGTTCCGCGGCGGAGCTTGAGCCGGCAGGCCATGTTCTAAAGTCTCAAAGCGCGAGCGATCAGCGCACGCGGGCGATTAGCACAGTGGTAGCGCACTTCCTTCACACGGAAGGGGTCACTGGTTCGAATCCAGTATCGCCCATTTCATTGTTCCAAGGTTAATCAAAAACCTTTGAACTTTTTGATCTGATCTCAGCAGCAACAACGGTTTTCAGCAACCGTGTGGTGCAGCACTGTTTTCACGCCACAATGTCGGCAACGACCCAGCCGATGCGCCGTGACCGCCAGTGAGGCCAACCCTTCCACAGCCGGGCAACACGACGCAACGGCTCTGAGCAGCGGCTCCAGCGATCCCTTGATGGTGCTGGGCCAACGCCTGCGGACCGCTCGCGAGCAGCGCGGCCTGAGTAGCGCCGCCCTGGCCGAACAACTGCACATGGGCGAGGAGCAACTCAACGCCCTTGAATCCGGAGACCCGCAGCGCCTGCCGGAACTGGTGTTTGTGATTGCCCAGGCGCGCCGGGTGGCCGCGGCCCTCGGCGTCGATGCCACCCCCCTGGTGGAGCCGCTCAAGCAGCTGCGCAGCACCATCAAGCCGGCCCCAGCCCCCCTGAGCAGCGCCGAGCCCTCCGGCCGTCAACGCCCCCGCGCCCGGCTCAGTCCCCAGAGCTACACCAGTCAGCCGCGTGCCCGCGGCACAGGCGGCGGCGGCGCCCTGCGCTGGCTCGGGAGCGTGGCCCTGTTAGCCGGCATCGGTGCGGCTGGCTTCTGGGGATGGCAGCAACTGCCGCAACGGGCAGCCCGCCGCTCGGCTCCGCAACCGGCCAAACCTGCCCAACCGGCTGCAGCACCAGTTGCAGCCAAGCCCACCCCTAAGCCGGCACCTGCCCCGATTCCCAGCGAACTCAGCCTCAGCGCCGCCCAGCCCAGCTGGCTCACGGTGCGCACCGCCAAGGGAAAGGTGTTGTTTGAGGGCACGTTCCAGGGCAAGCGCCAATTCCCGCTGGCCGGTGGCCTAGAAATCCTGGCGGGCCGCCCCGATCTGGTGATCGTGAGCCAGGGCAACGGCCCCGGCAAACCACTGGGGCCGATCGATCAGATCCGCTGGATGAGCTTCAGCGCTCCTCCACGCTGAGGCGCACGCCCACCGCTTCCTCCACCGCCGCTGCACACGCCGCCAGGCTCCAGCGTTCCAGGCTGAGATCCTGACCGGCATGCATCGGCTCCAAGCGGATCGCGCAGCGGTTGTCGCCCTCGCGCCGCAGCTGCAGACCAGCGAGCACAGGCTCAGGCCGGCGATCGAGCGCCACAGCCAGGCGTAACAGCAGGGCCATGGCCGCCACGGTGCGGCGCTGCTCGCGCCCTTCGATCAGCTGCCACGACTCATGCCGTTTCTTGGGCAGTGAGCGGCGGTGGTAGCGGGCGATCGCCGCCACCATCAAGTGCTCGCTATCGGAGTAGCCCAGCAGCTCGCCATGGCGAATCAGATACCAGCTGTGCTTGTGATATGCGCCCGTGTTGATGTGCTGGCCGCAGCTGTGGAGCATGGCGGCCGCCCAGAGCAGTTGACGGCCACTGCCGTCGTCGCTGTGCAGCAGCCCCTGGCTCTGGCTGTAGAGGCTTTGGACATAAGCCGCCACCCGCTCGGCCCGCGGCACATCCACCTTGTAGCGCTGAGCCAGATGCAGCACCGTGCGCTGGCGGATGCTGCTCTGGAAGGCGAAGCGATCCACGATCAGATCGTTGCGCAGCATCCAATCCACGATCAGCCCCTCCCGCAGGGCCCGCTCGCAGATCACCAGTTCCGACGCACCGAGCATCTCCATGGCGGTCTGCAGGATCAGCGCCCCGGGCACGATGATTTCGGCGCGCCGTTCATTCAGGGCTGGTAAAGCGCGGCGCTGGGCCGGAGTCAGCCCAAGCAAACGCTCCACCAGCTGATCGAGCCGCTGCCGGCTCACCCGATACCCCTGCATGCGCAGGGGCGGCCGTGGTTCATCCGCCGCAGCCAGGGCAGCAATCGCCATCGCCGTGCCGCTGGTGGCCACCATCACCGGCTGTTCCCCGGCCTTCAGCTGTTGGCGCACCTGCAGCACCGCTGGCTCCAGGGAGCCTTGGATGAACGCCCTGAGAAACTCCACCCGCTTGGCAGGCAGCGGCTCCTCCCTAACGAAATCACGCTGCAGCCGCACCGCACCCACACGGGTGCTGGTGAGCACGCGGGCATCGCGGCCGTCGGCCAGCACCAACTCGGTGGAACCACCACCGATATCGAGGATCAGGTGGGGCTGGTCCCCGAAGGCCATGCCCGAGAGCACACCCAGATAGATCAGGCGGGCCTCTTCCGGGCCGCTCACCAGATCCACCTCCAGGCCGAGTTGCTCCTGGATGGATTGCAGGAAATCGCGCCCGTTGGGGGCCTCACGCACCGCGCTGGTGGCCGCGGTGACCACATCACCGGGGTCCACCCCGTGGCTGGCCGCCAGCTCGCGGCAGTGGCGCAGGGTGGTGAAGGCCCGTTCGATCGCATCCGGCGAGAGATCACCGGTTTCGGGATCGCGCTCCCCCAGCCGCGTTGTGGATTTCTCCGTGAGGATCACCGAGAAGGTGCGCAATTCGGTGTCCACCGCTGCCACCAGCAGGTGGATCGAATTGGTGCCGATATCAATCCCCGCCACGGGGCGAATGGAGCTCCCGATGGAGTGGCTGGATGCCTCGCTCACGCGGCCATCGCCTCACGCGCTGCGCCACTTTCGCACTGCTGCTCACCCAATGCTCACCCAAGCGGCAGCCCTAGGGTTTGCGCCACATTGCTGGCTGGCTTTTTGGCACCGCTGCAGACCTGGTTGGCGCTGCTGCGCTGGGATAAACCAAGCGGCCGATTGATTCTGCTGATCCCGGCCGGCTGGAGCCTCTGGCTCTTACCGCAGGCGCCGCCGCCGGCGGTGCTGGTGGGCTGGATTGTGCTCGGCGGTTTAGCCGTGAGCGGCGCGGGCTGCGTCGCCAACGACCTCTGGGACCGGCGCATTGATCCCCAGGTGGAGCGCACCCGCGAACGCCCCCTAGCTAGCGGCCGCATCAGCGTGGCAGCGGCGCTGCTGCTGCTGGCCATCTGCCTGCTGGCGGCCCTGGCGGTGGTGCTCTGGGGGTTACCTGCCTCGAGCCGCGGCCTTTGCCTGGGCCTGGCGATCGCAGCCCTGCCGCCTGTTCTGCTCTACCCCTCCGCCAAGCGCTGGTTTGGCTACCCGCAAGCGGTGCTTGCCCTGTGCTGGGGGTTCGCGGTGCTGATCCCCTGGGCCGCCGGCAGCAGCAGCCTGCAAGGGGGCTGGCCCCTAGCCGCCCTGTGGCTGGCCACCTGCCTGTGGACCTTCGGCTTCGACACCGTGTATGCGATGGCCGACCGCGACGACGATGCGCGGCTGGGGGTGCGCAGCTCGGCCCTGAGCCTCGGCGATCAGGCGCCCATGGTGGTGGGTTGGTGCTACGGCGCCGCAGCCCTTCTGGTGGCCTGGGCCGCTGCCATGCAGGGCGTGCATGGAGGCTTCTGGCTGCTCTGGCTGGTGAGCGCCGGCGGCTGGTGGCGCGAGGCTCAGCTGCTGCAGCGGCCCAATCTGCCGCGCTCCTCCTTCGGGGTGCACTTCCGCCATCAGGTGTTGCTGGGGGCTCTGCTGCTGCTCGCCCTGGTGGTGGGCCGCAGCGGAGGGCTCACGCCATGAGCAGCTGGCCGGCACCGCTGCGCCGCGGCGATCGGGTGCAGCTCGCAGCCGCCAGTTCAGCGCTCCAGGCCGATGCCCTCGAGCGACTGGAGGGCGGCATCGCTGTGCTCGAGAGCTGGGGCCTGCAGGTGGATCGCCACCCGCAGCCCCTGCGGCGCTGGGGCCATCTGGCCGGCACCGACCCTGAACGCCTTAGCGACCTACGGAGCCAGGCCCCCCTGCTGGCCTGCCTGCGGGGCGGCTGGGGCGCCGCCCGCTTGCTGGAGCAGCCGGGCTTGTTCGGCCCGGGCAGCGGCGGGCGGTGGCTGCTCGGCTACTCGGATGTGACCTCGCTGCTCTGGGCCCGCCAGGCCGCCGGCTTCCAAGGCGGAATCCATGGGCCGATGCTCACCAGCCTGGCCGCCGAGCCCAGCTGGAGCCAGGAGCGCTTGCGCCACCTGCTGTTCGGCGAACCCCTGCCCGCCCTCGCCGGTACCCCCTGGGTGAGCGGCGTGGCCGAGGGCCCAGTGCTGGTGGGCAACCTCACCGTGGCCACCCATCTGCTCGGCACCCCGCACCTACCCGAGCTGCGGGGGGCGGTGCTGGTGCTGGAAGACATCGGCGAGGCCCCCTATCGCCTCGATCGAATGCTCACCCACTGGCGGCTCTGCGGAGCCTTGCAGCAGCTGGCCGGAATTGGCTTCGGCAGCTTCAGCGGCTGCAACAACGACGACGACGCGAACGACAGCTGGCGGGCGGTGCTGCAGGAGCGGACCAGCGATTTGGGCATTCCCGTGCTGGCGGATCTACCCGTCGGGCATGAGCCCGGCAATGCAGCTCTGGCGCTCGGACAGCGGGTGCGGCTGGATGCCAACCGCGCCGAGCTGGCGGTGCTTCAGGCCTAACGCGCCGCCAACACCGCCTCAGCGATCGTGAGATCAAAGGGGGTGGTGATCTTGATGTTCGCCGGCGACGACTCCATCACCACAACAGGCCAGCCCAGCCGCTCAAACAACGAGGCGTCATCGGTGACGCTCCAGCCCTGAGCGCGGGCTCGGGCGTGGGCCTGACGCAGCTGCTCCACCGGGAAGCCCTGGGGAGTCTGGGCACCCCAGAGCTGGGAGCGATCCGGGGTGTCTTGAATCACCCCCTGGCCATCCACACGCTTGATCGTGTCGGTCACGGGCGCCGCCGCAATCACCGCTGCTCCGGCCTCCACCGCCGCCGCACAACGATCGATCAAGCCCGGCTCCACCAGGCAACGGGCGCCGTCGTGAATCAGCACGGAGCTGGCACCATCCGGCAGGGCCGCCAGACCGTTGCACACGGAATCCTGGCGGGTGTCTCCCCCCTGGATCCAGACCACCGGCTTGTGGGGCTGGGCCGCGTCCACCATGGCCAGGATGTCGGCCTGATCGATGGGCTGACCCACGATCCCGATCCAGCGGATCGAGGCGGACGCCAGGGCGGCCTCGAGCGTCCAGGCCAGCACAGGCCGGCCCGCCACCTCCAGCAGCAGCTTGTTGCGCTCAGCCCCCATGCGGCGGCCGCTGCCGGCACAGGCGATCAGCAAATGCATGGCGTTCCGGGGCTGAGTAATCCCACCTACATACAATCAGTCGACGCTCCGCCTGCGGCCATGCGCGTTCTGTTTCTGGTTCCAGGCAGCGTTGAAGCTCAGCTCCACTGCCTGCCGGCAGCGGCACAGGTGGCTGAAGGGCTCGGAGCCCAGATCCAAGTGGCCTGTGCGCCAGCCGCGGCCAGTGCCTGGAGCCTGCTACCGGCGGTGGAGAAGCTGATCCCGTTCGATTTCAACGGCAACCCCACGCTGGCCGATTGGGCCAACCTGCTGGGGAATGTGCGCGAGCCCGACTTCCAGGCCTGCATCAACCTGGCCAGCGGGCGCCAGGTGGATCTGATGCTCTCGATGAGCCACATCCCAACCCGGGTGGCCGCAGGCGGCTTCTCCGCCACCAGCACCGTGACCGCAGGCAGCGGTTGGCCTGCCCAGACCATGGCCGCCTATCTGAGCCCCCTTGGCCTGAGCCTCGACGCGAACAGCTTCCGTCTCGCCCTGCCCAAACCAGCGCTGGAGCAGGCCGCCACGCAACTTCCGGCGGGCCAGGGGCCAGCCCTCCTGCTTGCCCCCGCAGGCGGTGCCTCCGATTGGCCCAGCCAGCGCTGGCAGGAGCTGCCGGATCAGGTGCGCGCCAAGCTCCCCGACCTGCGGGTAGTGCAGGCCAAGGGCAGCGGCAAGCTGCTTGAGCGCGCCGCCCAGGTGGCCAGCTGTGATGTGGTGCTGAGCAGCGATCCGATCACCACCGAGCTGGCACTGCTGGCGGGCATGCCGCTGGTGGCCCTGGGCCGTGATGCCGCCAGCCTGCCCAACCGCCAGGGTGTGCAGGCCGTGGGCCAGGCCGGCCAGCTGGATCAGCTCCACAGCGCCGCGGTGCTCACCGCCCTCGGCCTGGGATGAAACGCCCGCGCCGGCCGATCCGTCGCCGGCCAGGCCTGCGCGGTGCACTCGCCAGACAACCCTGGGCGGGCCCCCTGCTGGCCCTTGCCCTGGTGGTGAACGGCGGCGCCCTCGGCTACCGCCTCACCGAAGGCTGGGATTGGGGCGATTGCTATTGGATGGTGCTGATCACCCTCAGCACCCTTGGCTTCAGCGATGAACACACCCCCCTGATCCACACCGGCGGCCGGATCGTGACGGCCCTGCTGCTGGTGGGTGGCTTGGTGGTGGTGCAGCAAACCATTCAGAAACTGCTGGAATTAACCAACTCCGGCTATTTCCGGCGGCTGCGCGAACGGCGCTACCGCCAACAGCTCAAGCGCACGATGAATCAGCACGTGATCCTCTGCGGCTACGGCCGGATCGGGCGCGAGATCGCCGAACAGCTCAGCGGCGAAGGCGTGCCACTGCTGGTGGTGGAAAACGATCCCGATCGGATCGAAGAAGCCCAACAACGCGGGCTGACCGTGCTGCAGGGCGACGCCACCCTCGATGAAACCCTCGAAGAGTCGGGGATTCACCACTGCCGGGCCCTGGTGGCTGCCCTCCCCAGCAATGCCGCCAACCTCTACGTGATCCTCAGCGCCCGTGGCCTGGCGCCCCGCACCCGCCTGATTGCCCGGGCCGATAGCGAAGAGGCCGAAGGCAAGCTGCGCCTGGCTGGGGCCGATCAGGTGGTGAGCCCCTATGTGGCCGGCGGCCGCACCATGGCCGCCACGGCCCTTCGCCCCCTGGCGGTGACCTTTATGGAACTGCTGGCCGGCAGCGATTGCGAGGTGGAGGAGTTCCAACTCAGTGATGACCCCGGCCACCTGGGGGACCTCAACGGCGCCAGCCTGGCGGAACTGCAGCTGGGCCGCCGCAGCGGCGCTCTGGTGCTGGCGATCCGCAATCCCCAGGCCCGCTCCAACAGCGCCAGCAGCTCTGAACTACTGCTCGCCAACCCCGGGGGCGATGTCCGCCTGGCACCGGGCCAACTGCTGGTGGTGATGGGCAGCAAGCAGCAGCTGCAGCGCTTCGGCGACCTGCTGGGCAGCGCCCTCGAGGGTGTCGCGAGCATGCCGGCCTGAGGCCCAGATCTACGCTCGCTCGACCCGAGCCCTCCCCCTGCCATGGCCAACGCCACTCCCCTCAGCGGACAAGTTGCCCTGGTGACTGGCGCCAGCCGCGGCATCGGTGCCGCGATTGCCAAGGAGCTGGCCGCTGCCGGCGCCACGGTGGTGGTGAACTACGCCAGCTCCCCTGCGGCCGCGGAAGCCGTGGTGGGTGAGATCAGTGCCGCAGGCGGTAAAGCCTGGGCCCAGCAAGCCAACGTGGCGGATGAGGAACAGGTGGAAGGCCTGATCAAGGCGGTGCTGGAGAAAGAAGGCCGGCTGGATGTGCTGGTGAACAACGCCGGCATCACCCGCGACGGCCTGCTGATGCGTATGAAGAGCGCCGACTGGCAGAGCGTGATCGACCTCAACCTCACCGGCGTATTTCTTTGCACCCGCGCCGTGAGCCGCTCGATGCTCAAGGCGCGCAGCGGCCGCATCATCAATATCACCTCGGTGGTGGGCCTGATGGGCAACCCCGGCCAGGCCAACTACAGCGCCGCCAAAGCCGGCGTGATCGGCCTCACCCGCAGCAGCGCCGCCGAATTCGCCAGCCGCGGCGTCACCGTGAATGCGGTGGCGCCTGGCTTCATCGAGAGCGACATGACCGCCGAGCTCGACAAGGAGCCGATCCTGAAAGCGATCCCCCTGGGGCGCATGGGTCAGCCCGCTGAAGTGGCCAGCGCCGTGCGCTTTCTGGCCGCCGATCCCGCCGCCGCCTACATGACCGGCCAGGTGCTGCAGGTGGATGGCGGCATGGTGATGCGCTGAGGGCTTAGGTGCCCGGTTGCACGGGCTGCGCCAACTCCTCACGCAGCCGGCGAATCCGCTGCAGCAGCCGCAACCGCCGGCTGCGGGCCGTGAGCGTGAGGAACAGGCGCAGGGGCACGTAGATCAACGCCATTCCCAGGCCGAGGCCCACCGCGATCAGAAACGCCATCACGTCGCTGCCGGTGGTGGGATCCGCCAGGGCCTCCGTGAGTGGGCCGTTGAGGCTGTCCGCCAGGGCGTCGCTGAAGCTGTCCTCCATGGGCGAACCCTATCGGCCGTGGCCCAGGAGCGCAGCAGTGGGGCCGCGCCGATTCGGCTTTCCCCACAAGCCAGCGGCCACCTCGCCATGGGAGCCTTTGGCCATTGCCTGCTCACAGCCCAGCGATGGCCAAGCTGCTCTCCTTCTCTGATGCTTCCCGCGCCTCCCTGGAGCGCGGCGTAAATGCCCTGGCCGATGCGGTGAAGGTCACCATCGGTCCGAAGGGCCGCAACGTGGTGCTCGAGAAGAAGTTCGGCGCCCCCGATGTGGTGAACGACGGCGTCACCATCGCCAAGGAGATCGAACTCGAAGATCCGTTCGAGAACCTCGGCGCCAAGCTGCTGCTGCAGGTGGCCACGAAAACCAAGGACAAGGCCGGCGACGGCACCACCACCGCCACGGTGCTGGCCCAGGCCATGGCCCGCGAAGGCCTGCGCAACGTGGCCGCTGGCGCCAGCCCCGTGCTGCTGCGCCGCGGCATGGAGAAGGCCGTGGCCCAAGTGGTGAAGGGCATCGAAGGCCGCTCCCGCGCCGTGGCCGGCGATGCCATCCGCCAGGTGGCCACCGTGAGCTCCGGCGGCGATGAGGAAGTGGGCCGCATGGTGGGTGAGGCCATGGACAAGGTGAGCGCCGATGGCGTGATCACCGTGGAGGAGAGCAAGAGCCTGGCCACTGAGCTCGAGATCACCGAAGGCATGGCCTTCGACCGCGGCTACAGCTCCCCCTATTTCGTGACCGACGGCGATCGCCGTGTGTGTGAGTTCGAGGGCGCCCTGCTGCTGATCACCGACCGCAAGATCAGCGCCATCAACGATCTGGTGCCGGTGCTGGAGGCCGTGTCGAAGGCCGGCAAGCCCCTGGTGATCCTGGCGGAGGAAGTGGATGGGGAAGCCCTCGCCACCCTGGTGGTGAACAAGAACCGCGGCGTGCTGCAGGTGGCCGCCGTGCGCGCGCCTGGCTTCGGCGATCGCCGCAAAGCGATGCTCCAAGACATCGCCATCCTCACCGGCGCCACCTTGGTGAGCGAAGACCGGGCGATGACCCTCGACAAGGTGACCCTGGAGGATCTGGGCACGGTGCGCCGGATCACGATCAGCAAGGACGAGACCACGATCGTGGCCACCGGCGATCACCAGGCTGCCGTGAGCGATCGCGTGGCCGCCATCAAGCGCGAACTCGACAACACCGACTCGGAGTACGACCGCGAGAAGCTGAGCGAGCGTGTGGCCAAGCTGGCCGGCGGCGTGGCCGTGATCAAGGTGGGTGCCCCCACCGAAACCGAGCTGCGCAACCGCAAGCTGCGCATTGAGGACGCCCTCAATGCCACCCGCGCCGCCGTGGAGGAGGGCATCGTGGCCGGCGGCGGCAGCACCCTGGTGCAACTGGCCGATGAGCTCAACAGCCTGGCCTCTGGCTTGGGCGGCGACGAGCGCACCGGGGTGGAGATCGTGCAGCGCGCCCTCGCGGCACCGCTGCACCAGATCGCGGCGAATGCCGGCTACGACGCCAACGTGGTGGCTGACGAAGTGCGCCGCAGCGGCAAGGGCTTCAACGCCGCCACCGGAACCTACGAAGACCTGCTCGCCGCCGGCATCCTCGATGCCGCGAAGGTGGTGCGCCTGGCCCTGCAGGATGCCGTATCGATCGCCGGCCTGCTGCTCACCACGGAAGCCGTGATTGCCGACAAGCCCGAGCCCCCCGCTCCCCCTGCCCCCGGTGGCGACATGGGTGGCATGGGTGGCATGGGCGGCATGGGCGGCATGGGCATGCCCGGCATGATGTGATCCAGGCCCGCGGTCTGCCTACAGCGCCCGCACCAAGCGGGCGTGAATCCGGCAGACAGCCAGAGCTTCACGGGGCGGATCCGAACACAGCCGCCCCAGTTCCCGATTAAGAGCCTGCAGTTCACCCATCGGCAGGCCTGCCGCGGGCACCACCAGCAGAAGCCCGCCGAGGGCCAACGGCACCATCGCGTGCAATCGCAGAGGGGCCATCAGCACCTCCCGTAAGACGCTTGAGACTCAACAAGTCTGCATCGTGGCGCGGGCGCGAGAGCAACAGCTTCAAAAAGCGTTGAGCGCGCGCTGGTAAGCCGCCACCTGCAGATCCACTCCGGTGATGGCGGTCCCCACCACCACGGCATCGGCGCCAAGGCTGCGGGCCTGCACGGCCTGGTCGGCACTGGCAAGACCTCCTTCACAGATCAGCAGGGTGTCGGCCGGCAGTTGCCGCCGCAGCTCAGGGATGAGATCCCAAGCGGGGGGCTTCAGCACCGTGGTGGCTTCGGTGTAGCCAAACAGCGTGGTGCCCACCCATTGGCAGCCAATCGATGCTGCCGCCAGGCCATTGGCAAGGCTGTCGACATCCGCCATCAGCACGGCGCCCAGATCGGTGCGGGCACGCCGCACCAGATCGGCGAGTACGGCGCCATCGGGGCGAACCCGCTCGGTGGCATCGAGCGCGATCACATCGGCCCCTGCCGCCCAAACCGCCTGGATCTCCTCCCAGCCCGGCGTGATGTAGACGGGGCTATCGGGGAATGTCCGCTTCCACAGCCCCACGATCAGGGCCTCCGGGCAGCGGCGCCGCACGGCACCGATGTGCTCGGGGCTCTCCAACCGCACACCCACCGCACCGTTGTTGAGGCTCGCTTCCGCCATGGCAGCAATCACCTCGTTCTGGCGCATCGGCGACCCTTCTGGTGCCTGCACGGACACGATCAGGCCGCCCTGCAGTTGGGCGCGTTCAGGCAGCACGGCGGAGCTCCTGATCTGGCAACCAGGCCCTCAGTTGCACCACAGCCGGATGGCTGGGGGCCGGCGCCGGCCGGGTAGCTCGAGGCAACTGGGGCTCCAAGCGCGGTGGCGGCTCCTCCGAAACCGGTTCCGGGTCCTGGCTTTGCAGCGATTGCCACCACGCCCAAGCTTCAGGCTCTGCAGCAGCCAGCTCCTGGCCGAGCACCGCCAGGGAGCTCACGCCCTGGCGATGCACCCACTGGCCGAGCAGGCGTTGGATCGCATGGCGATCACGAGCCGCCAAGGCGGCTTGCAGGGCCAGGATCTGCGCCTGTCGGCGGGCCTGAGGCGAAGGAGAAGCGGGAGGTTGAGCAGCCACTGGCAGCGAATCAGGCGAGTTTGCGATCCAGCAACGGGCGGATCAACAGGAACAAACCCAGGGCCAAAGCGGCAAGGATCCCCAGGCAAGCCGCCGCGCTGAGTTGGCCATAAGGGGCCTCCAACACCACAGCAGACAGGGAGAACTGGCCGGCGTAGGCCGCGCGAATCGGTTCAATCGCGAAGGTAAGGGGATTCAGGGCCGCGAGCCAGCCCAACCAGGCGGGCATGAACGAAATCGGAGCCAAGGCGGTGCTCGCGAACAGCAGCGGCAGGTTGGCCACAAAAATCACAGCGATCAGCTCGATGTGGCCTGGTAGCGCGAAGGCCAACCCCAGGCTCAACCCCGTAACGGCAAACACCAGCAGCAGCAGGGTGACCAGCACCAGCAGCAGCCCGGCTCCGCCTGGCCAGCCATACCCCAAGGCCCAGGCAGTGGCCATGATCGCCACGCTCTGCACCAGGCTCAGAGCGGTGATGTAAAGCACCGAGGCCAGCACGATCGAGCTGCGGGAGCGCAGTGGCGCCACCAGCAAGCGATTGAGGAAGCCGAATTCGCGATCAAACATCACCGGCAAGCCCGCATTCAAGGCCGCGCTGAAGGCGGTGAACACGATCACACCGGCACCGAGGAAACGGCCGTAGCTCATGCCATCGGGCAACAGCCCCTCCGGGGCGTTGGCGAACAGAGCCCCGAAGAGCACCAACCAGATCAGCGGCTGAAGCACGCCGGCCACCAGGGTGGAAGGGCGGCGGGCCAGCTGCAGAAACAAGCGGCGCGTGAGAGCCAGGGTTTCCTGCAGCAGCTCCGCCGTGGCAGAGCGCTGAGGGGGGGTACCCGCCGCAGCGTTGAGCAGAGAAGGAGCGGCGCTGGTCATCGCGGCTGACGGAGGAACAACAACAAAAGGGGAAGCAGAAACGCGAGTTAGCGCATCGATTGTTTGCGCTCCGCCTTGGGATCGCGGCTGCCGGCCACGGCCAGCTCCGCATCCATCAGCGTGCGGCCGGTGGCCTGGAGATACACATCATCGAGGCTGGGGCGGCTTTGAGCCAGAGCGAACACGGGCAGCTGGGCCTCCGCGAGCTGGCGGCGCAACTGCTCCACCACGCCGTCGTGCTCCACCACCAGGTTCAACGAATACCCCTGAGCGCGGTTCACCACCACCTGGCGCACACCGGGGCAGCGCTGCAACAGCTGCTGCACCTGCAGGGCCTCGGGTTCATCGCTGAATTCACGCACGCGCAGGGTGACCCGATCACCACCCAGAGCAGCTTTGAGTTCGGACGGCTGGCCCGCGGCAATCACCCGGCCACCCTCAATGATCGCCAGCTGATCGGCCAGGGCATCCACCTCCTCGAGGTAATGGCTGCTCAGCAGCACCGTGGTGCCCTGATCCCGCAGCTGCCGCAGCACCTGCCAGATGGCGGCACGGCTTTCGATGTCGAGCCCCACGGTGGGTTCATCGAGCACCAACACCTGCGGGCGATGCAACAGGCCGGAGGCGAGATCGAGGCGACGGCGCATGCCGCCGGAGTAGGTGCCGCTGCGGCGATCGATCCAATCGCCCATGCCCAGCAGCTCGATTAGGTCAGCGATGCGTTGATCGCGATCGGCGCGGGGCAGGTGATACAGGTCGCCCTGAAGCTGCAGCAACTCGCGGCCGCTGAGGATTTTGTCGAGTGCCACCTCTTGGGCCACATAGCCAAGGCGTTCGCGGACGCCGCGGGGATCCTCCAGGGCATTCACCCCGGCCACGCGCACGCTGCCGCTGCAGGGGGCGAGCAGGGTGGCCAGGATCCGCAGGGTGGTGGTTTTGCCGGCGCCATTGGGGCCGAGCAGCCCAAACAGACTGCCCGCGGGCACGCTCAGATTGAGGCCATCGAGCGCCACAACAGCGCGATCACCCTTGCCATAGCGCTTGCTCACGTCCTGGAGCTCGATCACCGCTTCCGGCATCCCATCCGCCAAGAGTTCAGGCTCCCAGTGGCCCGTGAAGAGGCCAATCTAGAAAGCTCAGGCCGCCAAAACCGCAGCCAGGGTGAAACCTGGCTTGCCGGACCCAGCCAGCGCCAGCAGATCCCAACCCTGGGAACTGAACACAGCACCCGACGGCAGCCGAGCCATCAGCAACAGCAGGCAGATCCCGAATAGATACAGGATCGACCAGCGGAACAAGCCACGGGCGCGCTGCACATCATCGGGATCTTGATGGAGCCGCCAGGCCATCTGAATCAGACGGGCATTGAACGGCAGCAGCAACAAGCCATAGAGCAGCCCGCCACTGGGCAGTGCCCACACCCCCAACAGGCTGAGCAACACCGTGAGGGCGGCATAAAAGCTGATGCCACGAGCGGTGGCGGCGGTGCCCTTCACCACCGGCAGCATCGGAATCCCCACGGCGCGGTAGTCCTCGCGCAGCAGCAGGGCCAGGGCCCAAAAGTGGGCGGGGGTCCACACCATCACCAGCGCGAACAGCCACCAGCTCCCTAGGCCCAGGTGACCCGTGGCCGCCGCGGCCCCCACCAGGGGCGGGATGGCGCCGGCCACCCCGCCGATCACGATGTTTTGCGGGGTGCGGGGCTTGAGCAGGACGGTGTAGAGCAGCACGTAGCTGCAGAGCCCCAGCAGCGCCAGGCTTGCGGCGAGGCAATTCACGCCGCCCACCAGCAGGGTGGCCGCCGTGAGGGCAAGCGCCACGGCAATGGCGAAAGCCGTGCCCATCGACAAGCGACCGGAGGGCAGCGCCCGGGAGCTGGTGCGCTGCATGCGGCCATCGAGCTCTTGCTCCCAAAGGCAGTTGAGAACACCAGCGGCCGCTGCCGCCAACGCACCGCCACCCAGGGTGCAGGCCAAGCGCAACGGCGGCAGGGGCCACCCCTCGGAGAGGGCCATGCCCCCGAGGGTGGTGGCCAGCAGGAGCGGAATCAGGCGCGGCTTGGCCACCTCCAGCCAAGGCGGCAGCTTGATCCGTGCCCGCGAGGGCACCGCCTGGTCACGGCTCAGACCCGTTGAAGCAGCAGGAGCACTAACCACGAGTCACCTCCAAATAAGCGGGCTGAAGCAAGCTGCGGCTGAACCAGGCGGCGAGCACCGCCACCAGGAAGGCCGCCATCAATTGGTGCGCCACGGTGACGGCGGGCACCGCCAGGGTGAGACGCAGGCTCAGCACCCCAAGCGCCACCTGAGCCAGCACGGCCAAGGCCGCCAGCGCGGCCAGGAGTCGTTCGCTCTGGCGGCGCCAGAGCCCCCAGGCGGCGGCCACCAACGCGGCCACTGCCACGGGCCGAGCGCCCAGGCGATGGGCCAAGAGCCAACCGCAGCCCTCGCCTGAGCTGAGGCAACGCCCGGCAGCCCACTGGGTGGCCATCAGTCCACCAAGCAAGCACTGGCCTAGGGCCAGCAGCGCCACCACACCGAGCAGCGTGGGCCAGAGCCGATCCACCGCACAACGGCTCTGGAGAGGAGCCATGCCACTGGGGGTTGGCTCCAACAACACCTGCGTGCAGGCGCTGAGCAGCGCCACCAACAGCAGTGCCGTGATCAGGTGAGCCGTGACCACCGAAAACGGCAACAACAGGGTGACCGTGAGAGCGCCAAGGCCGCCTTGAACGGCCACCAGCAGCAGAGCTGCCCCGGACAGCCACGGCACGGCACGGGGCAAGTCGCGACGCCACCAGGTGCTGAGCGATGCCTGAACCAACAACCCCACACCCACCACAAAGGCGTCGAGGCGGTGAAACCATTCCAGGAACACCTGCAGATTCATCTGCCGGCCCGGCAGCAGTGAGCCGTAACAGAGAGGCCAATCCGGACAAGCCAGGCCCGCCTCCATCACCCGAGTAGCCCCACCAATGCCTACCAAAGCAATCAGTGCCACCAATAAGTGGGCACTGAGCGCCGCGAGAGCGCTACGACGACCGATCGGCGGCGAGAGGGCAATGGCCGTCATCGGACGACTGAAACCAGGGTTGAGCTGAAACTAACCAGGGCAACAGGCGGCCACACGATTGCATCAATCGACGTTGCAATCGGTGTTCAATCCCTCACCCGAACCAAGGACATTGCTGCAAAGGTCAACAGCCGCAGCCCAGCCCTGGCGATCCTCCATAGGGTTGGTCGTTCGAAGCCGCAGCCATGCGGGTCCCTCCCTCCATCCTCACCCTGCTCACCGGAATGGCTCTGGTGCTGGCAGGGCTATGGATTGGCCAGAACGTGAACCTGCTGCCGACAGACGCCAGCGCCAATGCACCGGTTTACGACGAACTCTTTAAGGTTTTGTTCAGCATTGGCGCGATCCTGTTCATCGGGATCGTGGGCTTGATTGTTTACAGCCTGGTGCGCTTTCGACGCCGCGTGGGAGAAACCGGCGATGGGGCAGCCATCGAAGGGAATCTGCCGCTGGAGATCGTCTGGACGGCCATCCCCGCGGTGGTGGTGCTGTTTGTGGGGATCTACAGCTACGACATTTACGACCGGATGGGCGGGATGACCCCGCTCAACGATCACAGCATGCACGGCATGCAACACAGCGACGAGCGCACCTGGGGTGGGATCAGTCCGGTGGCGCTCGAGGGAGACGGGGCGATCGCGGCGCTGCCGGTGGACGTGACCGCCATGCAATTTGCCTTTATCTTTCATTACCCCGATTCCGACATCACCAGCGGCGAACTGCATGTGCCGGTGGGGCAGCCGGTGGCTCTGCAGATGAAAGCCCTCGATGTGATCCACGCCTTCTGGGTGCCGCAGTTTCGCCTGAAACAGGATGTGATCCCAGGCCAACCAACCCTGCTGAGCTTTACCCCCACCCGAGCGGGGCAATACCCGATCGTGTGCGCTGAGCTCTGCGGCCCGTATCACGGCGGCATGCGCTCCACGGTGGTCGTGGAAGAACCGGAAAGCTTTGCCGCCTGGGTGGCGAAAAACAGCCCCAATCCCCCTGCTGAGTCCCCCGCCGCGGTGCAGTCATGACCCTCAGCCTCAACCCCAGCCCCTCGCTGCAGCCCCAGGGCTGGCTGCGCTACCTGAGCTTCAGCACCGACCACAAAGTGATCGGGCTCCAGTATCTGGTATGCGGCTTTCTCTTCTATTTGATCGGCGGCGCCCTGGCCGGCGCGATCCGCACGGAGCTACTCACCCCCATCTCCGATTTCCTGCCGCGGGAGACCTACAACGAAGTGCTCACCCTGCACGGCACGGTGATGATTTTTCTGTGGATCGTGCCGGTGGTGAATGGCGCCTTCGGCAACTACCTGATCCCCTTCTACGTGGGTGCCCGTGACATGGCCTTCCCGCGGCTCAATGCCGTGGCGTTCTGGTTGATTCCCCCCGCGGGGATCCTGCTGATCAGCAGCTACTTCATCACCGGCGCCGCCCAATCCGGCTGGACGGCCTATCCACCCTTAAGCATCACCACACCAGCCACAGGGCAGATCATCTGGATCCTGAGTGTGCTGCTTCTGGGGGGCAGCTCAATTTTCGGTGGCATCAATTTCATCGCCACCATCCTCAAGCTGCGCCGCCCTGGCCTTGGCTTGATGCAATTGCCGATGTATTGCTGGGCCATGCTCGGTACCAGCATCCTGGTGGTGCTCTCCACCCCCGTGCTAGCCGGCACCTTGGTGCTGCTCAGCTTCGACATCATTGCCCACACCGGCTTCTTTAATCCGGCTCTCGGTGGCAATGCTGTGGTGTACCAGCACCTGTTCTGGTTTTACTCACACCCAGCGGTGTACATCATGGTGCTGCCGGCCTTTGGCCTGGTGAGCGAGATCCTGCCGGTGCATGCCCGCAAGCCGCTGTTTGGCTACACCACAATGGTGTATTCGATCATGGCGATTGTGTTTCTGGGCTTGATCGTGTGGGCGCACCACATGTTCACCAGTGGCACACCTCCTTGGATGCGCCTGTTTTTCACGATCGCCACCGCGTTTATCGCCGTTCCCACGGGCATCAAGTTTTTCAATTGGTTGGCCACCCTCTGGGGCGGCAAAATCAGCCTCAACACGGCAATGCTGTTCTGCTGTGGCTTCATCGTGAACTTTGTGTTCGGCGGCATCACCGGCGTGGCACTGGCCCAGGTGCCCTTCGACATCCACGTGCACGACACCTACTTCGTGGTGGGGCATTTCCACTACATCGTCTACGGAGGCACGGTGTTTGTGATCTTTGCCTCGATCTACCACTGGTACCCGAAGGTCACCGGCCGGATGCTGAATGAACCCCTCGGGCAACTGCACTTCTGGCTCACCTTCATCGGTTTCAACCTCTGCTTTGCCCCTCAGCACTGGCTCGGCCTCAATGGCATGCCCCGGCGCGTGGCCGAATACGACCCTCAGTTCACCCTGATCAATCAGTTCAGCAGTGCCGGCGCCCTGCTCATGGCGATCAGCACACTGCCCTTTCTGCTGAATGTGGTGATGAGCGCCTTCAACGGGGCCCCCGCCGGCGACAACCCCTGGAAGGCTCTCACCCCTGAGTGGCTCACCAGCTCACCGCCACCGGTGGAGAACTGGCACGGCGAGCCGCCACTGGTTCATGAGCCCTATGGCTACGGCGTCGCGCCCGGTGAACTGAGCCTGGAGGCCAGCAGTGGCCGTGACCTGTGGACCCTTGGCCAAGGAGATCAGCGATGACGAGCCTTCAGAGCGACAACCTTGCCTCCCCCGTCAGCGCAGCTGACCACGACCATGCAGACGGCCACGGCGACCACCGCATCTTCGGCCTGGCCACCTTCCTGGTAGCGGATGGCATGACCTTCGCCGGCTTCTTTGCGGCGTACCTCACCTTCCGGGCTGTGAACCCGTTGCCCTCCGGGCACAACTACGAGCTCGAGCTACTGCTGCCAACGATCAACACGCTGTTGCTCCTGGTGAGCAGCTTCACCTTCCATCGGGCAGGGGCCGCCCTGCGGCGCGGCAATCACCCGCTCTGTCAGCGCTGGCTGCTGCTCACCGCTGCACTGGGCTTCAGCTTCCTGGCCGGTCAGATGAAGGAGTACTTCGCCCTGCCCTTCGGCCTCACCGACAACCTCTTCGCCAGCACCTTCTACGCCATTACGGGGTTCCACGGCCTGCACGTGACCCTGGGCGGCCTGATGATCCTGATCGTGTGGTGGCAAAGCCGAGAAGGCGGAAGGATCACGATCGACAACCAGTTCCCGTTGGAGGCGGCAGAGCTCTACTGGCACTTTGTGGATGGGATCTGGGTGATCCTCTACGGCCTGCTGTATCTGCTTTGAACACAGTTCTCTGCTTTTGCCCTTGCGGGTGATTGCAGTTGATCGGCACAATCGGGCGACCAGATCTCAGCCAAGCCGGTGTTCGTTGAAGAGAAAGTGAGCACGCCCGTGCAGATGCTGGAAGGGAAGGCCCTCCTCGACAAGGCCCGTGCCCTGAGCAATCGCCCCGAAGACCAGATCGCCAGAGCCTGCGGCTATGTGGGTCCCAGCGGCCGGTTGCTGAAGAAGAGCTTCTACCGCGCCCTGGTGGAAGCGAAGGGCTACAAACTGCCCAGTCACGCCAGCGGTGGGAGCGGCGGTGGTAGCGGCACCCGCGGCCGCCAGGCCGAATTCCGCACGCGGGTGCATGGCAACGGCAATCTGCTGATCGGCCATGCCTACACCCGCCGCATGGGTCTGGAGCCGGGCCAGGAATTCAAGATCGAAATTCACCAGGAAACCGGCTCGATCTGGTTGCTGCCCCTCGATGAAGCCAACGAGAGCAGCAACACAGGCGAGAGCAACGCAGCCGATCAGGCCGGCTGAGCAGGCCCGCCCCGATCATCAGGACCGTGGAAGGCGGCACTGAACACCAGCAGATCAATGCCGCTGAACAGGAAGCTGATCCCAACCAGGATCCCCAACACGCTCAGCAAGCCGCCGTCTCTCATCGAAACGATGATCAGTCCCAGGACGAAGGTGACGACGCCATTGGCCAGGCCCCACCCCCATCCGAACATCTCCCTATGGGAGAGCGCCACGATCGCGGCCACGACACCCTCCACCAGGAACACGATGCCGATGGCAAAGGCCAGCGCCGCCACCTGCGCGGCCGCCGGCACGATGCCGGCACTGAACTGCTGAATAATCCAGGCGCCGGTGACCAGGAAGAGAGTGGACACCACCAGGCGCCAGAAGCAATGCCAGCGGCTCAGGCGGCGTGAACGGGTGAGGCTGTTGATCCAGCCAAAGATGCCGCCCACCAGAAAGGCCAGGGCCACGATCACGGTGACCCAGGCGGAGGCGATCACGGGGAACAGCAGCGCCAGCACGCCGAGCACCAGCAGCAAGATGCCCTCGGCAATGGTGAAACTGCGCAGGGAGCTCACAGCGAGCTCAGGTCTGTCGGAAGCCATAGAAAACGGTCGTCTACCAGAAGGTAGACATCACCGCTGCGATCGTCAGCTCCAGCCGTGTTCAGCCAGCCAGCCAGCGTCGATCGCGGGGGCTGAGGCGGTGTTGGCATCACGCTCCTGGCGCCAACCCAACAGCCGTTCGGTGTACTTCGCCAGCAGATCCGCCTCGAGATTCACCGCATCCCCCACCCGCAACTGCCGCAGGGTGGTGGAGCTCCAGGTGTGGGGAATCACCGCAATCCAGAACTCCGCCCCATCGGCGCTGCAATCGGCCACGGTGAGGCTGATGCCATCGACGGCCACACTGGCCTTCTCACACACGTAGCGGCCATAGGCGGGGTTAGCCCAGCGCAGCACCAGCCGCCAGGAAGCCGGTTGCTGCTCCACAGCCACCACGGTGCCCAAGCCATCCACGTGACCGCTCACCAGATGGCCGCCGAGGCGATCCGCCAAACGCAGGGCCGGCTCGAGATTCACCCAGCCGCGCCGATCAGCCTTGGCGGCCAGGGTGGTGCGGGCCAGGGTTTCCTCGCTCACATCGGCCTTGAAGCCATGGGCTGACCGCTCGGTCACCGTGAGGCACACACCATCCACGGCCACGCTGTCACCGAGGGCCAGGGCGGCGGGATCGAGCCCGGCTTCAGCTGACACGCGCAGCTCCACACCGCCGCTGCAACGCTGCAGCTGCCCCACGGCCTGCACCAGCCCGGTGAACATGCGGTGCCCCGATCAACCCTGGCCATAATCGGGCAAGGGCGTCTGCAGGCAAGCGATGGTTGAGATGCGCGTGGCCGGCATCGCCCTCGACGCCGCCAGCCGCAGCCCGATCGTGCTGTTGCGCGATCCCTCCGGCCGGCGGCAAGTGCCGATCTGGATCGACCAGGCTCAAGCCCAGAACATCATGGCTGGGCTCAAGGATCAGAGTCCCGCCCGGCCCCTCAGCCACGACCTGATGGCCAAGCTGCTGGAGGCCGGTGGCCTGGAGCTGCAACGGGTGATCATCCACACCATCGAAGACAGCACCTTCCGCGCGGTGCTCAAGCTCAGCGGCAGCGATGGCCAAAGCCACGAGCTCGATGCCCGGCCCAGTGATGCCATCGCCCTGGCGGTGCGCACCGGCAGCAGCATCTGGATGCTGGAGGAAGTGGTGGCCGATGCCTCCATCCCGGTGGATGCCGAAGCCGATGCCGAAGATGCCGCCGATTTCCGCCGCTTCCTCGACGGGATCAGCCCCGCCGAGCTGGTGCGTCACATCCGCCAGGCCCAAAGCGACAGCAACCCAGAGGAGGGTGGCGATGAGGAGGCCCCCGGCGGTGAAACAGCCCCCAGCTGAGCGGCGCCCCTTCGGCCGAGGCCCGGCCGTCTCGCCCTTCTGCCTCGGCACGATGCGGGCCACCGGCAGTGCCGAGCAGATGACCCAGGTGCTGAAGGCGGCCCTGGCGGCCGGCATCAACCACGTGGAAACGGCACCGGCCTATGGCATGGCTGAGCGTTACCTCGGGCTGGCGTTGCGCAACCTGCAGGAGCAGGATCCCGACGTCCACGCCGATCTGGTGCTCACCAGCAAGCTGCTGCCGGGTATCAGCCTGGAGGACGGCCAGCAGCAGCTGGCGGCGTTGCTGGAGCGGTTGGGATTAACCCAGCTCCACAACCTGGCGGTGCACGGCCTCAACCGACCGGAGCACCTGAACTGGGCCCTAGAGGGAGCGGGTGCTGAGCTGCTGCGTTGGGCCCTGGAGGAAGGGCTCGTGGGCCAGGTGGGCTTCTCCAGCCACGGCAGCAACACCCTGATCGAGCAGGCACTGGCCAGCGGGCGCTTCAGCTTCTGCAGCCTGCATCTGCACCTGTTCGATCAAACCCGGCTGGCCATCGCGCAACATGCCCTGCAAGCCGGAATCGGGGTTCTCGCCATCTCCCCGGCCGACAAAGGCGGACGGCTGTATGCCCCCTCAGATGAGCTCCTGGTGGATTGCGCCCCCTTCCACCCCCTGGAGTTGGCTTATCGCTTCCTGCTGGAGGCGGGCATCTCCTCCCTCACCCTCGGCGCTGAACAGCCTGAGGATCTGGCCCTCGCCGCGCGCCTGAGCGGCGCCACGCCCTGGCTCAGCGAGGCCCATCAAGCCGCCCTGGCCCGGTTGGCGGCAGCAGGTCAGGCGCGCCTGGGCACCGAAGCCTGCGGGCAATGCCGCGCCTGCCTGCCCTGCCCCAGCGAGGTGCCCATCCCCGAGCTGCTGCGCTTGCGCAACCTGGCGGTGGGCCACGGCATGAACGCCTTCGCCCAGGAGCGCTACAACCTGATCGGCAGGGCCGGCCATTGGTGGGAGGAGCGCAATGCCAGCGCCTGCCAGCGCTGCGGCGACTGCCTGCCCCGCTGCCCCCACCAGCTCCCGATTCCCGATCTGCTGGCCGACACCCACCAACGGCTGGCGGCAGCTCCGCGGCGGCGGCTCTGGGGCTGAGGTGCGGGCCCTACCCAGCCATCGCCTGATCCCAGAGCTGCTGTAGGTCCTGGCGCTCAGCTGGCGTGAGCGGCGGGAGATTGGTGCAGCGGGCCAGCAGGTCCGGCGGGGGCAGCAGCAAGGGCCGCAGCCGCCGGGGCCAGCGCTGGAGAGCCGGCTGCAGCACAGCCGCCGGGAGGGGCGGCACCCAACCGGCCGCCAGCAAGCGATCCAAGAGCGGCAGGCTCAAGCCATCGCGGATCCACTCCAGCGGCAGGGGCGAGCCAGCCGGCCCCGTGCGCACCAACAGCTGCCACCACAGCGGTGAGCCCGAGGCCGGCAGGACAGCAGCCAGTCGGGGATCACGCTGCAGCAACGGCACGGCGCGCTGGCTGGTCACCACGGCCGCATCCGCATCGCCGGCCAAGAGGAAATTGAGCCCCTGGCGTTCATCCAGGCTGATGGCTTGAGCATGCAAACGCTGCAGCTGCTCCACCAGGCGCGGATCCACCGCACCTGGTGGAAGGCTGAGTTGGCGCCGCGCCAACTCAAGCAGCAGCCTCGGGCTGGCGGGCAGCACCAGCCGCTGCCGAAGGCTGGGATCGAGCAGCAATGACCAACCTTCGCCCTGGCGCCGCAGCAGATCCGGCCGGTTGCGCAGCAGAATCACCCAGGTGCCAAAAGCCCAGGGGAAGGCCTTGACGGCCGCGTCAGGCCCCGCGAACAGACGGCTGGGCGCCTGGGCGATCGGGTCGAGCAGCTCCAGCAGCGCCGCAGCCTCGATGGGCTGCAACAGCCCAGCTGGGAGTTGCTGCAGCCAGCCATCCCCGAGGCTGCTCAGGCTCGGCTGATCACTCGGGCGTTGGAGCTGCTCCAGCAGCTCGGCGGGGTCCTCCAGCACCTGGGAACGCCAGGCCGAGGGCAGGGCCTTGAGCCAGGACGGCGGCAGTTGGCCCCGCACCGTGAGCAAGCGGCCAGCCGCGGCGCCGCGGCGGCATCCCGCCAGGGATCCAGCGGCCAGGGCGGCGCCCCCCAGGCTGGCCAACTGCAGCAGATGGCGGCGCGAGTGCAGAGGGGCTTGAGCCATCGCCCGACCCTAAGGGGCAAAGCCGATCAGACCAGCTGGCGGCAGGCCTGATCACAGGCCTGGGCCAAGGCCTGCGGCATGCGGCCACTCAGCTCCCAAAGAGCCGCTAAACCACCCGCACCCACGCCTTCCTTCACGTAGCCCTGCTCAAAGGCCAGCAGCTGGGGAGAGGCACAGCCTTGGAAGCGCAGGGAGGCCGCAAAGGCGAGCGGCTCAGGCCCCCAACGGGCACGAAGCTCATCCAGCAACCGCGCCAGATCGCTACCGGGTTCGCCTGCCACCCAGGCGGTGGTGGCAATGGCACTGCAAGCCGCAAGCCTTGAGCGCTGGCTGGGCTCGGCCAGGGCAAGCGCCACCGCCAGCACCGCTGCCATCTGGCTGCCACCTGCCAACAGCACCGGCAGGCCGGCCACGGCCGCCTCCAGCAGCAGCCCAGCCGCCAAGGGCTGCATGGGATCCCCCACCGCTGCCAGCACCTGCTCCGCCGTTGCGTGCTGGGGCAGCTGGGCCGCTGCCAATCCCTGTGCCACCAGCTGAGCCTTCAGGGCATGGGCCGGCTGCCGCAGGCTGCCGCTCACCAGTCCGGCGGCGGGCACCCCCAGGCCCTGGAGCACCGCCTGGGCCGTGCTGGTCCCGCCGGGCACGCATTCCGCCAGCAGCAAGGGCTGCCCGCGCCGGGCCAGCTGCCGCCCCCAGCGCCGGCCGAGAGCGATCAGCGCGAGCACTCGCTGCTGTTCCATCGCTGCTCCCGTGCTGAGACAACGGGCGGGGCGATGGCCCAGCTGCAGGTGGGGCACCGCTGGCGGCACCGCTGCCCCCGCATCCACCACCAGCGGATCCAGCGCCAGCTGTTCCACCACCACCCGGGAAATCAGCGCCGGGCTCACCCCCGCCGGCAGGGGCGGCAGGGCATGAGGGCGGGGATGGCCAGGCCCCAGCAGCAGCAACTCCGCATCGGCAGCGGCGGTGAGCCGGCGGCTTTCGGGTGTCGCACCCGCCGCCGAAATTCCCGGCACAGCGGCGGTGGCGGTGCCGGCTAGGAGCAGCAGCACCCGGGTGTCGTGGGCAGCGGCAGCCACCTGAGCACACCATCGCTGGGCCTGCAGGGAATCACCGCTGAGGCGCTGGAGCGTCAAAGGGGATCGAGGGCGAGCAGGGGACGCAGCAGCGGCGGCGGCGGGGTGATCGGGCTGCGCAGGCGACCGAAGATCCACAGCGCCACCGCATGCAGCGCCAGCACATAAATCACGTTCTGGAGCAACACCAGCCCCAGAGCCAGCAGTTGCACCTGCCAGAGCTCGGGGCCGCCACCGAGGTGCAACAGGCCGCTGAGCCGCTCGAGCAACTGGGCCGCTGCGGTGGTGATCACCACCCAGAGGTTTTCACCGAGCAGCACCGACACCACCGCCACCCGCACCAGAAATCCCGTTGCCCCGATCAGCACCCCCACACTCCAGCTGAGCCACCAGCTGAGCTTTCGGCTCCAGCACCAGCCCAACCACAGGGCCAAGAGTGTGTAGGGGAACAGCACCAGCGGTCCGCGGATCGGTCCCATCAGGGCCACCAGCAGCAAGGCCGATACGGCCACCCCCTCCACAGCGCAGCGGCGGTTGTGGCGCAGCTGCAGGAGGGCCAGCGGCAGCGGCAGGGCCAAGCGAAACAGGGCACCACCCACCGGCAGGTAGTAGAGACCCACCCACAACAATGCAGTGGCCGCCGCCAGATAGGCGGTGTCGGTGAGCTGATGGGCCTGGCGGCGGCTGAGGCTCATCGCGCTGGCGGGGCCGGCGTGGTGCGCAGGGGTGCTGCGGTGTCTGCACCCGCAGCCGGCACCCGCTCGATCGTTTCCACCTCAAAGGCCACACCGGCCTGACGCAGCGCATCGGTGACCGCTTCTGCTGGTGATGAGGGATCGGCCGCGGGCAGCTTGATCGTCACGCGGTAGGGCGCCGGAGTGAGGGGTTGCGCCGCCGCCACGGGCTTGGGCTCGGGCTTCGGAGGCTCGGGCTTGGGCGTCTCCACCACCTCAGGCTTGGCCGGAGCGGCAGCGGGCTTGGCCGGCGGCACCGCAGGGGCAGCGGCAGGCTGGGAGAAGCTGCGCGAGAGCTGATCGCCAAAAGGCGTTCCGCTGCAGCCGGTCACAGCGACAGCCAGCAGGAGCGGCGTCAGCCGTGGCAGCGGCATCAGCTGTCGGCAGCGCGGATCACCCGCACGGCACTGGCCCGGAGGCGACCGGTTTTGGTGGTCGCCGGGGCCTTCTTGGCAGCGGGCTTTTTGGCCGCCGGTTTCTTGGCCGCCGTACCTGCCGCTTTGCGACCCTTGCCCTTGCCGGCCGCCGCCTTGGCCGCCAGCAGCTCCACCGCCTGCTCGAGGGTGATCGTGTCGGCCGTGGTGCCCTCCGGCAGGGAGGCGTTCACCTTGCCCTGCTTCACATAGAGGCCGTAGGGGCCATCGAACAGCTGGATCGCCTCATCGGCGCCCTCGGGGGTGCCGAGCTCCTTGAGGGCGGTGCGGCCGCCGCGGCCGCGCTTGGGCTGCGCCAACAGCTCCATCGCCCGTGAGAGGCCCACCATCAGCACATCGTCTTCGGCCTTGAGGGAGCGGTAGTCCTTCTCGCCCTTGCCCTTGTGGTGCACCACGTAGGGGCCGAAGCGGCCGAGGCCAGCCTCGATCTTGCCGCCTTCGGGGTGTTCCCCCAGGTGGCGCGGCAGCCGCAGCAGACCGAGGGCGTCCTCGAGGCTGAGCTCTTCCGGCTGGGTGCCCTTCGGCAGAGAGGCGCGCTTGGGTTTGGGGTTCTCGTCGCTCACCTGGCCCCGCTGCACGTAGGGCCCGTACTGGCCAAAGAGCAGGTACACCAGATCGCCGGTTTCCGGGTCTTCGCCCAGAGATTCGGGGCCATCGGCCTTCTGCTTGAGGATCAGTTCCGCCTTCTCAGCATCGAGATCGGCCGGGGTGATCTCATTGGGCAGCGTGGCCTTGAGCAGCTCTTCGGTGCCGTCGTCGGCCACGCGCTTGGTTTCCAGGTAGGCGCCGAAGCGGCCGATGCGCACCACGCAGGGCAGGCCCTCGAGCTCGATCGTGCGCGAGGCGGTGGGATCGATATCGCCTTCGCGTTGCTGCACCTGGGTTTCCAGGCCCTTGTCGCCCTTGTAGAAGCTCTCCAGGTAGGGCAGCCATTGCACCTGCCCGTGGGAGATCTCGTCGAGGGTGTTCTCCATCCGCGCGGTGAAGCTCGTGTCCACCAGATCGGGGAAGTGCTCCTCCAGCAGTGCGGTCACAGCGAACGCCGTGAAGCTGGGGGTGAGGGCGTTGTTCTGCAGGGTGGCGTAGCCCCTGTCCACGATCGTGCCGATGATCGAGGCATAGGTGGAGGGGCGGCCGATGCCCTCCTTCTCCAGCATCTTCACCAGGGCCGCTTCGCTGTAGCGGGCGGGTGGCTGGGTTTGGTGGCCAAGGGCTTCCACGCCCTTGCAGGTGGGACGATCGCCAGTCTTCAGCGAAGGCAGCAGCACCTCTTGCCCCTCAAGGGCGGCATCGGGATCGTCGCTGCCTTCCACATAGGCGCGGAAGAAGCCGGGGAAATCGATGCGCTTGCCGGTGGCGCGGAAGGCCGCGGTGCCGAGGCTGCCGCCATCGGCTTCCAGATCCACGCTCAGCATCGTGAGCTTGGCGTCAGCCATTTGAGACGCCACGGTGCGCTTCCAGATCAGCTCGTAGAGCGCCAGATCACGACCATCGAGGCCCGTGGCGGAGGGGTCGAGGAAGCTTTCGCCGGCGGGGCGGATCGCCTCATGGGCCTCCTGGGCGTTGCGCGCCTTGGTGGAGAACTGGCGGGCTGAAGGGCTCAGGTAGTCCTTGCCGTATTTGTCGGCCACGCAACTGCGGGCGGCATTGATCGCCTGATCACTCAGATGCACCGAATCGGTACGCATGTAAGTGATGAAGCCGCGCTCGTAGAGCCCCTGGGCCGTGCGCATCGTTTCGCGGGCCGACAGCCGCAGCTTGCGGTTGGCCTCCTGCTGCAGGGTGCTGGTGGTGAAGGGCGCCACCGGTTTGCGGGTGGTGGGCTTCTCCTCCACGGCTGCCACTGTCCAGGGGGCCGCCAGCACGGTGTCCCGCAGCTGTCGCGCTTCGGCTTCAGCAAGCAGGCGCACTTTGCTGCCGGCCTTGAGGCCACCGGTGGCCTCATCGAAATCGGAGCCCCCGGCGATGCGCTCGCCCTTGAGGTGGGTGAGCTTGGCTTCAAAACCAGCACTGCCCTGCTGCAGCTGGGCCTTGAGATCCCAGTAGCTGCCGCTCTTGAAGGCGCGCCGCGCCCGCTCGCGCTGCACCAGCAGCCGCACCGCCACCGATTGCACCCGGCCGGCGCTCAAGCCCCAGGCCACTTTTTTCCACAGCAGGGGCGAGAGGGTGTAGCCCACCAGGCGATCGAGGATGCGCCGGGTTTCCTGGGCGTGCACCAGCTCCATATCGAGCTCGCGCGTCTGCTCCAGCGCCCGGCCAATCGCTTCTTTGGTGATCTCGTGGAACACCATCCGCTTCACCGGCACCTTGGGGTTCAGCAGCTGCAGCAGGTGCCAGCTGATCGATTCCCCTTCCCGGTCTTCGTCCGTCGCCAGCAGCAGCTGATCGGCACCCTTGAGGGCGTCCTTGAGTTCCTTCACCACCTTTTTCTTGTCCTTCGGCACCACGTAGAGGGGCTCGAAGTCGTTGGCGGTGTTCACGCCGAGATTGGCCCACTTCTCGCCTTTGTGGGCCGCCGGAATCTCACTGGCGTTGTTGGGCAAGTCGCGCACGTGCCCCATCGAGGCTTCCACCTTGAAGTCCTTGGGAAGGAACCCGCGGATGGTGCGGGCCTTCGTGGGGCTCTCAACGATGACGAGGGTGTGCGCCACAGGCAGGCGGTAAACCGCTTCCCTCTTTATCGCACCGGCGGTCAAGCCCTGGCACAGAAACCAGATCCCGCCGTGAGCGCGGCTACAGTCCCCCCCAACGGGCGACCTTGATCCAGCTGTGCACTCTCTTCTGGCCGAGGCCGGCTCAGCGGCAGCTCCTGCAGTGAGCGCGATCACCTCCCTGCAGCTGAATGCAGGTGCGGTGGCACCCGAAGGAGCCGTGCTCCTGGCGATGCTGGCTTGCCTGCTGGTGGATCTGGCCGGCGAGAAGGCCGCTTCCCGCTGGGTGCCTCTCTTCTCTTACATCGGCCTTGGCAGCGCCCTGGGGCTGCTGGCTCTGCAGTGGAACGCTTCACCACTGGAGCCCTCCTTCCTCGGCTCGTTCCTGGCCGACAACCTCGCCATTGCTTTCCGCGCCGTGGTGGCAGCGTCCACACTGCTGTCGCTGCTGATCAGCTGGCGCTACGTGGAGCGCGCCGGCACCCCTGTGGGTGAATACGCCGCGATCCTGCTGGCCGCCACCCTCGGGGCGATGCTGCTCTGCGGCTCCACCGACCTGGTGAGCGTGTTCGTCTCGCTGGAAACCCTTTCAGTGGCGAGCTACCTGCTCTCGGGCTACATGAAGCGCGATGCGCGCAGCTCCGAGGCCGCACTGAAGTATCTCCTGGTGGGCTCGGCCGCAGCGGCCGTGTTCCTCTACGGCGCCTCTCTGCTCTACGGCCTCACTGGCGGCAACACCAGCCTCGAAGCCGTTGGCCTAGCTCTGCAGACCAGCGCCTCTCCGGTGGCGGCTCTGGCTCTGGTGTTCGTGCTCTCCACGGTGGCGTTCAAGATCGCCGCAGTTCCCTTCCACCAGTGGACGCCGGATGTGTACGAAGGCTCCCCCACTCCAGTGGTGGCCTTCCTCTCAGTGGGTTCGAAAGCTGCTGGTTTTGCCCTGGCGCTGCGCATCCTGGTGGGCTGCTTCGAGCCCTTCGAGGCCCAGTGGAAGCTCCTCTTCACCGTGCTGGCGATCCTGAGCATGGTGCTGGGCAACGTGGTGGCCCTGGCCCAAACCTCGATGAAGCGGATGCTGGCCTACAGCTCCATCGGCCAGGCCGGCTTCGTGATGATCGGCCTGGTGTGCGGCACCGAAGACGGCTACGCCGCGATGGTGCTCTACATGGCGGCCTATTTGTTCATGAACCTGGGCGCCTTCGCCTGCATCATCCTGTTCTCGCTGCGCACCGGCAGTGACCGGATCAGCGATTACGCCGGTCTGTACCAGAAGGATCCGCTGATTACCCTGGGCCTGAGCCTCTGCCTGCTCTCCCTCGGCGGCATTCCGCCGATGCTGGGCTTCTTCGGCAAGATTTACCTCTTCTTTGCCGGCTGGGCCGATGGCCAATACCTGCTGGTGGTGGTGGGCCTGCTCACCTCGGTGGTGTCGATCTACTACTACATCTCGGTGATCAAGATGATGGTGGTGAAAGAGCCTCAGGAAGCCTCTGAAGTGGTGAAGGCTTATCCGGAAGTGAACTGGAGCATTGCCGGTCTGCAGCCCCTGCGCGCCGCACTGATCTCCTGCGTAGCCGTTACGGCCGTGGGCGGGATCCTCTCCAACCCTCTGTTCGGCTGGGCCAATGGCGCTGTAGCCGGCACACCGATGCTGCAGAAAGCCCTTGCTGCAGCGTCCAACCTCCCCATCGGTTGATGAGCCCCACCGCCGTACCGCTGGTGGCGGAGCTGGATCACATCCGCAAGGTGTACGGCACTGGAGACACGGCCGTTACGGCACTGGATGATCTCTGCCTCAACGTGCGCCGCGGCGAATACCTGGCTGTGATGGGCACCTCCGGCTCGGGCAAGAGCACGGCGATGAACATCCTCGGCTGCCTGGATCGCCCCAGCGGCGGCAGCTACCGGCTGAACGGCACCGCCGTGGAGCACCTCAGCGACGACCAACTGGCCGACCTGCGCAACCGCGAACTGGGGTTCGTGTTTCAGCAGTTCCATCTGCTGCAAGAGCTCACGGCCCTGGAGAATGTGATGCTGCCGATGGTGTACGCCGGCGTACCGGCGGAGCGGCGGCGGGAGCTGGGGATCGCGGCACTGCAGCGGGTGGGCCTCGGCGAGCGGTTGCACAACAAGCCCAACCAGCTCTCCGGCGGCCAACAGCAACGGGTGGCCGTGGCCCGAGCCATCATCAACAACCCCAACTTGCTGCTGGCGGATGAACCCACCGGCGCCCTCGATTCCCGCACCACCAAAGAGGTGCTGGATCTGTTCGATGAGCTGCACAGGGAGCAGGGGATGACGATCCTGCTGGTCACCCACGAACACGATGTGGCGGCCCGGGCCGAGCGGATCGTGCATTTCCACGATGGGCGGCTGGTGGACAGCGGCGCCGGGTCGCAGGACTAGCCCTGGGCAGGCGGCCGCTCCAGGCTCTGGAGCAGTTGCCCCATCAGCAGCGCAATCGCATCACGGCCTTGCCAACCATTGCCGGGATCAAAGTCGCCCGGATCGATCGCCACCCAGCCGCCTGCCGCGGGCTCCCGCAACTCGAAATGCAGGTGAGGGCCGGTGCTTAATCCCGTGCTGCCAACCCGGCCAATCACCTCGCCCTGGCGCACCACATCACCGGCCTTCACATACAGCTCCGAAAGGTGGCCGTAGAGGCTGCGGCGCAGGGGCCGCTGATGCTCCACCTCCACCGCCAGGCCATAGCCGCCCGCCAGGCCACTACTCACCACCTTGCCGCTCAGGGCCGCCACCACCGGTGTGCCCTCCGGCGCCGCCAGGTCTTCACCGGCATGCAACCGCCAGGCCCCGAGCAGCGGATGCAGCCGCCAACCAAAGCCGCTGGTGTTCACCGCACTGCCGATGATCGGCAGCAGCAAGCGGCGGTTGCCGTTGCCCAGCACCGGTGCGGGGCGAGGGGTGACCCGAAACACACTCGCCAGATTGAAACTGCCACCATTGCCGGCCAACAGCGCCGACACCGGCACGGTGAGCGGCGGCAGCGGCATGCCGTTGGCATCCATCCGCCCGCCCCAGGCGGTGTTGCCCGTACTGCCGTTGCGGCGGCCCCAGCGCAGAGCAATCCCACCGCGGCATTCCTTGGCCGACAGCGCTCCGCCGCGGCAAGCCTGCTGGAACGCCCCCACATCCAATGGGGCCAGCGATCCGCTGCCACCACGCACCAGGTTGCGCTCATGAGGGGTCACCACCCCCTGGCGCACGAGCTCATCGAGGGATTGATCGAAGCGCTTCGGCGCTGAAGCGGCACCGCTGAGCCGGGCCGGATCAGGCCGAAGGGGAACGGCGGTGCTACCTGGCGGCGGCAACAGTGGCGCCAAAGGTGCAGCGGATGCGGCAGGTGCGACGGGCACGTCTGGCTGAGCAGCCTCTCGCTGCGCCCAGGCCAGGCCTCCCCCCAACAGAGCCGGAAGGGCCACCAGAAGCCTGAGCGGTTGGAGGCGAGGCACAGCAGCCGCAAACAATGCGGAACAAACTCTAGAAAGCCCGCTGCAGCACAGCTGGCGCGTTGCCGCGGCAAAGGCGAAGCCCCCCATTGGGCTCGAGGCCAGCCACGGCCCAGCGCTCACCCTCGTGCTCCACCCACTCCGGCCGGTGGAGGCGCTGCTCCGCCTGGCGACGCACCAATTCAGGCTGATTGCAGGCGGCCGCTGCCCACTCCAGCCCGCGCAGCGCCCGGGCCGCGAGGGTCGCCGGCTGCGCCAGCGGGTGCTGGCCCAGGGCCTCTGCCGCATTGATCGCAAAAGCGGGCACCCGGTTCAGCCCATTGAGGCCCACCCCCAGCTGGGCGTAGCGCACCCGGCCGCCGCGCCAACGCAGCCGCGGAAGGATCCCCGCCAACTTGCGACCATCGATCAACAGATCATTCGGCCACTTGATCTGAGGCTTCAGCCCCAGCGCCTCCAGCTGCAGCGCGATCCCCACCGCCGCGGCCAGAGCCAAGGAGGCCGCTGGCGCGGGCTGCTCGGGCCAGGGAATGGCCGCACTCAGCCACACGCCCCCTGGCGGCGACTGCCACTTCCGGCCCTGCTGCCCATGGCCGTGGCGCTGCTGCTGCGCCAGCAACGCCAGCGGCGGCTGGGCGCCGGCCTCCAGCCAACGCTCCAGCTCCCATTCCGTGCTGGCGCACACCGGCAGCACCCGCAGCCGCCAGGCCAGCGGTTGATCCGCCGCCAGCCCCCGCAGAGCAGCGGCAATCGCGGCGGCTTTCAGAGCTGAGCCAGCCAAGCTGCCATCCGCTGAGCGCCGGCCTCCAGCTCTTCGATCGGATGCACCAGGGCCAAGCGCGCATAGCCCTCACCACCGCCGCCAAAGCCGTTGCCCGGGGTGAGGCACACGCCCGTGGCCTCCAGCATCTGGGCGCAGAACGATTCCGAATTCAGGCCGGCTGCGCGGGCCCGCTCCGGCAGCTCCAGCCACAGATACAGCGCCATCGAGGGGATCCGCACCGGCCAGCCCGCCGCCTGCAACAGCGCCGCCATCCGATCGCGACGCTCGCGGTAAATCGGCTTGATCCGATCCGGCCAGTCGGCCGCCTGCTCCAAGGCGGCGATCGCCCCGGCCTGAAGCGCTGTGCTCTGGTTGAAATCCACCACGCCCTTCAGCTGGCGTAGGGCCGTGATCAACGGCTCCGCGCCGATGGCGAAAGCCAGGCGGTAGCCCCCAAGGCACCATCCCTTGGAAAAGGAGAAAAATTCAATGCCGCACTGGCGCCACAGTGGTGAACGCAGCAATGCCGGTGCCTCCCCATCGAGGGCCAGATCCACATAGGGGTTGTCGTGAGCGAACACCACCCCATGGCGCACAGCCCGCTCCGCCGCAGCATCCACCCAGGCCTGCTCACCGGTGGTGGCCGTTGGGTTGTGGGGAAAGCCGAGCACCATCAACTTGAGGGCATCCCACTGGTGATCGCTCAACTGATCAAAATCCGGAGCAAAACCGGCCTGGGGATCGAGCTTCAACAAGCGTGGCTGCGCCGAGGCCAGCTGCAGTCCCCCCAGGTGTGAGGGGTAATAGGGATCGAGCAACAACGCCTGATCGCCGGGGTTGAGCACCGCCAGGGGCAGATGGGCCGTCCCCTCCTGGGAGCCCACCAGCAGCAGCACTTCCCGCTCCGGATCCACGGCCACCCCGAATCGCCGCTGCGCCCAGGCCGCCACAGCCTCGCGGAAGGGCAGGGTGGCGCCATGCAAGCAATAGGCGGCGCTCTCAGGCCGGCCCAGCTGGGCGCGGATGGCGTCCATGGCCAGATCTGGCGGTTGCAGATCGGTGGAGCCAAGGGAGAGATCCAGCAGAGCCGGAAGACCTAACGCCTGGGCCCGCGCCCGATAAGCCTGTTTGCGCTGGTCGTTGCGGGCGAACACGCCGCTGCCCAGACCTCGAACCCGCTCGGAGAGATGCAGTGCTGCCGGCGCCTCAGAGGTTGGCATCCAGGAAAGCCTTGAGTTGGGGCTTGGCCATGGCGCCCTCATGGCGCGCCACCTCCTGGCCATTCTTGAAAATCACCAGGGTGGGCAAACCCTGAATGCCCATCTGATCGCGGGCGGTGGGGTTGGGATCAGCCTCGAGCTTGCCCACAGCCAAACGGCCGGCATATTCAGCAGCTGCCCAATCCATCATCGGGGCCATCAGGCGGCAGGGGCCGCACCACTCAGCCCATACATCCACGAGCACCGGCATAGCGGCATCCAGCACCTCGGCCTGGAAGTTGGCATCGGTGAGGTGCAGAACAGACACGGCAGCAGGCAACGCTGCGGCGATTGTATGGATCAGAGCTTGTCGATCGAGCGCTTGAGCTCCTCGAGCTCGGCATCCACCTCTTCCACTTTCACCGCCTGCACAGCACCACCGGCCTCCGGCAGGGCGGCCGCAGGGGCGGAGCCGGCCAGCTTGCCTTTGAGAGCCGCCAGTTCGTCGTCCACCTCAGGGGCGCCCTCCAGTGCGGCGAACTGGCTCTCAAGATCGGCACCGGCCAGCTCAGCGGCGGCCTGGCTACGGGCCTCCAGTGCCTCCACCTTTTCTTCCATGCGCTCAAAGGCCGCCATGGAACTGTTGGTGCCGAGGTTGCCCACGGCGCTCTGCAGCTGCTCCTGGGCCTGGGCCGCCTGGGCCCGGGCCTTGAGCATGTCTTTTTTGGTTTTGGCCTCGGCGATCTTGCTTTCGAGCTTCACCAAGCTCTGTTTGAGCTGCTCCACCTGGCCGGCCTGGCTCTGGAGCTGAGTGTTCAGGGCTGTGGCGGTGTCCTGGCAGGTTTTGCGGCGGCCCAAGGCCTCGCGTGCGAGGTCTTCCTCGCCCTTTTTGAGGGCCAGTTCGGCACGCTCATACCAGGTTTTCGCCTGGGCTTCGGCCTGCTCAGCCTGGTTCTGAATGCGTTTCTGGCTGGCGATGGCGGTAGCCACGGCTTGCCGGAGCTTCACCAGGTCGGCCTGCATGTCGGCCACCGACTGATCCAGGATCTTGGCGGGATCCTCCATCGCTCCCACCGCCGCGTTGGCGTTGGCGCGCACCAGACGGCCGAGGCGATCAAAGAAGCCCATAAATGTGCTGCAGGAACAGAAGCCGTGGCGCCAGGTTATCGAAAGCAGCCACCTGAATTCAGCCTCCTTTGGGCGGCCTTACGGTGGCCCCTGATCCCTGATCGCTGATGTCCGATGCACGCCAGCGTCTCCTAAGCGACGTTGATTTCTTCCAGAGCAACGAAGGGCTTCTGGTGGGAACCGGCCTGCTGCTAGCCCTTTGGCTGGTGCTGAAGTTCGCGGAGCGCTACGGCAGGCATGTGCGGCCACTGGTGCCGCGTCTGGCAGCCACCCTGCGGCGACCGCTGATCACCGGTCTTAGTGCGGCGCTCTACCTGGGTTGGCTAGCCCACGCCATGAGCGGAGCCGCCCCGGCCCTGATGCCGCTCAAAGGATTGGAAACCTCAACGGCACTGATCCTGATCGCCGTGGGCTGGGCCAGCATCGATGCAGGGCAGATGCTGCTGCACACCGATCACGTGCAGCGCTGGCTGGGGGTCGACGATCCCGGTGAGCGCGCCATGGTCACCAGCCTCCTGGATCGGCTGCTCTCCATTGGCGTGGTGGTCATCACAGTGGCAGCGCTGATGGTCACCTTCGGCGTGTCCACCACCGCCGTGGCCACGATGCTCGGCGGGGCCGGCATCGGCATCGGCTTCGGCACCCAGCAGGTGTCACAGAACTTTCTCTCCGGCCTGATGCTCTATTTCACCCGCCCTTTCTCAGTGGGCGACTGGATTCAGCTACCGATCTGGTCAGGCGTGGAAACGTCCACGTTGCAGGGCACCGTGGAGCGCATCGGCTGGTATCACACCCGAATCGTGACCCTCGACCGCCGGCCACTCTCGATTCCCAATTCGGTCTTTGCCACCACACCGATTGAGAATCCCGGGCGCATGTACAACCGGCGCATCAAGGCCAGCATCGGCCTGCGCTACGAGGATCTCCCACGCATGCAGGCCATCACCGAAGCGGTGCAGCATCTCCTGGAGAACCATCCGGATATCGACAACCGGCAGATGATTCTGGTGAGCTTCGATGAGTGGGCCGGCTCTTCGATCAACATGCTGGTGTACTGCTTCACCCGCACAACGGTGTGGCGGGAGTATCTACACGTGCAGCAGAAAATCTTCCTGGAAATCGCCGACATCGTGAAGAAAGCCGGCGGTGACTTCGCCTTCAACTGCACCACCCTCTATCCGGCTCCAGACCTCGACAGCACTCACCCGATCCAGAAGCTCACCACCGCCCGCTGAAGCAGATCTCATGCAGCCGCGCACCGTTGGCAATCTCTCCTTCCTGGTGCCCTCAGCGCCGGCGCCAGCCACCCGTCTGCAAACCTGCCTGCGCCAGTTGCAGGAGCACTGGCGCCGCGACGAGAACCTCGCCGCCCTCTGGCAGGCCTGGCCTGGGATCGCCGGAGCCCAGCTGGCCCCCCATTGCCGCCCCCTGCGCCTGCAGGGCGGACGGCTGGTGGTGGGTGCGAGCCATCCCCAATGGTTGCAAGCACTGCGCTTCAACAAACACCGCCTGCTGGGCGCCCTGCGCGGCGCTGGTTTTTCTGTGAAGGATCTGGTGCTGCAGCAGCACCAACCCTCCCCCCTGCCGCCCTTCGGCAGCGACGAAGAGGCCCAGGTGTGGGCGCACCATCCGAGCCGTGTGGATGTTTTCGGCATGGCCAACTGCCCCTGCTGTCAGCGGCCAGCACCTGCCGGTGAATTGCAGCGCTGGGGGCACTGCAGCTTCTGCCAGCGGGAACGGATGGACAACGGCGTGGCCATGGGCACCCCCGCCAGCGATCAATAGCGCTCGGGCCGGGGCTGCTGCCAATCCGCCGGAGGTGCGTCGGAGCGCTTGAGCTGGTCGGCCCACTGATCGAGGGCCTGACGCGGCACCCGCCAGAGATCAAACAACCCTTCGGAGGCCAGGGCCTGATGACGCAAGCCGCGCCAGTGGGGCAGCTGGGCAGTGCGTTGATCGATCACCAGCAAAACAGAGCTGCCGGGAACGGGCGGGGAGGGGGTCTGCCCGCGGCGACGCTCCTGCAACAGCCGGTCGTTGAGGTTGAGCGGACCGTTGGGCTGCACCCCCTCGTAGATCACCACCTGGTTGGCGTAGAAGTGCAGCGAGGGCTTCAGGATCCCCACCATCGCCAGGGGTTCTCCAGGGCGGTGCTGCTGTTGCACCGCCGCCGCCAGGCGGCGCAGCGGAGCCTGGCGCAAACGATCCCCGAAGACCACCAACGGCTGCAGGGCCGACACGGCAAAAGCCACCACCGCCAGCTGCTGCGCCAGCAACCAGCCACGCGCCCAAGGGGCCTTCGCCCACCAGAGAATCAGGCCTGCCAACACAGCGACACCGAAGCAGGCCGCCGCACGGCTGAGCAACCCACTCGCCAGGAGCTCCGCCGGCAGGGTGGGGAGTTCTGGTTCATGGATCAGGGGCACCCAACGGTTCGAGGCCGCCAGGCCCGCCGCCAACACCCCCTGCAACAACAAGGTGCTGGCCATCAGCCAACGCCCCGGACGCTGCTGCGCGGCCAGGGCGATCAAAAGGCCCGCCGCTGGCGTCGCCGGAATCCAATAGCTCGGCAGCTTCGTGGCCGCCAAGGTGAAAAACAGCAGCACCGCCAGTAGCCAGCAGGTAGCAAAGCGCTGCAGCGAATGCTCCGGCGGCTGACTCACGTTGCGGCTTTGCACAGCCCCCACCAGCCCCGCCAGCAACAGCGGCGTGAACGGCAAGGAGGCCACCGCCATCACCGGTAGGAAAAACCACCAAGGCTGCAGGTGGTTATTCACCACCCCGGTGAAGCGCTGCAGGTTGTGATAGCCGAAAAAGCTCTGAATGAACGGTTGCCCTTCCACCAGGGCCGCCAGCCCATACCAGGGCAAGGCCACCAAGGCGGTGAGGCCAAGGCCTGGCCAGGGGCGCAGCCGAGCGGTCAGGCCCGCCAGATCCCGCTGCCACAGGCCAAAGCCCACCAGGGTCATGCCCGCCAACACCACAGCCACCGGGCCCTTGGCCAGCACCGCCAGACCCAACAGAATCCAGGCCCACCAAGGGCGGCCGCCGCCGGCATAGCAACGCCACAACAACACCAGCACACCCCCCAGCAAACCGGTGAGCAAGGCGTCGCTCACGGCGATCCGGCTCCAGAGCAGCACCAGCGGCGATAGAGCAAAGGCGAGCGCCGCACACACCGCTGTGATCGCCTGCTGGGAGGAAGCCGGCAGGCGGCCGCTGGGAAGCGGCTGCGGCCAGCGCACGAGGGCCGCAGCCATCGCGAGCATCAGGCCCACACTGGATAGGGCCGAAGGCAGCCGGGCCGCCCAGGTGCCCAGAGGGTCCCATTGGTCATGGGCCGGCAGGGCATAAATCAGCCCCATCAGCCAATACACCAGGGGCGGCTTGTCGTAGCGAGGCAAGCCGTTCACCCGCGGAATCAGCCAATCGCCGGTGCGGGCCATCGCCCGGGCGGAGGCTGCAAACAGGGGCGGGGTTTCATCCACCAGGCCGGTGCTGCCCAGCCCCCACACAAACAACGCCAGGCCGCAGATCAGCACCAAGGGCAACACGAACCTGCGGGGCACCAGGGGCGAGCTGCGTCAGGCTCGACGTTATCGCTTACGGCTGCAGCGCCTGCCCCACCCAGGCCTCAATCCGCTCCGCCAGCACCGCCCGCGACGCATGGCGCTCCACCCACTGACGGCAGGCGCGGCGATCGATTCGATCCACCTGGCCGACGGCATCGGCCAGGGCCGCGACGTCGTCAGGCTCCACCAGGAAGCCGTTCTCACCGGGCTGCACCAATTCGCCGGGGCCACCACGCCGATAGGCCACCACCGGCACACCGCAGGCCATCGCCTCCACAACAACATTTCCGTAGGCCTCGTTCCACTTCGGCGTGTTGAGCAGCGCCCTGCAATGGCCCAGCGCGGCCTGCAACTGCGCCGTGGGCAAAAATCCCCGCCACTGCAGCGTGCCCGCCGGCACCGAGGCCTGAACAGCAGCGGCATAGGCCTCGTCTTCCACCAGACCCCACACCGCCAGGGGCAAGCCGCAGCGCGCCGCTGCAGCGGCCGCATCCTCTAGCCCCTTCTCGGGTGCGACTCGTCCTACCCAGCCGAGCAGCGCTTCGGGCTGCTCGCAAAACCGGTAGGCACTCAGATCAAAGCCATTGCCCAGCAGCACAGGCGGCTGCACAAGGGCGAAATCCGCAGCTTGAGCCGCCGTGTGAAAGGCGAGCCGCCGTTGATCCCAGGCCGCCACCTCCGCGATCACCCCATCCATCGCGGCATTCACCGAACCCATGCTCACCAGGTGAAACAGCGGCAGCGGCGCCGTGGGGGTGAGCCAAAACGGAAGCCAGTCGTAGCCGAGGTTGAGCACCGCATCAAACCCCGCCGCCGGCGCCTCAGCGAGGACGCGCCGCCAAAAACGAGCCAGCAACGCATCCGCCGGCATGGTGATCAACGCCTCACGGCCTTGGTGCTGCACGCTCGGCTGCGGCGTGCCAGCGCAGCTCCAGAGCTCTGCGGCTGCGCCATCACCTGGCAGCTGAGACCCCTCAGCCGCGAGCACCGTGATCCGATGCCCCCGCTGCAGCAGCCCGGCCACCAGGCCAGCAAGGGTGAGCTCCACGCCACCGCCGCGGCCGCTGCCCAAAGGCCCCAGAGCGGTGGCCACCACCAACAGGTTCATGGCACCACCTCAGCCGCCGCCCCACCGGGGTGCCACAGCAGCGCACGGCGGTTGATCAGCACCACGCTCACCAGGGCCAGAGCAGCCCCCAGCCACTGCAAAGGCTGCAGCTGCTCCTCCAGCAGCACCACCCCGCACAGCAAGGCGAACACTGGCGTGAGGAAGGTGAGCGAGGTGAAGCTCGTGAGATCGCCGTGGTTGGCGAACCAGAAAAACAGGCCATAGGCCACAGCACTGCCCAGCAAGGCGGCGTAAGCCATCAGCCCCCACTGCAACAGGGACCAGTGGGGCCAAAACGGCGGAACGTCCGCCCTGAACACCGGCAGCAGGGCCGATCCGGCCAGCAACGGCAGGCCACCCAACACCATGTGCCAACCGGTGACGGCCACCGCATCGCTGTGGCGGCAGGCGTAGCGACTGATCACCGTGCCCACAGCCATGGCCAGGGCAGCCGCCAGCATCCACAGCTCGCCATGGCTCCAGGCCTGGTCACCCAGAGACTCCGGCCCCATCAGCCACCATTGGCGCAGCAGCGGAGCCGGCAACCCCAGGCAAAGGATGCCGAGCAAACCCACCAGCAACCCCAGCCAGCCCACTGGATTGATCGCCTCTCCAAACAGGCTGCGGGCCAGCAGGGCCACGAGCAAGGGCTGGGAATCGATCAACACCGATCCCAGACCCGCGCCGGTGCCAACCAACCCCCTGGCCAGCAGCCCCTGAAACGCCGTGGCGTCCACCAGGGCAAACAGCAGCAGCCACCCCCAATCGCGCCGATCCACACGCCACTGCCCGCGCCAGAGCCCCGCCGCCAGCAACACCACGCCCCCGGCAGGCAGCAAACGCATCCAGGCCAGGGTGAGGGGCCCAGCCTCCGCCAGCAACGGCTTCATGGCCGCCATCGCCGTGCCCCAGAGGGCAAACGGCAACACCATCAGCAGCCAGCGCACCTTCACCCGCACCAGCAGCCCACAGGCTCCTTTTTAAGATCCAGCCACTGCACACCGCCTCGATGGTCTGGCCCTGGCGCCGCAAATCCCGCCGCAAATTGGCGCGTATCGCCATCGAAGGGGCGATTGCCTCCGGCACCCGCGAACGGGTGCTCAAAGCGCTGCGGGAGGTGGAGCGGCGTGAATTCCCAGCGCTGCTGCTGCGGATCGATAGCCCTGGCGGCACCGTGGGTGACAGCCAAGAAATCCATGCGGCGATTCAACGCTTGCGCCAGAAGGGCTGTCGCGTGGTGGCCAGCTTCGGCAACATCTCGGCCTCCGGCGGGGTGTACGTGGGGGTGGCGGCCGAAAAAATCGTGGCCAATGCCGGCTCGATCACCGGCTCGATCGGCGTGATCCTGCGGGGCAACAACCTCTCGCGGCTGCTTGAGCGCATCGGCGTGCAGTTTGAAACCGTGAAAAGCGGGTTGTATAAAGACATTCTCTCGCCGGATCGTGCCCTCACCGCTGGTGAGAGGCAGCTGCTGCAAGACCTGATCGACTCGAGCTACGGCCAATTCGTGAACGCCGTGGCTGAGGGCCGGGGGCTGGAGGAGAGCGCCGTGCGCGGCTTTGCCGATGGGCGCGTGTTCAGCGGCGCCCAGGCTCTTGAGCTGGGACTGGTGGATCAACTGGGTGATGAGGACAGCGCCCGCCGCTTGGCCTGTGAACTAGCCGACCTCGATGAAGAGACCACCAGGCCGATCAACTTCGGACAGCCGAAGAAAGGCCTGGCCGGGATGATCCCTGGCCGCAACCTGTTCGCCCGCCTCAGCGAAGCCCTCCACCTGGAGCTCGCCTGGAGCGGCCAACCCCTCTGGTTGTACCGCCCATGAGCACCTCCCAACTGCGGGCCTTGCGGGGCGCCACCACCGCTGCGGCCAACACCAGCGCTGCCATCAGCGAGGCGGTGAGCGAACTGATTGATGCCTTGGTGGAGCGCAACCAGCTCCAGGGAAGCCAACTGCTCTCGGTGACCTTCTCGGTCACGGCCGACCTGGATGCGATGTTTCCTGCGGCGATTGCCCGCCGCCGCGATGGCTGGGACAGCGTTGCCTTACTCGATTGCCAGCAGATGGCCGTCGCCGGCGACCTGCCCCGCTGCATCCGCCTGCTGGCCCATGCCTGGCTGGAGCCCGACCAACCCGTGCGCCATGCCTACCTGCGCGACGCCGCACGCCTGCGCCCCGATCTAGCCTCCTGAGTCGCATCTGGTCACAGCTTCCAAACCCAGGTCCGGCACCCCCCTCAGCCCTGGTGCTGGCGTTGGCTGCCAAGAATGGTCAGCAAGACCACCGACTCGAAGCAATCCATGGCTGGGTTCCGCATGGGTGCCGCAGGCACCGCTCTGGCCGCAGCGCTGGGGCTCGCTGGCGCCGCCACCGCCCTCGCACCGATGCTGCCGGTGAAGGGCCAAGGCACCCCCGGGCTCGTGGAATTCCGCTGGGATTCCAGCAAGGATTACCGGAAGCTCTACTTCTTCATGACGGATACCAAGCGCCTCAAGCGCTCGGAGTATTACCTGATCCTCAAGCCGAAAGATCGCAAAACCGCCATCCTCAAATTGGTGGTTGGTATCCCCAAGAGCTTTGACGCCACCATCGATCCCAAGCGCGTCAAGCTCTGCTACATGAAGGAAGGCGGCATGCTCTCGCGCACCCGCTGCGAAACCGACATTCCTGCCACCGTGGAAGTGGCGGCCGACGGCAGCGCTATCGAGATCTTCCCCGACACCCCCGTGCCCGTGGGTAAGACGATCGGCGTGTACATCAACCTGTTCAATCCCTTCAACATTGGGATGTATCAGTTCAACGCCCTCGCCCAGGCCCCTGGGGATGTACCGGTATCGGGCTACCTGGGCAGCTGGTTGATCCAGATCGATCCCCAGAGCGATTGAGCCAAGGCGGGCTGGTAGGTTGGGCGATCGACGTTGAAGGCGCAGCCGAGCCGGAGCCATGACCAAGCGCACCCTTGAAGGAACCAGCCGCAAGCGCAAGCGCGTCTCGGGCTTCCGTGTTCGCATGCGCAGCCACACCGGCCGCCGTGTGATCCGCTCCCGCCGCAAGCGCGGTCGCGCTCGCCTGGCCGTCTGATCGTTCGATCAGCTGTTCGCCGCACCGCCCCCGCAGCTCGTGTCCCATGGTGTTATCCCGGGAACACAGACTGCGGGGGCGGTTTGTGTTTGACCGCCTCTACCAGAAGGGCCAGCGCCACCACGGCAACTTGATGGTGCTGCGCTGCTTGAACGCCCAGCCTGAGCTGCTCAAACCGGATCCCCGCGACCACAGCCCCAACAGCTGCCGGTTGGCGGTGGTGGTGAGCAGCAAGGTGAGCAAGCGCTCCGTGCGCCGCAACCAGCTTCGCCGCCTCTTCCACAGCCACCTCTCGGCTGCCGTGGAAGCCTTGCCCAATCAGGGCGCCGGTCACTGGCTGCTGATCTCCCTCAAACCCGGCAGTGCCGAGGCCACCGACCAGGCCCTGCTGGGAGAATGTTTCCAACTCCTCGCGAAGGCAGGACTACGGCCATGACAGGCACGCCCCAGACGCCACCGGTGGCTCCAGGAGCCAGCATCAATGAAGACGTCTTCTACGCGGGGGGGCCGGCCAAGGGTGACCTGATCACCAACCTGCTGTTCGGCCTCACCCTGATCGGCATTCCCTTCGCCGTGGGTGCCCTGGTGCGGGCCCTATGGCTGCGCTTCCGCATCACCAGCCGCCGTGTGGAAGTGAGCGGTGGTTGGCTCGGCCGCGACCGCAGCCAGGTGGTGTACAGCCAGATCCGTGAGGTGCGCTCGGTGGCCCGCGGCCTGGGCTTCTGGGGCGACATGGTGCTGATCCTCAACGACGGCATGAAGCTCGAGATGCGCGCCGTGCCCCGTTACAAGGAGGCCGAGGCCTACATCCAGGAGCGCATGGCCGCCAGTCCGGCCGCCAAGGCCAGCCCCAAAACCGGTTTCGGCGACAACGCAGCGGCCTGAGCCACCCGCCTGACACACTGGCTCCACTTCCCTTCTCCCCGGACCTGCACACGCCGTGATCGGCTACATCTCCGACAACCTGCTGCTGCCGATCCTCGATTTCTTCTACGGATTGGTGCCGAGCTACGGCCTGGCGATCATTGCCCTCACCGTGGTGATCCGCCTGGCGCTGTTCCCGCTGAGCGCCGGCTCGATCCGCAGCGCCCGCCGCATGCGCATCGCCCAGCCGGTGATGCAGAAGCGCCAGGCCGAGATCAAGGCCAAATACGCCAACAATCCCCAGAAGCAGCAGGAGGAGCTGGGCTCGCTGATGAAGGAGTTCGGCAGCCCTCTCTCTGGATGTCTGCCCCTGCTGGTGCAGATGCCGATCCTGTTTGCGCTGTTCGCCACCCTGCGGGGATCACCGTTCGCAGATGTGCCTTACACCCTCAACCTGAAGGTGTTGCCGGCCGATCAGATCGCCGCCGTTGAGCCCAAGCCGTTCAATAGCCCCAGCCATTCGATCTTCGTTACCGCCACCAACCACGTGCCGGTGATTGCCAGCCTCGAGAAGGGCACCAAGCTGGGCGTGGGCGACACCGAAACCGTGAGCCTCCACACCAAAGACGGCGCCAGCTTCGCCTCGGTGCTCACGGGTGTGGAGAACGGCAGTGCCTTCACCCCCACCTGGAGCGTTACTAAAGGCGAGGGCCTGGTGAGCGTGGATCAGAATGGCACCATCCACGCCATCGCCCCAGGCGATGTGACTGTGGAGGCCAAGATCCCCGGCCTGGCTGCCCGTAGCGGCTTCCTGTTCATCAAGGCCCTCGGCCAGGTGGGCTTCTACACCGATGGCGCCGTCAACTGGGATATCGCGATCCTGGTGGCTGCCTTCGGCGCCAGCCTGTTTGTGAGCCAAATCCTCTCGGGGATGGGCATGCCGGCCAACCCGCAGCAAGCCACGGCCAACAAGATCACGCCCGTGATGATCACCGGCATGTTCCTATTCTTCCCGCTGCCGGCTGGGGTGCTGCTCTACATGGTGGTGGCCAACATCTTCCAGGCTGCGCAAACCTTCCTGCTCACCCGTGAGGCCCTGCCCGACAACCTGCAGGCGATCCTGGATCAACAGCTCGCGGCTGAAGCCAAAACCGTCACCGCCACCGTGAGTGGCAGTGAGCGCTTGCCGTTCGAGCCCAAGGGCAAGAAGTAAGGGCATGGCTGCCATCCATCCGTCGCCGGCTGGAGATCCCCTGCAGCCTGTGCCGCTTCAGGAGTTGCGGCTCCTCGCGGACGGACGAAGCTGGACGGTGGATCAAGCGATCAGCGAACTGGAGAGCCTCACCCCCGTTCGCGGCAGCCTCACGGCCGTGCATCGCGGCAACATCCTTGAGGTGGCCGGCGAAGCGAGCACGATCGTGACCCTGCGCTGTGATCGCTGCCTGCAACACTTCAATCACCCCCTGAGCTTTCGCCATCAGGAAGTGGTGTGGCTCGGGGATCAAGCCAGATCCGCCGGCATTGATGCCGAGGTGGTGCTTGAAGGCGGCAGCGAGGTGCTCGAACTCGATCCCGATGGCCTGTGCGAAAGCCTTGATCCCAGCGGCGACTTCGATCCCGAACACTGGATCTTCGAACAGCTCAGCCTGCAGCTGCCGCTGGTGAATCGCTGCGGCACGGATTGCCCGGGCCCTGAGCTGTTGGGGGCGCCCGGTGAACAGGCACTCACCGACCCTCGCTGGGCGGCGTTGAAAAAACTGCAGCCATGAGCCAGGCCTGGGCCGACCACCTCGATCTGCTGATTCGGGCGCGCACCCCCATCCTCTGGATCCGTAGCCAGGAAGAAGAACGGATCGCCACGCTGCTCGCTGCCGCCGCGCGTCGCCTGGGGAATCGAGCTCTCGCCCGCTGGGATTTCATTAGTGGCCTCAGCGGCTGGCCAGGTCGCGATGGCGAAGCCGCGCGCAATCCCCTAGCAGCCCTCGACAGCCTGGCCGCCCTGTCGGCCGAACAGCCGGCCCTGCTGGTGCTGCACGACTTCCACCGCTACTGCGACGACGCCAGCATTTGCCGCAAATTGCGCAACCTGGCCAGCAGCCTGCGCCAACAGCCGCACACCCTCGTGATCACCGCCACCGAGTGGCAGCCACCGAGGGATCTCGATGAGTGCATCACGCTGCTCGATCTGCCCCTGCCCAACCAGCAGGAGATCGAAGCTCTCCTGGGCAGCATCGCCCAAGCCTGCGGCCAACATCTCGAGCCTGAACTGCTCGAGCAACTCAGCCACAGCTGCAGCGGGCTGAGCGAACAGCGCATTCGCCAGGTCGCGGCTCGGGGCCTCGCCAGCCGCGGCGAGCTGGGCCTGTCTGATCTTGATGAGGTGCTGGAGGAAAAGCGGCAGGCCATCGCCCGCAGCGAGCTGCTCGAGTACTGCCCCACGGAAGCCAGCCCAGCCGACATCGGCGGTCTCGATGCTCTCAAGCGCTGGCTGGAACAGCGCCACATGGCGTTCAGCGATGACGCGCGCCGCTACGGGCTGCCCTTGCCACGGGGCGTGCTGCTGGTGGGCCCGCAAGGCACCGGCAAATCGCTCACCGCCAAAGCGATTGCTCACAGCTGGAGCATGCCGTTGCTGCGGCTGGATGTGGGACGCCTCTTCGCCGGGCTGGTGGGGGCCTCCGAAGCACGCACCCGCGACATGATCCAGCGCGCTGAAGCCATGGCCCCTTGCGTGCTCTGGATTGATGAAATCGATAAGGGGTTCGGAGCCGCCGGCGATGGCCGCAGCGATGGCGGCACCAGCCAGCGCGTGCTGGCCAGCCTGCTCACCTGGATGGCGGAGAAGAGCAGCGCCGTGTTCGTGGTGGCCACCGCAAACGGCGTGGACAAGCTGCCTCCCGAGCTGCTACGCAAGGGCCGCTTCGACGAGATCTTCCTGCTGGATCTCCCCGATGCAACCGAGCGCAAAGCGATCCTCGATTTGCAGCTTCGGAGGCGGCGCCCCGATCACAGCCTGCCGCTAGAGGTGGTGGTGGACCGCACAGCCGGCTTCTCCGGGGCCGAACTCGAGCAGGTGGTGATCGAAGCAATGCACCAAGCCTTCAGCGAGCAGCGCGAGTTTTGCGAGAGTGATCTGATCAGTGCCGCCGCCCAACTGGTGCCGCTGTCGCGAACGGCCCGCGAGCAACTCGAGGCGCTGCAGCAGTGGGCCAGCAGCGGCCGAGCGCGCCCAGCCTCCACCCGAATGGCTCCGGCCTGACATTGCGCGGCGTAACGAAGATCAACGCCAGGTAAAGAAGCCAAGCTCCCAGCCGCTGCTGCCAGCAAGCTGCTGCCATTCGAGCCCGAGACCGTGGAGCAGCGCCCAGCCCTCACCACCCAACTGGCCGTGGCCTGCCTCGGCGCCGGTGTGATCACCAGCTTCGCCGTGGCCCAGGGCCAGAACCCCTTCACTGCCCTCGGCATCACCCTGTTCTCCGCCATCGCTGCCGTGATGGTGGGGCAGGTGCTCTGAAGGGGATGCGGCGCCTCCAGCACGAATGCGCCTACCGCCAGCCGTAGCAGCGGTTAATAGTGGCAACCCCAATGCTGGCCACCAGGACTGGCTGGACGCTCTCCCAACCCGCGATGCCGTTCAGCGAGGCTGAAATCGAGCGAGACATGAATCAAACCGTGCGCTAGATCACAGCAAGAGTGCTTACAGATGTTGGGCAAAAACCCTGAAAGCACTGCAGCGCAGGAGCTTCTAGACAACCCCTTTAGCACCTTCAGAATATTTACTAGATCAGTGGGTCATATTGCCCATTGCCGCGAATCAGACCTTGCTACGCCGAAGCAAGAGCACTCGCCAGTATCTTCGCAAAAACTTTTACCCTCTTTACAGGCTCAGCGCGCCCCTGAGACCCCTTCCTAATGCCGTGATCATTGGCGGCATGAAGTGCGGCACAACAAGCCTGAATGCTTGGCTGAGGGAGCACCCAGGCATCGCCTTCTCGAGCCACAAAGAGGTTCATTTTTTCGACAAACATTTTGAACGGGGCACAGGTTGGTACAGAACCCATTTCCCCATCATGGAACGCCTACAGGGCGCAAGCTGCACACTCGAGGCAACACCCTCTTACCTCTATCGGGCAGAACGGGTTGCACCACGGATGCATGCCCTGATTCCGGGTGCCAAGTTGATCGTGATGTTGCGCAACCCGGTCCAGCGGGCCATTTCTCACTACGGCCATGCACTCCGAAACCAGAAGGAATCCCGCCCACCTGAAGTGGCACTGATGTCTGATTTCACAAGCAACGGCAGCTGCGTCAATCACTACAAGTCGCGAGGCTTTTACGCCAAACAGCTCGAACACTTCCTCAACTTTTACCCACGCAATAACATCCTCATCATCAAAAGCGAGGAATTCTTCAGCGCACCCTCAACCATCTACCAACAAACTCTGAACTTTCTCAACCTGGAGAGAAGACCCCTCCCCGACAATGCAACCGCTCGCAACACCAGCACCATCAAGCCCGTGATTTCCGATGCCGTAAGGCAGCACCTGGAGATCTTCTATGAACAACCCAATCAGGACCTCAGCGCTCTCTTGGGTGATTTTCCAGGCTGGTAAGCAAACCCACTGTCTACGATGAAGGCGGGCGTGCCAACAACATGTTTCGAATCCGAACCCTCACTCAGCGCGAGCGCCTTCGGCAAGCGCTTTACCCCTACTACCGGCTCACCACCGCGTTCCGCCCCCTACCGAATGCCCTGATCATTGGCGGCATGAAATGCGGGACCACAACACTCAATGCATGGCTGCGCGAGCACCCACAAGTCGCCTTCTCATCGGTGAAGGAAATACACTTCTTTGACAAGCACTATGCAAAAGGCAGCCACTGGTATCGAACTCACTTCCCAATCTGGGAAACATTGAGAGGTGCACACTGCAGAATCGAGGCAACGCCGTCGTATCTCGCGAATGCAACGGTCTCAGCACCACGCATGCACGCGTTGATTCCGAACGCCAAGCTCATCGCGATGCTTCGTAACCCTGTGGAGCGAGCCATCTCCCACTACTGCCATCTTCAGCGCAATGGCGTCGAAACGAGGCCCCCGGAAATCGCCCTCACTGCCGAAGTCTCACGCAGCGGAAGGAACGCTAACCCCTACAAAGCGCGCGGCCTCTATGCCCAGCAACTCGAGGCATTCATCGAGTACTACAGCCGAGAACAAATCCTGATCATCAAAAGTGAAGACTTCTTCAGAGACTCCGAAGCCACCTTCTATCAGGCACAGCGTTTTCTCAATCTTAATCCAATTCCACAGCCCCAACATTCCCCCCCTCGAAACACCAACAAGCCCAAAACAGTAATCCCCGCAGATGTGATCCGGCACCTTCAAGATTTTTATAAGGAGCCTAATCAACAGCTCGCAGCACGCTTTCCAGAGGTTGGGCTGTGGCCTGATCCACCATCTCCATAGACAGCAGAAACAGCACCGAGGCGAGAGAATACGCTCACGGCGCCATTCTCTCAGCAAGCGGCTCCGAGCTAATCCGCAACAGCCAGACCTTGACAGACGCAACGCAAAACGACTTCAGGGATCTCTGCCCAGCCCTCGCCAACAAGACCTACTTCAACTACGGCGGTCAAGGCCCCCTGCCAACTCCCTCCCTGCAGGCCATCCACGCCAGCTGGCAGCGCATCCAGGAGCTGGGGCCGTTCACCAATGATGTGTGGCCCTTCATTGAGCACGAATCAGCCCGGGTACGCCAAGCCTTAGCTCACCTGTGCGGTGTGGCACCGCATCGGATTGCCCTCACCGAAAACGTCACTAGCGGTTGCGTGTTGCCGCTCTGGGGACTGCCCTGGCAAGCGGATGACGCGCTCCTGATCAGCGACTGCGAACATCCAGGAGTGGTGGCTGCCTGCCAGGAGCTGGCCCGGCGCGAAGGGCTCCAGATTCAGTGGCTGCCGGTGCTGGAGCTGTGCCGCACCACACCGCAAGCTGCGCTTGATCAGGCCGTGCTGGAGGCCCTCGAGCGGGCCCTCACGCCACGCACGCGTCTGGTGGCGCTCTCCCACCTGCTGTGGAACAGCGGCAGCGTGATGCCGATCACCGCGGTGGCAGCACATCTGCGCCGGCATCCAAACACACCGTGGCTGCTGGTGGATGCAGCGCAGTCAATGGGATCCATCCCCGTGGATGAGGCAGCCGCAGCGGCCGACATCTATGCCTTTACGGGCCACAAATGGTGCTGCGGCCCAGAGGGGCTGGGCGGCGTCGCCCTCTCAAATCGGCTTCTGGAGCAGGCACAGCCCACCCTGATCGGCTGGCGCAGCCTGCGCCATGAGGCCTCAGCCGGCAGCAGCTTCCACAGCGACGCGCGACGCTTTGAAGTGGCCACCTCCTGCGTTCCTCTCTGCAGCGGCCTGGCCACATCCCTGGAGCTGCTTGCCGAAGCGGGAACTCCTCAGCAACGCCTCGCCACCATCCAGGCCGGCAGCCGCCAGCTTTGGCAGGGCCTTCAGGCGGTCCAAGGCATCAGCACCCTGCTGCCGGACCCACCACCGGCGGGCTTGGTGAGCTTCAGCCTGCAGGGCGCCTCCACAGCCGGTGTGGTGGACCGTCTTGGAGAACAGCACCTGTGGATCCGCCGTCTGGACGATCCCGATTGCCTGCGGGCCTGCACCCACATCACCACCACAACCCAGGAGATTGAGGCCCTGCTGAACGCCGTGAGGGCCCTCGCCTAACAGGGCCGCTCCCGCAGGGCCTTCTCCGCTTCCTCGCGGTCGTCGAAATGGATCTTGGTGGTGCCCAGGATCTGGTAATCCTCGTGGCCCTTGCCGGCAATCAACACCAGATCCTCAGGCCGGGCAGCCGCCACAACGGCGGCGATCGCACGGCCACGATCCGCCTCCACCTGCACGGCCGTGCCCTCGGGGATGCCGGCGACCACGTCGTTGAGGATCTGCTGAGGATCTTCGGTGCGGGGGTTATCGGAGGTGACCACCACCCGATCCGCCAACCGCGCGGCGATGGAGCCCATCAGCGGCCGCTTGGTGCGATCGCGATCCCCCCCGCACCCAAACACACAGATCAGCTGCCCGCGCGCAAAGGGCCGGCAGGCCTTCAACGCACTCTCCAAACCATCGGGGGTGTGGGCGTAATCCACCAACACCGCCGGCAACGCTCCTTCACAACACTCCGCACGGCCCACAGCTACCCGTTCCATCCGGCCGGGAACACCCCGAAAACTGCTGAGGCCCTGCAGCAGGTTGGCCAAAGGCAGCCCCTGCTGCAGCAAGGCGCCCACCGCCTGCAGCTGGTTCATCAGGTTGAACCGACCGAGCAGGGGCGATTGGAACGCACCGCTGCCATGGGGGCTCACCAGCACCCCTCGAACACCCTCAGAGCTGAACTGCAGCTGCTCCATGCGCAGCTCCGCCTCAGAGCCTTCCTCCAACGAACAGCGCCAGGCGTGGCTCCCCAGCCGCTCGGCCAAACGCTGCCCCCAGGGGTCATCCACATTCACCACGGCCGTGGGCTGCCCGTCCTGCAGCTCAAGGAAGGGCGCACTGAACAGGCTGGCCTTGGCCTCGAAATAGGCCTGCATCGACGGGTGATAGTCGAGGTGGTCCTGGGTGAGGTTGGTGAACACCGCCCCCGCAAAACGGCAGCCGCTCACGCGTTGCTGATCGAGGGCATGGGAGCTCACCTCCATGGCTCCCAGCTGGGCCCCCGATTCCGCGGCCTGAGCCAACTGCCCCTGGAGCACATCGGCAAACGCCGTGGTGTGCTGCGCGGTCACGCTGTGGCCAGGCCAGCGGTTCACCAAGGTGCCAAACAAGGCGGCGGGGGTGCCGCAGCTGGCGGCGAGATGCTCGATCAGGTGGGTGGTGGTGGTTTTTCCGTTGGTGCCCGTCACGCCAATCAGGTGCAGGCGTTGGCTCGGCTGCTGCCAGAACTCCGCAGCCAGCAGCCCAGCCCAGCGCGCCACGGGGTCGGCCACCACCAGCACCGCGTCCTGGTCGGCGGGTGGACAGGCTTCCGCCGCCGCACGCCCAATCACCGCCAGCACCGCCCCAGCCGCCAGGGCCTGCGGCCAGAACACCCCGCCATCCACTTGCGCGCCCGGCAAGCCCACAAACACGGTGCCCGGGCCCACCCGCCGGCTATCACAGCTGACGCTGGTCACATCCGCGTTGGCCAACCCGGGCGGCACCGCCAGGCCCACCTGGCGCAGCAAAGGGTGAAGCCGATCAGACATGGCCGCAAGGCTGATGCGCTTGTTTTAAGCGCAATCCCAGCCCACACGGTTGCCGCTGCAACCAGTCTTGTGAGCCTCAGGCAAGACTGACCACTCTGGCCACCTGATCAGGCCACACCATGGCCCTTCAGCCAGGCGTGCAGCTGGGTAGCCGGCAAGCGCGGCGACACCCGCGGCAGCTGCCGCTCCTCACCGGCCTCCCGAACCAGCAGCACCGGCACCTCCAGATCAAAACGGGCCAACAACTGCGGATCAGCGTCCACATCCAGCCGGCTGAACGGCAAAGCCAAAGCGAGCAGCTTCTCTTCCAGTCCCTCGCAAAGGCAGCACCCCTCCCGGGTGATCAGCACAAGCTCAGCCATCAATCCGGCACCGGGTCGCAGCCGCAGGGGGTGAAGGGATGACAGCGCAGCAGGCGACGCAGGGTGAGCCAGCTGCCGCGCCAGGGGCCATGCCGCTCAATCGCCTCCAAACCGTAAGCACTGCAGCTGGGGATGAAACGGCAGCGGGGCGGGCCCAACAGCGGTGAGATGAAGAGGCGGTAGAAGCCGATCAAGGCCAGGAGCAACCGTTGCAGCAGCTGGTTCATGGGCAGCAAAGGGGAGAAACCAGGGCCGAGCGATAGGATCGACAACTGGCGTGGCTGCAGCCCGCTGTTGGAGCTACCGGCACCGAGAGATTCTCGCAAGGCCGCTTCACCAGCACCAAGCTCTCACCACTCCTTTGCCCAACCACACGGTTTTCTATGTCTCGCTACCGCGGCCCTCGTCTGAGGATTACGCGGCGCTTGGGAGACCTTCCCGGTCTCACCCGTAAGTCCGCTAAGCGGTCTTATCCCCCCGGTCAGCACGGCCAAGCCCGTCGCAAGCGCTCCGAATACGCCATCCGCCTCGAAGAGAAGCAGAAGCTTCGCTTCAACTACGGCATCTCCGAGCGTCAGCTCGTGCGCTACGTGAAGAAAGCGCGCGCCCAGGAGGGTTCCACGGGAACCAACCTGCTGAAGCTGCTCGAGAACCGTCTCGACAATGTGTGCTTCCGCCTCGGCTTCGGCCCCACCGTTCCCGGTGCCCGTCAGCTGGTGAACCATGGCCACGTGACCGTGAACGGTCGCGTCGTGGACATCCCCAGCTACCAGTGCAAAGCCGGTGATGTGGTCGCCATCCGCGAGCGCAAGCAAAGCAAGAAGCTGGCTGAAGCCAACCTGGAATTCCCGGGTCTGGCCAACATCCCCCCCCACCTCGAGCTCGACAAGAACAAGCAGGTGGCCAAGGTGATCAGCAAGTGCGAGCGCGAGTGGGTCGCCCTCGAAATCAACGAACTGCTGGTGGTGGAGTACTACTCCCGCAAGGTGTGATCAATCGGCTGCCTTCCGGCAGCCCCGATCTTCCCCACCTACAGCAAAAGCCCGGCTATCCAGCCGGGCTTTTTTGTGAGCTGGGTTGTGTCTGACAGCGCTGAGATGTCAGCCGCCGATCAGCTTCTCGAGAGCCGCGGTCACATCGTCTTGCCGCATCAGCGATTCACCCACCAGCACAGCATCGGCGCCGGCGCTCTGCACGCGATCGAGATCATCGCGGCTGAACAGCCCCGATTCGCTCACCAGCAGGCAGCCCTTGGCGCGGATCTGATCGCCATAGCGCTCGGTGAGCGACTCAGTGGTGGCCAGATCGGTGTGGAAGCTGGCCAGATCACGGTTGTTGATGCCGATCAGCTGCACACCGTCGAGAGCGAGCACCCGCTCCAGCTCGGTTGCATCATGCACCTCCACCAGCACGGTGAGGCCCAGGGCCCGCGCCACCTTCAGGAGATAAGCCATATCCGCGTCGGTGAGGATCGCGGCAATCAGCAGGGCTGCGTCGGCGCCGGCGGCGCGCGCTTGATACAGCTGATAGGGGCTGAGGATGAAGTCTTTGCAGAGCAGCGGCAGCTCCACGGCCTGGCGCACTTGCACCAGCACCTCAAAGCCACCCTGGAAGAACTGCTTATCGGTGAGCACAGAGAGGCAGCTGGCACCACCAGCGGCGTAACCCTGGGCAATCGCCACGGGATCGAAATCCTCACGGATCACGCCCTTGCTGGGGCTGGCTTTCTTCACCTCGGCGATCACCGCCGGTTTGCGGCAGGCGGCTTTCAGCGACGCCAGGAAATCGCGGGTAGCCGGCAGCTCAGCCACCTGTTTCTTGAGCTGCTCCAAGCTCACCCGTTCGCGGGCAACCGCCACCTCGCGGTCTTTCTCCCAGACGATCTTCTCGAGGATGTTGCGCGGTTCGCTTTCCTCGTGGGGGATGGCGTACTCCAGGTGGGCCACCTTCACCTTGGGGTTCGGCGGCCGGCGACGAATCTCCATCGGTTCAGGCTCCCACGGCCATGGCGGCCTGCTTGTAGGCCACTTCCACCACTTCGCTCAAGGTGGGGTGGGTATGCACCTCGTTGGCCAGCTGCTTCACGCTCTGGCGGCGAGCCACAGCGTTGGCGATCTCCTGGATCAGATCTGCAGCATGCAGGCCATAAATATGGGCGCCGAGAACCTCGCCAGTGCTCTTGTTGAACAGCAGCTTCATCAGGCCGTCGCTCTCCAGCTCCGCCAGGGCCTTGGAATTGGCCTTGAAGTAGCTGCGCACCGCTCCCAGCTCGAAACCATCTTTGGCCGCCAGCTCTTTGGCATCGGCTTCGCTCAACCCCACCGAGCTGATCTCGGGATGGGTGAAGGTGGCTGCAGGGATCGAGCGGTAATCGATCGCGCGCGGGTGGCCCAGGATGTTGTCCACCGCCACGGTGCCCTGGGCCGCTGCGGTGTGGGCCAGCATCATTTTTCCGGTCACATCGCCCACGGCCCAGAGGTGGGGCACGGGAGCACCGTTCACCAGCACCCGCAGCTGATCGTCCACCGGAATGAAGCCGCGGTTGGTTTCGATGCCACAGGCCTCCAGGTTCAGGCCCTTGCTGCTGGGCACGCGGCCGGTGGCCACCAGGACCGCATCCACCTCGAGGGTTTCCACGGGCTCACGGGTCTGCATATCCACCAGCTCGATCTGCACCGGCGCACCGGGCTTGATCGACTTGGCCAGCACACCGGAGCGGGCGTCGATGTCGCGGCCATCGATCAGGTTGCGGGCAGCAATCTTGGCGACGTCGGGATCAAAGGTGGGCATCACCCGATCGAGGGCCTCGATCATCGTGACCTCACAACCCAAAGCGGTGTACACATCGGCAAATTCCAGGCCGATATAGCCGCTGCCGATGATCGCCATCCAGCGGGGAAGCCACTCCAGGCTCACGGCCTCATCGCTGGTGAATACCGTGCGGCCATCGGTTTCAATCCCGGGCGGCACGAAGGGATCAGAACCGGTGGCGATGATCACGTCGCGGCCGCTGAGCACGCGATCCACGCCGTTGATCTCGCGCACACCCACCTTCTGGGGCCCTTCGAGGCGGCCGGTGCCGCGGATGATCGTGACGCCGGCGCGCTCCAGGGTTTTGGTGAGGTTGCCGCGGATCGTGGCCACCAGCTGGTTGGCGTGGTCGGCGATCTTCTGACGCTCAAAACGCACGGGGGCGGCGTGGATCCCGAAGCCCTTGAGGTGCTCGGCATCGGCCAACTCGCGCACGCGGCCGCTGGCGGCCAGCAGCGCCTTGGAGGGCACGCAACCGCGGTTCACGCAGGTGCCGCCCATGTCGCGGCTTTCAATGATGGCGGTGCGCAGGCCGTGCTCAGCAGCGTGTTTGGCCGCATCGAAGCCGCCATAGCCAGCGCCGATCACGATCACATCAAAGTCGAAGCTGCCGTCGCTCACCGGATGCCTGCTCAATTGGCGGGCATTCTCTCCTGTCAGCCCCCCATTCAGCTGTGGAGCTGGCGCCAGCGCTCCAGCAACAACGGCGCCGCCGCCACCGCCACGTTCAGGGATTCCACCGCCGCGCTGTGGGGGATGGTGACGCGATGGGTCGCCAGGTCAGCCAGCTGCGGATGCAGCCCCGCCCCTTCATTCCCTAGCAACAACACCGTGGGACGGGTCCACTCGAGTTGCCAATAGGGCTGGGCAGTGGCATGCACCAGGGTGGCGGCCAGTTGGCGGCCTTCAGCTGCCGCACGCTGCAGCAGGGGCAGCAGGCCTGAGCGATCGGTCAGCCGCAGCAGTGGCAGGGCCAAAGCGGCACCTGCAGAAGCGCGCAGCACCTTGGGCTGGAGCGGATCGGCGCCGCCTCCGAGCCACACCTCATCCACTCCGGCAGCGAGAGCCGTACGCAGCAGGGTGCCGAGATTGCCAGGGTCCTGGAGCTGATCCAAGGCCAGCACGAAGGCTCCGTCACCCCGGGCAACCGGCAGGGCCTCGCGCGCCAGGGTGGCCACCACCCCATCGGGGTGATCGGTGGTGGCCACCGCCTCCATCACCTCCTCACCCACCGGCTGCAGCGGAAGCGCCTGATCCGCCAGCAAAGCGCCGTGGCGCTCGATCCAGGCGGGGGTGGCGAGCAGCTGCTCGGGCTGAAGCCCCAGCCGCAGCAGCTCCTGCACTTGATGGGTGCCCTCCAACAGCAGCAAGCCCTGCTCACGGCGCCCCTTGGGCTGGTGCAGCGCCCGCAGGCGTCCCACCAGCGGGTTCCGGCGGCTGGTGATCAGCTCCATCAGAAGGTTTCGTGGCGGCGCACGTGCAGTCCATCGCCCACTTCAAGGCTGGCGTCCTTCAGCTCCAGACCACGCACCGCCGCCACTTCACCCTTGAGCCCCTCGGCGGTGAGGTTGCTGATCAATTCTTTGATAATCACGTCCTCCACCGTTTTTTCGTCGAGGGCGTCGGGAGTCAGCGCCTCGAGAAAACGGCCGATCTTGGATGCCACCACTTCAGGGGCATTGGTGATCTTGAGAACGAGCATCGCGAAGGTGCAACAACAACGATCAAAGCAGCTGCACGGATGCAGCTGCTTTGCCGCGCAGCCTGACAACCAAGGCAATCCACAGCAAGCAAAAGCAGCGAAGCAACAAAAAGCCCCCCTCAGCTTGAGGGAGGCTTTAGAAGTGCGGATGGGGAGACTTGAACTCCCACGACATTGCTGCCACTAGTACCTGAAACTAGCGCGTCTACCAATTCCGCCACATCCGCAGGGGCTGGCGTGTCGCGTCGGCGACCCCGGAAATGTACCCCATCAAGGGTGGCGCCCCCGGGGCCAAGCCAGTTCCAGCGCCGGACGTCTTGCCGGTCTCAGGACGGATTGTCAGGATGAGGCCCCTGAGGCGGGACGCCCGAAGCCATGACCGTGACCGCGCTCCCGTCTCAACAGATTCTCAACCCTCAGCTCGAGATCGCGGGAAACCGCCGTTTGTCGGGCGAGCTGCGGGTCAGTGGTGCCAAGAACTCAGCCTTGGTGCTGATGGCCGCCAGCCTGCTCACCGAAGATCAATTGCGGCTGCGCAACGTGCCGCCCCTCACGGACATCCAGGGGATGGGCGACATCCTCAGTTCCCTCGGGGTCAAGGTGCGCCGCAACGGTGAGAGCCTTGAGATGAACGGCTCGGGCCTGAGCCAATCGGCCCCGCCCTATGAGCTGGTGAACAGCCTTCGGGCCAGCTTCTTCTGCATCGGCCCCCTGCTGGCACGGCTGGGCATCGCCCGGGTCCCCCTCCCCGGTGGCTGCCAGATCGGCACCCGGCCTGTGGTGGAGCACGTGAAGGGGCTCAAGGCCCTGGGGGCTCAGGTCACGATCGAGCACGGTGTGGTGTCGGCGGTGGTGCCAGGCCGCGGCCATCGCCTGAAGGGCGGGCGCATCCACCTCGATTGCCCCAGCGTGGGCGCTACGGAAACACTGATGATGGCCGCCGCCCTGGCCGAGGGTGAAACGGTGATCGAAAACGCCGCCCTCGAGCCGGAGGTGGTGGATCTGGCCGGGTTGTTGCTGGCCATGGGCGCCAAGGTGCGCGGTGCCGGCACCCCCACCATCACGATCGTTGGGGTGGAGAGGCTCCACGGTGCGGATTACGCCGTGATTCCCGATCGCATCGAGGCGGGCACCTTCCTGTTGGCCGCGGCGATCACCCGCTCCACCCTCACGGTGGGCCCGGTGATCACCGATCACCTCGGCGCCGTGCTCACCAAGCTCGAAGAAGCGGGCTGCAAGCTCGAGATCGACGGCACGTTGGTCACGATCAGCGCCGACGAGATCCGGGCCGTGGATCTACGCACACAGCCCTTCCCGGGTTTCCCCACCGACCTGCAAGCGCCGTTCATGAGCCTGCTAGCCACGGCCACAGGCACAAGCGTGATCACGGAAAACATCTTCGAAAACCGGCTGCAGCACGTGGCTGAACTGCAGCGCATGGGCGCTGCGATCCGCGTGCAGGGCAGCACCGCCTTCATCGAAGGGGTGGCGCGCCTCAGCGGTGCACCGGTGCAGGGCAGCGACCTGCGCGCTTCCGCCGCCATGGTGCTGGCGGGCCTGGCCGCCGAAGGCATCACCACGGTGCAGGGCCTGGAATACCTCGATCGCGGCTACGCCGACTTCGAGGGCAAACTCAACCGCGTCGGCGCCTCGATCCGCCGCGTGGGCTGAGGGCTGACCCCTAAAGTCAGCCACGCGGGAGCGTGCCGGAATTGGTAGACGGACTCGACTCAAAATCGAGCGCCTTCGGGCATGTGGGTTCAAGTCCCACCGCTCCTATGACTCCGCCCCCTCGCATCACCCCCGCCAGCTCGGCGGTGATGCAGACCTACGGGCGTTTTCCCCTCGAACTGGTCCGCGGCCGGGGCGTGTGGGTGTGGGACAGCCAGGGCAAGCGCTACCTCGACGGCGTGGCTGGTATTGCCGTGTGCACCCTCGGCCACAGCAGCCCGGTGATGCGCCGGGCTCTGGGCCGGCAGCTGCGCAAGCTGCAGCACGTGTCGAACCTGTATCGCATTCCCGAGCAGGAACAGCTGGCGGCCTGGATCACGGCCAACAGCTGCGCCGATGCGGTGTTCTTCTGCAATTCGGGCGCAGAGGCCAACGAGGGCGCGATCAAGCTGGCCCGCAAGCACGGCCACCAGGTGCGCGGCATTGGCAATGAGGCTGGTGGCCCGCTGATCCTCACCGCCCAGGCGAGCTTCCACGGGCGCACACTGGCGGCGGTCACCGCCACTGGCCAACCCAAATATCACCAGGGCTTTGAGCCGATGGTGCAGGGGTTCCGCTACTTCCCCTACAACGACACCGCCGCCTTTGAGGCGCTCCTTGCGGAGTGCGAACAGAACGGTCCACGGGTGGCCGCCGTGATGCTCGAGCCGCTCCAGGGCGAAGGCGGTGTGAACCCCGGCAACCAGGCGTTCTTCCGGCGGGTGCGAGAGCTTTGCGATCAACACAACATCCTGTTGATCTTTGATGAGGTGCAGGTGGGCGTGGGCCGCACCGGGCGTCTCTGGGGTTACCAAAAGCTGGGCGTGGAACCCGATGCCTTCACCCTCGCCAAAGGGCTGGGCGGCGGATTCCCGATCGGCGCGTTGTGCGTGAAGGCCTCTGCCGATCACCTCAAGCCCGGTGAGCATGCCAGCACCTTCGGCGGCAACCCCATGGCCTGCCGAGCTGGCCTCACCGTGGCGGAAGAGCTGGTGCGGCGCAATCTGCCCGCCCATGCCGAAGCGATGGGTCAGCTGCTGCAGGAGCAGCTCGCCGGCCTCGTGGGTCGTCACCCCACGCTGGCCGAAGGCTGCCGCGGCTGGGGTTTGCTCCAGGGCCTGGTGCTGCGCCCCGATGGCCCCGCCGCCATCGATGTGGTGAAAGCGGCCATGACTGAAGGGCTCCTGCTGGTGCCCGCCGGCACCAATGTGGTGCGCTTTGTGCCGCCCCTCACGATTCAGCCGCGCCACATCCGCGAAGCGGTGAAGCGACTGGAACGAGCCCTGATCGAGTGCCAGGCCAAGACCCCTTCAGCGAGCTGATCGCCCCCTTCAGCCGCCGGGGTGTTGACCTCGGCCTTGAGAGGCTGCAGGCGGCCCTGGCCGAACTGGGCCATCCGGAGCGTCGCTTTGCGGCGGTGCAAGTGGCCGGCACCAATGGCAAGGGTTCGATCAGCACGATGCTGCACGCCATCGCCAGCGCCGCCGGCATCCCCTGCGGCCTCTACACCTCACCCCATCTGCTCAGCTGGTGCGAGCGCATCCGCCTGCCGGAGGGCCTGATCAGCGAAGCCGCGCTGAGTGCACTACTGCAGGAGCTTCAGCCCCTAGCGCTGCGGCACAACCTCACCCCCTTCGAGCTGGTGACGGCTGCGGCCATGCAGGCCTTCGCCGATGCGGGCGTGGAGCTAGCCGTATTGGAGGTGGGACTGGGGGGCCGGCTCGATGCCACCACGGTGCATCCGGATCGCCAGGTGCTGGCGTTCGGGAGCATCGGCCTCGATCACACCGAACACCTAGGGCCCACGATCGCGGCCATCGCCGCAGAGAAAGCGGGCGTGCTGCACCCCGGGGCCTTCGCCGTGAGCGGCCCACAGCCCCCGGAAGCAGCGGCGGTACTGCGCCAGCAGGCGACCCGCGAGGGCTGTCTGCTGCGTTGGGTGGGACCACTCCCGAGCACCGCGGAAGGCGGCCCGCGTTTGGGCCTGCGCGGCACTTTGCAGCAGCTCAACGCCGCCGTGGCCTACGGCGCGGCCGAGGCACTGGCGGAGCGCGGCTGGCCGATCAACACCGCCGCCATCCACGCAGGGCTGCAGCAAGCCCGCTGGCCTGGCCGGCTGGAGCATCGCCAATTCCAGGGGTGCCCGCTGCTCGTGGACGGCGCCCACAACCCACCAGCCGCCGCGGCCCTGCGCCAAGAGCTCGATCAACGCACCCAGGAGCAGGGCCTACCGCGGCGCTGGCTGATCGGCATGCAACGCCACAAGGATGCGCCGCAACTGCTGCAGAGCCTGCTCAAGCCAGGCGATGCGGTGCGCGTGGTGGCGTTGCCGGCAGAGCACAGCAGCTGGAGCGCGGAGGAGCTCCAGGCCGCGACGGGCCTTCCCCTGGAGGCAGGCGCTCCAGACCTCCTCAGCAACCTGGCCTGGCTGATCGACTCGCCCGCTCTACCGGTGGCCTGCGGTTCGCTCTATCTGGTGGCGGAGCTACTGCCCCTGCTTCAAGCGACAGACTGAAGGCAGACGCCGCCGCCGCCATGCTGATCCGCCGCCTGATGGCCTTTGCCACCAGCCTCTGGCTGCTGGTGGCCGCCCTGCCGGCCATGGCGCTCGACACCAGTGCAGGTGTGGGCCTGCAGGATCGGGCCCTGTTCCAGGACACCGTGGATTACACGCTCACCAACCAGAGCGGCAAAGACTTCTCCAACCAGCAGCTGGCCAACACGTCGTTTGCTGGTGCGGTGGGCAAGGGTGCCAACTTCACCGGCGCCAATCTGCACGGCGCGATCTTCACGCAAGGGGCCTTCCCCGAAGCTGATTTCAGCGGCGCCGATCTCAGCGATGTGCTGATGGACCGCACCGACATGAGCTACACCAACCTGCGCGATGCCGTGCTGGTGGGGGTGATCGCGGCGGGTGCCAGCTTCAGCGGCGCTGATGTGACCGGCGCCGACTTCAGCGATGCCCTGATTGATCGCGCCGACCAGCGGCTGCTCTGCGCCAAGGCCAGCGGCACCAACCCCAGCACCGGCGCCGACACCCGCGCCAGCCTCGGCTGCTGAAGCCAGTTCGCTTCAGCGCTCCAACCAGCCACGCAGCTTGCCGGGGTTGAGCAGCCCGGCCGGGTCGTACTCGGCTTTGGCCGCCACCTGAGCCGCATCCACCCCGCCCAGGCCGCCGTCCTCCACCGTGATCGCGTGGGGGTTGAACAACAGACAGCCCAGCTCGCAGGCGTGGCGGATGAGGTCGCTGAGCGCCTCACGCCCCCGCCAGCGCACCAGCGGCAAACAGGCCAACCGCTGCTGCCCCTGGGCCCGCACCGCTTCCAGGTGCCAGAGCACGTCGTCGCCCCAACGCTGGCGCAAGGCGGCCAGGGCCGGCTGCTCCGGTTGAGGCAACAGCAGCTGCAGATAGGTGAGACCCGGATCTTGGGTGCGGGCATGCAGGGTGGTGTGGTTCCAGCACAGCTCCCGCAGCGGGATGCCCCGGCTTTGCCCCTGGGGCGCCTCCCACACCAGCTGGCCCCCGAGGCTCAGCAGCAGCGCATCGAGGGCCAAGCGTGCATCCGGGGCCGCCAGGATTAACAGCCGATGCCCTGATGCCTTAGCGGGGGGGCAGCCCTTTGGCCACGGCATCCTTTGCGCCACAGGCCCTTCCAGGGCACAGAGGGCGTTGAGCAGCAAGGCTGTTTTAGGCAGCTGCTGCGCCGCCGACAGGGCCTGGTCCCAGGAGGCAAACTCCAGCACCCACTGCTGCCAGGGCACGGCAGCCGCGCTGGCCATGGTGACGCTGGTGATGATGCCGTTGCAGCCATAGGCGTGGTTGATCGCCTCGGCTTCCGCAGCCCCGAGCTGAAGCCGCCGCGGCGTGGATTCGAGCGTGACGATCTCAAGCCCGAGCAGATGGCCTGGATCCCGCAGAAATCCCCAGCGCAGCGAGCCGATCCCACTGGAGCCGCCCGCCAGATACCCCGCCAGGCTGGCGCTGCGCACGGTGCTGGGCAGCAGGCGCAGCTCACGGCCCCGCGCCTGCAGTTGTTCCTCCAGATCGGCCAGCAGGATTCCCGCCTCTGCTTTGAACACACCGCTGCTGGGATCAACCTCCAGCAGACGGTTCATGGCGCTGAGCTCCAGCACCAACCCGCCAGCCAGGGGCGTGGCCTGGCCGTAATTACCCGTGCCAGCCCCGCGCAGGGTGAGGCTCACCCCATGGCGGGCGCAGGCCGCCGCTACCGCCAACACCTGTTCGGCGCTCTCAGCCCGTACGCCCAGCTGCGCCCGCAACCCCTGCAGCAGGGGCTGCAGCACCGGCGAATACACAAAAGCATCGGCGGAGAGCTGCTCAAGCTCTCCGCTGCTGCGCAGGGGCATCAAGCCGGCGGCGCGCAGATCAGCGGCCAGCTGCTCCAGCTGCTGCGCCGTAGCCGGATCCGGCAGGGGCTGCGGCAGAGCGCTGGGCAGCAGCGAGGCCATCGAGCAATCAGCGGAAGGTTGAGGCCTCCAGCCTGGCAAGGGCTGGCGAGGGCTGCTCTGTGGAGGCCGCCTGCAGCCACTGGCCGCCGCGCAGCACCCGCCGCTGGGGCGGCCTAGCCAGCAGCTCACTCCAGCTGGTGGCACTGGTGATCACTAGATCGGCCGGAGATCCCTGGCGCAAGATCCCATCCCACGCCAGGCCGAGCAGGCGCGCAGGCGCCGTGGTGAAGGGGGTGAGCCCCTGGCGCTGCCAGGGGGCGCAATGGCACACGCGACTGCCCAGGCGCAGCAGCTCGAGCGGGTCGAAGTCGCTGCCGGGATCCCAGGGGTCTTGCACGTTGTCGCCGCCCACAGCCACCACCACCCCGGTCCGCTGCAACTGGCGCACCGGCGCCAGGGGCCGCTGGGCCAGATCCGTATCCCCGCGCCGGCCCAGCAACCAGAGGTTGGTGGTGGGCAGGGCCACCACATCCACCTGCAAACGCGCCAGCCGCTCCGCCAGCCGCTGCTGCGCGGCGAGCGGCAGCAGCCCCATGCTGCTGGCGTGACTGCAGGTGATCGACAGTTGAGGGCGGTGGCGCTCCAGCTGCTCGAGCAACAGCGCCACCCCCTGGCCAGGGGCCTCGCCGCTCTCATCCACGTGCAGATCGATGCCGCAGCCGAGCTGCTCAGCCAGGGCCAACATCCCCTGCAGGGCCTGGCGATCGCGGCGGGCGCGCGGATAGGGCGGCCCGAGCACTCCGCCCAACAAGCCGCCAGCCAGCGCCACCCGCTGCGCCAGGGCCCGGCCGGCCTCAGTGCTCCAGTGGCTGATCGGCACCAGAGCAACCAGCTGCAACTCCACGCGCCCGCGCCACTGCTGCTGGAGCCCCAGCAAGGCCTCCCAGCTGGGCGCTGCACCCGGCCCGCCACTATCGATGTGGCTGCGAATGGCGCGCAGGCCATAGCGCCAGGCCTGATCCAGGGCGCGGCCGGCGCGCTGGCACACCTGCTCGAGGGTGCGCTGCTCGCCCTCCAGCAGATTCACGCTCAGTGCGTCAGCCATCTGGCCGCTGCGGTTGGGGTGCTGCTCCCAACTGAAGGCCTTATCAAGATGGGCATGGGCCTCCACCAGAGGCGTGAGCGCCAGGGGCAAACCCTGCGGGGATGCCAGGGGCCGGATCGCGGCCACCCGGCCGGCCTTCAGTTCCAGCTGCACCGGCACCAACCCATCGGCATCGCCGCAGGGCAGATCGCGCTGGCAGGGATCCAGCAGCAGCCGCGGCAGCTGCAGCTTCAGGCAGCTGGGCCCGGGGGCATCAGCCCTCATCAGCACTGGCCTGCAGCATCACCAGCTGCCCCGCCACTCCCAGCGTGAGGATCCTGTAGCGGGGTATGCGCAGGCCAGGCAACAGCGACTGTCCGCCGAGCTGGGTGCTGTAAAGGCTGAACACACCGGCATTGGTGCGCGTGCTGCCCTGCAGAGCCAGGCTGCCCAGCACGCGCTCCTGCCCCTGCACGAGCTCAGAGCAGTTCTGAATCAGCAGCCGCGCCACCATCGGCAGGCCGCCCTGATCGCAGAGCTCCTGATCCACGAGGCGCACGAGCCGCTCACCGGCGAACTCCTCGAAATCCTGTTCGTCGGGGTTGGTGGCCACCAGGGCTCCCCCCAGCGCCACCGCCGTGAGGCACCACCCCCATGGCCTGCTCAGCCCACCAAGCCGCTCCATTCAAGGCTGCACACGCATTGATAGGATCGCGCAGCCCTGGCGGGCGTAGCCAAGTGGTTAAGGCACCGGATTGTGATTCCGGCATTCGGGGGTTCAAGTCCCCTCGTCCGCCCCTGCTCGAAAGCCCCATCACTCGTTGAGTGGTGGGGCTTTCGCCTATCCAGCGGTCGCCGGCGCTGCAAGTAAGGCCGCCAACAGCGCATCAGCCCCGTGGCGCACTGGATCAAGCGCCGGCAAGCCGGTGAGTGCTGAAATCTGCTGGGCTTGGCGCTCGGCTTCGGCCGCATCAAGTAAGGCGGTGTTCAAGGCGATGGCCCGCACCCGGGGCCGCAGTCCGTCGGGCCGGCCCAAGGCCGCCACCGCTTCACAGGCCGCGATCAGCTCCGGTAGCGGTGGGATCGCCACGGGCACAGCGCCCGCTCGGGTGCGCACATGGCTCTGGCCGGCGCGATGCACCAGCAGCAGATCCGTGGGCTGGCTGCCCCGCATCAGCGGCAAGGTGGCCGTGGATCCAGGGTGCGCCAGCGAACCCTGGCCCTCCACCAGCACCCAGGCCTCGGCTCCAGCCCCCTGCGCGGCCGCCAGCACTGCCGCCTCCACCGCACCGGCGGCGTAATCCACACGCACCGCATCCAGCGCCACGCCCTGGCCGCTGATCAAGATGCCGGCCTGGCCGGTGCCCACAAAGCGGGCATCCAACCCCGCCCGCTGGGCCGCCCGCTGCAGCTCCAGGCAGGCGCTCATCTTGCCCACGGCCATATCCGATCCCACCGCCAGCAGGCGCCGGCAGGGCAGGGCAGCGCAGCGGGCCATCGCCACCTCCAGCTCCGCCGGCTCCTGGCGCAGATCCCAGATCCACTGACCCGGCGCCAGGGGAATCGCTGCAAACTCCGGGTCCGCCGCCAGACGGCTGTGCAAGCCGCTCGCCAGATTGAGCCCAGCCCGCAGCGCCGCCACCACATCGGCCCGCATCTCGCGCGGCAAGCGTCCGCCGGAGGGCGCCAATCCCACCGCCGCCACCGCCGGCCCAAAGGCCAGCGCCGCGGCCAGATCCGCCACCACCGGCACAGCGCGCGCGATCCCCGTGAGCGTCTGCAGATCGGCGCCAGCATGGGCGGGATCGATCACCGCCACGATCGGGCCCTGGCGGTAGCGCAGCATCGCCAGGCCGGTCTTGCCCGAGAGGTTGTCGAGGCCGCCGTGCTGCAACAGCACCAGCGGAGCATCGGGGCTGAGCATCAGTGCACCTCCTGGGGCTGCACCCCAAGACCCGGCCTCTGCGCCGGCCGCTGCACATCCCCCTCACGCTCGGGGCCGGCGAAGGGGTCGTTGAGCAGGTTGAGATGGCTATCGAGATCAGGCCACTGCACCAGCGGCAGCAACTGAGCCGCGGCGCTGTTGAGCAAACCGCCATCGGAATAACAACCCAGCATCACGCCAAGACCGAGACGCCGCGCCGTGCGCGCCATCAACACCCCCTCGCTCAGGCCGCCGCACTTCACCAACTTGATGTTGATGCCCTGCACATGGGGCGCCAAGCGCAACAAATCGGCCAGATCCCAGCAGCTTTCATCAGCCACCACAGGGATCGACGCCAGTCCCTGGAGTGCCGCGAAGCCAGCCGTGTCGGCGGCGGCATCGCGCTGGGGCGCCAGGGGCTGCTCCACCAGCACCACCCCCAGATCGGCCAGCCAGGGAATCATCTGCTGTGCCCCATCGAGATCCCAACCGCCATTGGCATCGATCTGCAGCTCATCGCCAGGCCGCAGCGCCCTGCGCACCGCCTGCACGAGGGCACGGTCGTGGTCGAGACCATCAGGGGAGCCCAGCTTGAGCTTGATGCGAGTGGAGGGCAGCTGCAGCCGCCAGCGCTCGAGCCGCGCCAACACCGCCTCGATCGGTCCTAAGCCGAGGGTCACGCTGGTGGCGGCGCAGGCGCCTGGATCCAGCCCCCAGAGCCGGTGCAGCGGTTGCCCCAGGCGCTGCCCCCACCAATCGTGCAGGGCCAGATCCAGGCCGCAGCGCGCCGGCGGGCTCAGCCCGGCCAGAAGCGGCTCAAGCGGCTGCAGCGGCTGCGGCGCCAGGCACTCCAGCTCCGGCGCCAGCCCCTCCAGCTCCGCCGCAATGGCCTCGGTGTCGTAGTGGCGGTGGCCGGTGTCAAAGCCACCGGTCTCGCCGCGGCCGATCAGGCCCTCGTGCTCGAGCTCGAGCAGCAGATGCTCCACAGCGCTGGTGGTACCGCGGCTGATGGCGAGCGGCACGGCCTTGCTCAGGCGGAAGCGATGCAGGCGAAGGCGCATGGCCCCACGGCGCTGCCTTCAAGCTGGCACGCATGCGCCGCGCCCGCCAGGCCTGAAGCCGGGCCGACCTCATCGAGCTGCATCTCCGGGAGTGGGCCCACATCAAGCCGGATCTGGGCCCACTCCCGGAGGCAACCCAATGGCAGTCGCCCCTAGGCCAGGCCGTCGCGGCGACGGGCCATCGCAGCCCGACCCCGCGATACCGGAGACTGAGCTCATGACGGCGACACCTCTGCGCGACGCTCCTTCCCCCACCGCAGTGGGCGGGCGCGGCAGCTACTGGATCACCACCTTCGGCTGCCAGATGAACAAGGCGGATTCCGAGCGCATGGCCGGGATCCTCGAATCCATGGGCTACAGCGAAGCCCAGGCTGAGCTCGAGGCCGATCTCGTGCTCTACAACACCTGCACGATCCGCGATAACGCCGAGCAGAAGGTTTACAGCTACTTGGGCCGGCAAGCCCAGCGCAAACGCGTCAACCCCAACCTCACCCTGGTGGTGGCGGGCTGCGTGGCCCAGCAGGAGGGCGAATCACTGCTGCGGAGGGTGCCCGAGCTGGATCTGGTGATGGGCCCCCAGCACGCCAACCGCCTCGATGTGCTGCTCGCCCAGGTGGAGCAGGGCCAGCAGGTGGTGGCCACCGAAGAGCACCACATCCTGGAAGACATCACCACCGCCCGCCGCGACAGCAGCATCTGCGGCTGGGTGAATGTGATCTACGGCTGCAACGAGCGCTGCACCTACTGCGTGGTGCCCTCGGTGCGCGGCAAGGAGCAATCCCGCCTGCCCGAGGCGATCAAGCTCGAGATGGAAGGCCTCGCCGCCCAGGGGTTCAAGGAGATCACCCTGCTGGGCCAGAACATCGATGCTTACGGCCGCGATCTCCCCGGCATCACGCCGGAAGGCCGCCGCCAGCACACCCTCACCGATCTGCTGCAGTTCGTGCACAACGTGGAGGGGCTCGAGCGCATCCGCTTCGCCACCAGCCACCCGCGCTACTTCACCGAACGGCTGATCGATGCCTGCGCCGATCTGCCCAAGGTGTGCGAGCACTTCCACATCCCCTTCCAGAGCGGCGACGATGACGTGCTCAAGGAGATGGCCCGCGGCTACACGGTGGACCGCTACCGGCGCATCATCGATCGGATCCGCGAGCGCATGCCCGATGCCTCGATCAGCGCCGATGTGATCGTGGCCTTCCCAGGCGAAACCGACGCCCAATACCGCCGCACCCTCGATCTGATTGAGGAGATCGGCTTCGATCAGGTGAACACCGCCGCCTACTCGCCGCGCCCCAACACCCCTGCGGCCAACTGGCCCAACCAGCTAAGCGAGGAGGTGAAGGTGGAGCGCCTGCGCGAGATCAACGCCGTGGTGGAGCGGGTGGCCCGGGAGCGCAGCGCCCGTTATGCCGGCCGCACCGAACAGGTGCTGGTGGAGGGCATCAATCCTAAGGATCCCGAGCAGGTGATGGGCCGCACCCGCACCAACCGGCTCACCTTCTTCTCCGGCGAGAACGGCCGCTGGCAGCCGGGCGATCTGGTGGAGGTGCGCATCGAGGAGGTGCGGGCCTTCTCCCTCAGCGGCACAGCCCAGCCCTAGGCCTGGTCAGCGCCGAGATCGCTGATACGTTTGGCCTCTCGATTCACGCGCCCATGACCAGCGAACCCATGCAACTAGGCCTGGTGTTCGGCGGTGTCTCGGGTGAGCATGCGGTCTCGATCCGCTCGGCCAACACGGTGGCGGCAGCCCTGCGGCGCGGTGCCAACGCCGAGCGCTACCGGCTGAGCTGCTTCTACATCGATCAATGGGGCCATTGGTGGCCGCCGGCGGTGGCCGATGCCGTGCTCGCGAAGGGCACCCCGGCGAGCCGCGAGGAGTTGCCAGCAGCACCACTGCGGCCGGGTTTCCAGGGATTTCCCGAAGGCGCACTCGACATGCAGGTGTGGGTGCCAGTGATGCATGGCCCCAACGGGGAAGACGGCACGATTCAGGGCCTGTTCAGCCTGATGCAGGTGCCCTTCGTGGGATCCGGCGTGTTGGGATCGGCCGTGGGCATGGATAAGCAAGCGATGAAGGCTGCCTTTGCCGCCGCCGGCCTGCCCCAGGTGCCCTACGCCTGCGTGGATGCCCAGGAGCTGGACGCCGATCCTCAGGCGCTGCTGGATCGACTGGAGCAACAGCTCGGCTACCCCTGCTTCATCAAGCCCGCCAACCTGGGCTCCTCGGTGGGCATCAGCAAGGCCACCAACCGCAACGAGCTGCTGGCGGGCCTGGAGCTGGCCGCCAGCCACGACCCACGCCTGGTGGTGGAGCAAGGCATCGACGCCCGCGAACTGGAATGCGCCGTGCTCGGGGGCCGCAGCATGCAAGCTTCCGTGCTGGGCGAAATCTGCTTCGACGCCGACTGGTACGACTACGACACCAAGTACAGCGACGGCAAAAGTCACACCGTGATTCCGGCTGAGGTGAGCAGCTCCATCAGCGATCGCGCCCGCAGCATGGCCATCGCCGCCTGCCGGGCGGTGGCGGCTGAGGGCCTGGCCCGGGTGGATTTCTTCCTGGATCGCCGCAGCGGCGATCTCTGGTTAAACGAGATCAACACCCTGCCCGGCTTCACGAGCCAGAGCATGTACCCCATGCTCTGGGAGGCCAGCGGGTTACCGCTCGACGCATTGGTGCACCAACTGGTGCAACTGGCGCAAGAATCGGGCACACCGGCGCTGGGGAGGAGGGCTGAAGCCGCATGAGTCACGGGTTGCTCTGGCTGCCACTGCTGGTGGTGTTCCCGCTGATCACGGCCCTGGGCTGGCTGGAACGGCGGCGGCAGAGGCTCTTCCGCGACTGGGCCGAAGGCGCTGAGCTCTCCAAGCTCGATGACTGCGGCGGTGCTCGCCTGATCAACGGCGTGCTCACCTGGAGCGTGTTCGCCTCCGGCAAGCTCGAGGAAAAGGGCCAGTTTGAGGTGAAGACCCTCGAGAAGGTGGAGCTCCTGGCGCTCGGATCGGGGGAAGCACCGCTCACCGATGAATCCCAGGGAGCCTGCCGCTTGCGCCTGATCAGCGGCAGCGCCCATCAGGATGTTCCCTTCGCCGATGCCGATCGCGCCCGCCGCTGGATTGCGGAGCTGATGGCGCGCTCGCGCTGCGAGCTGTGACCCGCACCCCCACCCGGCCGTCACTGGCTCCGGAACGGCGTAAGCAACTGCGCCAGCAACGCCGTCAGGAGCGCTTGCGGCAGCTGTGGCGGATCACCCTGTTCAGCGCCGCGGCCACCGGGCTGGGCTGGGGCTTGCTGCGTGAGGGGTGGGTGCTGCGCAGCCCGGATCAGATCGAAGTGCTGGGCAGCTCCCAAGTGAATCGCGAGCAGGTGATCCGCGAAGCCCAGCTGCAGCTGCCCCAACCGTTACTAGGCCTCAAACCCCGGGAACTGGCCCAGCGGCTTTCGGCTGGCTTGCCGGTGGAGCAGGTGCAGGTGAGCCGGCTGATGCTGCCGCCACGGCTGCGCATCAGCCTGGTGGAACGGGAAGCAGTGGCCCAGGCCCAGCGCCGCTCCGCCAAAGGCATGGAGCGCGGCTACGTGGATCGCCTCGGCAACTGGATGACCAGCCGGCAACAGCGCGGCAGTGGCGCCAACCGCACCCCACAGGTGATGGTGATGGGCTGGCAAGAGCGGCTGCGGGCGCCCCTGGCCGACATCCTTGCTCAACAAAACGAGCTGGGCAGCACCCTGCAACAGGTGCGGTTTGAACCCAACGGCAGCCTGTGGCTCCGCACCGCCGCCCTGGGCGATGTGCATCTAGGCCTTCCGGATCAACGGCTGAACCGGCGCCTCGAGGTGCTGCGCCATCTCTCCTCCCATCTGCCGAAGCAGATCAAAACGCTCAAGATCCAATCGATCGATCTGAGCGACCCGGAGCAACCCGAACTGGGCTTGCCGGGGAAGGGGCGCATCAGCATCGCGGCCCTGCAGAAAGCGATAGCTGAAGCCAACCGTCCACCGCAGGCACCAAGCACCACCAACCGGCCAGCGCCACCCCCCGCTGCCGACTAACGCAAGCGGTCTACAAACAGCACTGGAGCAAAGCGAACGGCGTGCAAACGGTGACAGGTGATTGCTTCACCTGTTGCTACCGGCAAAGGTGTGTCGATTCCCGCGGCTGATCGAACAGATCAACGACATAATGCTGCGCAGCACCACAGGCATGGGACCTTCTATGGAGATGGCAGCTGAAGGCCTCAGTGCCAGCAGCAATGGAGCCAGCGGGATCGTTCCCAGCCAATCGGCTCGCATTGAAGTGATCGGCGTGGGTGGCGGTGGCAGCAACGCCGTCAACCGCATGATCGCCTCGGATCTCCAGGGGGTGGGCTATCGCGTGTTGAACACCGATGCCCAGGCGTTGCTGCAGTCAGCGTCGAAACAACGGGTGCAGCTGGGCCAGAAGCTGACCCGAGGCCTGGGCGCCGGCGGGAACCCGGCCATCGGTCAGAAGGCCGCTGAAGAATCCCGCAGCGATCTTGCCCAGACCCTGCAAGGCACCGACCTGGTGTTCATCGCTGCCGGCATGGGCGGCGGCACCGGCACCGGCGCCGCACCGGTGGTGGCGGAAGTGGCCAAAGAGTGCGGCGCCCTCACCGTGGGCATCGTGACCAAGCCGTTTGCCTTTGAAGGCCGCCGCCGCATGCGCCAGGCCGAAGAAGGCATCGCCAGGCTGTCGGAGCATGTGGACACGCTGATCGTGATCCCCAACGATCGTCTGCGCGAAGCGATCGCCGGAGCCCCGCTGCAGGATGCCTTCCGCGCCGCGGACGACGTGCTGCGCATGGGCGTGAAGGGCATCAGCGACATCATCACCAAGCCCGGCCTGGTGAACGTTGACTTCGCGGATGTGCGCTCGGTGATGACCGATGCCGGCACCGCGCTGCTGGGCCTAGGCGTTGGCTCGGGCCGCTCCCGCGCCACTGAAGCGGCTCAGGCCGCTATCAGCAGCCCCCTGCTGGAGGCCGCCCGCATCGATGGCGCCAAGGGCTGCGTGATCAACATCTCCGGCGGCAAGGACATGACCCTTGAGGACATGACCACTGCCTCCGAAGTGATTTACGACGTGGTGGATCCCGAAGCCAACATCATCGTGGGTGCGGTGGTGGATGAACGCCTCGAGGGCGAAATTCACGTCACCGTGATCGCCACCGGCTTCGAGGGCGGTGGCAGCTACCGGCCGGAGCGTTCCATCGCCAGCTTCGCGGGGAACAACTCCGCCAGCACAGAGGCCGATCAATCCGGGGCCGCCATCCCATCGTTCCTGCTCAACCGACAGCGCGAGAGCTGAGCCAGAGGCGATTGGATTGGGGTGACCCGGAGTCCACGCCTGCTCGGAGCATCCCGTGTGGCTGCTCCCTTCCGGTCCTGACCAGATTTGGGCGTCCGGGCCGCATGGGTCCGAGTCGAGCAGATGCTAGCAATGGGCCTCGGCCTTCAGTGCTCCGGCGTGCGACCTGCTGATCTGCTCACCTGCAAGCAGGAAGGGAGGCCCATCGCCGCCCTCACCGCCTGGGATGCCCTCTCAGCCGCGCTGGTGGAGCAAGCCGGCGCCGACCTGATCCTGGTGGGCGATTCCCTGGCGATGGTGGTGCTCGGCCATGCCACCACCCTGCCGGTGACGCTCGAGGAGATGATCCTGCACACCCGCGCCGTGGGGCGCGGCCTGCAGCGCCCGGCTGCGCAGCAGCCGCTGATCGTCACCGATCTGCCATTCCTCAGCTACCAGTGCGGCGGCGATGCCGCCGTGGCCGCCGCCGGGCGCGTCCTCAAAGACAGCCCTGCAGCCGCCGTAAAACTCGAAGGTGCCGAGCCAGAAACCCTCGCGGTGGTGGATCGCCTGGTGCGCAGCGGCATCCCGGTGATGGGGCACCTGGGCCTCACACCGCAATCGGTGCATCAACTGGGCTACCGGCGCCAGGCCAATGACCCCCTCAGCCAGGAACGGCTGCGCCGCCAGGCCCGCGATCTCCAGGCCGCCGGCTGCTTTGCCTTGGTGGTCGAACACGTGCCTGCCGATCTGGCGGCGGGCCTCAGCCAGGAGCTCAGCATCCCGGTGATCGGCATCGGCGCGGGCGATCAGTGCGATGGACAGGTGCGCGTGACCGCTGATCTCCTGGGCCTCACCGAGCGGCAGCCGCCCTTCTCGCCGCCGCTGCTGGCGGGCCGTGCGCTCTGTATCGATGCCCTCAGGAGCTGGGTGGCGGGTCTGCAACCGCAGAGCCCTCCTCCTCCCACCACGCCAGCAGCTCCCGCAGCACCGCATTGCTGAGGGCGAGCCCCTCGGGATCACGCAGGCGCCAGCGCGGCCCCTCCTGCAGCAGCAGGCCCTGATCCACAAAGGGCTGCCAACGGCGCCTTAACGCTTCCGGCACATCGATCCTCACTCCCTCCCGCCGCCGGAACCCCACCATCCAGCGCTCATCGAGCGGCATCCCTGTCTCCGGCGCCGTGTGTAAGCGCTCATGGCCAAGCGGCTGCGCGCGTTCTGCCTGATCGAGCCAGGCTGCATAACCCTCGCGGGTGCGCGGGCGCGCCTCGCGCACACCCCAGGGCGCCGCGGTGGCTCCCATGCCGAAGCCCCACCAGCCGGCGCCGCTCCAGTAGACGCGGTTGTGGCGGGAAGCATGGCCCGGCAGGGCGTAGTTGGAAATCTCGTAGTGGCCGTAGCCCGCGGCGCCAAGGGTGCGGGCGGTGAGCTCCATCAAATCCGCCGCGAGATCGCTCTCCGGCAGGGCCAGAGCACCGCGCTGCTCGAGGCGCTCAAACACGGTGCCGGGCTCCACGATCAGGTCGTAGACCGAGAGATGGGGCGGCTGCAGCGCCATCGCCTGCTGAAGCTGCTCTCGCCAACCGGCCAGGCTCTGCCCCGGCAAGCCCTGAATCAGATCCAGGCTCCAGCTCTGCAGTCGGCCGCTGGTTTGAGCCTGCCGCAGCCAGCCCGCTGCCTCCCGCAGATCGGCGCCGCGGTGGCGGCGGCCTAGCTGCTCGAGCACCGCATCGCTGAAGCTCTGGCCCCCAAGGCTCACGCGTGTGACCCCCGCCGCGAGATAGCCGGCCAGGCGCTGCTGATCGAAGCTGGCGGGGTCAAGCTCAAGGCTCACCTCCGCTCCGGGCGCCAGACCAAAGCGGCGCCGCAGGAGCGCGAGCAACACCTTCAACTGCTCAGCGCTCAGCAGCGATGGGGTCCCACCACCCACATACACAGTGGACAGGGGCGGCCCGGAGGGGGCCAAGTCGATCTCACGCTGCAGCTGCTCCAGGTAGTGGGCGATGGATGCACTGCCCGGGGCGCCGGGCTCGGCGCTAGCGCGATCCCCCAGCGGCACCACGGGGAAATCGCAGTAGAAGCAGCGCCGGTGGCAGAACGGGATGTGCAGATAGGCGCTGCGCGGCGGCCATGCGTGCGGTGCAGGCCGGTTACCTTCCCGGGCCAAAGCCGCCGGGATCAGGCATGCTGCCTTCTTCAAGCCGTCGGCAGCCACAGCACCGGTCATGGTGGACACCCTCATCCTGGTGCTGTTCGTGGTGTCAGGGGCCGCCGCTGGATGGCTGGGGGTCGACCTGCTGCCCGAACAGCAGCTGATCCGCATCGAAAACCTGGAGCAGCTGAGCTGGATCCTGGGGGCCGGAGGGGGGTTGGCAGGCCTACTCGCCGGTGTGGTGTTCCAACGGCTGCGCAAGCGCCTGATGGAGCAGGTGCGCACCATGCCCACCGATCTGCTGGTGAGCAGGGCAGTGGGCCTGATCCTAGGCCTGCTGGTGGCCAACCTTCTGATTTCACCGATCCTGTTCCTGTCGCTCCCCTGGGAGCTGGTGCTGGTGAAGCCCCTGGCGGCAGTGGCAGCGAACGTGTTCTTTGGCGTGTCGGGCTACAACCTGGCGGAGGTGCACGGCCGCACCCTGCTGCGCCTGTTCAACCCCAACAGCACCGAAGCCCTGCTGGTGGCCGATGGCGTGCTGATGCCCGCCAGCGCCAAGATCCTCGACACCAGCGTGATCATCGATGGGCGGGTGCGCGGCCTGCTCGATTCCGGCTTGCTGGAGGGCCAGGTGATCGTGGCCCAGGCGGTGATCGATGAACTGCAGGCCCTGGCCGATTCGAGCAACAACGAAAAGCGCAGTAAGGGCCGCCGCGGCCTGAAGTTGCTCAGCAGCCTGCGGGAGCGCTACGGCCGCCGCCTGGTGGTGAACACCACCCGCTACGAAGGCAACGGCGTCGACGACAAGCTGCTCAAACTGGCGGCCGATACCGGCGGCACCCTGCTCACAGCCGATTACAACCTCACCAAGGTGGCCGAGGTGCAGACCGTGAAGGTGATGAACCTGAGCGAGCTGGTGATCGCCCTGCGCCCCGAGGTGCAGCCGGGTGATGAGCTCAACCTGAAGATCGTGCGCGATGGGAAGGAAGCCAACCAGGGGGTGGGCTACCTCGACGACGGCACGATGGTGGTGGTGGATGGCGCCCACGGCCGCAGCGGTGAGCGCCTGCCGGTGGTGATCACCGGGGCCCTGCAAACCCCCACGGGCCGAATGGTGTTCGGCAAGTTGGAGGGGGCCACGGGGCCGTCGCCCGCCAAACCCCGATCCACGGGCAAGAAATCCGCACCCTCGAAAGGCGATCCGGGCACCGCCAACCCCCGCTAGGCTCCCGGCTCAGGCCTGCAGTGATCCGCGGATGTCGGTGTCAGCTCCCTACTACGGCGATTCCGCCGTGATGCGCACCCCACCGCCCGATCTGCCCTCACTGCTGCTGAAGGAGCGGATCGTGTATCTGGGGCTGCCGCTCTTCAGCGACGACGATGCCAAGCGTCAGATGGGCATCGACGTGACCGAGCTGATCATTGCCCAGCTGCTGTATCTGGAGTTTGACAACCCGGAGAAGCCGATCTTCTTCTACATCAACTCCACCGGCACCAGCTGGTACTCCGGCGATGCCATCGGCTTTGAAACCGAGGCTTTCGCCATCGCCGACACGATCCGCTACGTGAAGCCCCCGGTGCACACCATCTGCATCGGCCAGGCCATGGGCACCGCGGCGATGATCCTCAGCGCCGGCACCAAGGGCCATCGCGCCGCCCTGCCCCACGCCTCGATCGTGCTGCACCAGCCCCGCAGCGGCGCCCGCGGCCAGGCCAGCGACATCCAGATCCGGGCCAAAGAGGTGCTGCACAACAAGCAGACCATGCTCGAAATGCTCTCGGCCAACACCGGCCGCAGCGTGGAGCAGCTGGCGAAAGACTCCGACCGCATGACCTACCTCACGGCCGATGAAGCTGTGGAGTACGGCCTGATCGATCGGGTGCTCACCAGCCAAAAGCTTCCGAGCCAACTACCGGCCGGCGCCGGCGTGAGCCCCGGCAATCCCGGTATCAGCTGAAACCGGCTGGGCCCCAACGGCGGCCTAGATCTCACCCCTCACTTCAACCCACCGGCCACCCCCGCATCCGCCATGCCCATCGGCACCCCCAGCGTTCCCTACCGCCTGCCCGGCAGCCAGTACGAGCGTTGGGTTGACATCTACACGCGCCTGGGCGTGGAGCGGATCCTGTTCCTGGGCTCCGAGGTGAACGACGCCATTGCCAACAGCCTGGTAGCGCAGATGCTCTACCTCGACTCGGAGGACAACTCCAAGCCGATCTACCTCTACATCAACTCACCGGGTGGCTCGGTGACCGCCGGTCTGGCGATCTACGACACCATCCAATACGTGAAGAGCGATGTGGTGACCATCTGCGTGGGTCTGGCTGCCTCGATGGGTGCTTTCTTGCTCGGCGCCGGCACCAAGGGCAAGCGGCTGGCTCTGCCCCACAGCCGGATCATGATCCACCAGCCCCTGGGCGGCACGGCTCAGCGCCAAGCCAGCGACATCGAGATTGAGGCCCGCGAAATCCTGCGCATCAAGGACATGCTCAACAAGAGCATGGCGGAGATGACCGGCCAGGAGCTGGCCAAGATCGAGAAGGACACCGACCGCGACTACTTCCTCAGTGCCGAGGAAGCCAAGAACTACGGCTTGATCGACCGCGTGATTGCCCATCCCAGCGAGGCCTGAGGGGCAGCGGCAGGCGCTTTCGTAAGCTCGACCCTTGCTCAGCGCTGAACCGAAGCCCCTGATGGCCAAGCTGTATTACGACACCGATGCCGACCTCAGCCTGCTGAACGGCAAAACGGTGGCCATCATTGGCTACGGCTCCCAAGGCCACGCCCACGCCCTCAACCTCAAGGACAGCGGCGTGAACGTGGTGGTGGGCCTTTACGAAGGCAGCCGCTCCGCCGAAAAAGCCAAGGCCGATGGTCTGGAAGTGCTCAGCGTGGCTGACGCCGCCGCCAAGGCCGACTGGATCATGGTGCTGCTGCCCGATGAGACCCAGAAGGCCGTTTACGACAAGGAAATCGCTCCTCACCTCAGCGCCGGCAAGGTGCTCAGCTTCGCCCACGGCTTCAACGTGCGCTTCGAGCTGATCAAGCCCCCCGCCGACGTGGATGTGGTGATGATCGCTCCCAAGGGCCCCGGCCACACCGTGCGCTGGGAGTACCAGAACGGCATGGGCGTTCCCGCCCTATTCGCCATCCACCAGGACGCCACTGGCAACGCCCGCGCCCTGGCCATGGCCTACGCCAAGGGCATCGGCGGCACCCGCGCCGGCATCCTGGAGACCAACTTCAAGGAAGAAACTGAGACGGACCTGTTCGGTGAGCAGGCCGTGCTCTGCGGCGGTCTCTCCGAGCTGGTGAAGGCCGGCTTTGAAACCCTGGTGGAAGCTGGTTATCAGCCCGAGCTGGCTTACTTCGAGTGCCTGCACGAGGTGAAGCTGATCGTGGACCTGATGGTGAAGGGCGGCCTCACCGCCATGCGCGATTCCATCTCCAACACCGCTGAATACGGCGACTACGTGAGCGGCCCCCGCCTGATCACCGCCGACACCAAGGCCGAGATGAAGCGCATCCTGGCCGACATCCAGGACGGCACCTTCGCCCGCAACTTCGTGGCTGAGTGCGACGCCGGCAAGCCTGAGATGAAGAAGATCCGCGAGCGCGACAGCCAGCACCCGATCGAGCAGGTGGGCAAGGGCCTGCGCTCGATGTTCTCCTGGCTGAAGGCCGCCTGATCCAGGCCTTGGCATTCGCTTCTGGGGTGGATTCCTTCACGGGGATCCACCCTTTTTTGTTGGTGATCGCCGCGGCGGGGCTGGATCGGCTGGTGGGCGATCCGCGCTGGTGCCTGCACCCGGTGGTGGTGATGGGCTGGTGCATCAGCCGGCTGCGCCGGCTAGCGGAGCACTGGGCCGGCGATCGGCCGCTGGCGCTGCGCCTGGCCGGTGGCGTGATCACGCTGCTGCTCGTGGGCAGCAGCGGCGGCGCCGGCTGGCTGCTGGAGCAATGGGCTCTGGGCAGAGCGCTGCCCGATGCACAGCCCGCAGGGCTGTTGCTGCTTTGGATCGCCCTAGCCAGCGCCCTGGCGGGCCGCAGCCTGGAGCAGGCCGTGCGCGGCGTGCTGGATGCCATTGATGCGGATCTCCAGCCAGCGCGCTGCGCCCTGAGCTGGATTGTGGGGCGCAACACCAGCGAGCTCAGCGCCCCAGAGATCCTGAGAGCCGCGGCCGAAACCGCCAGCGAAAACGCGGTGGATGGGCTCTTTGCCCCCCTGTTCTGGATGCTGGTGGGAGCGGCGCTCTGGAGCATCGGGCTCACGGCAGGGCCTGGGCCGCTGTGCCTGGCCTGGGGCTTCAAAGCCGCGAGCACGCTCGATTCGATGCTGGGCTATCGCGTTGGCCGGCTCAACTGGCTCGGCACCGCCGGGGCCCGGCTCGATGACCTGCTGGTGTGGCTGCCCTGCCGGCTGGTGGCCTTGAGCCTGCCGCTGGTCGCCGGCACCAGCGCCGCAACACGCTGCATTCCCCTGCTGCAAGCCGCCCTGCAGGATGGCGCTTCTGATCCTTCCCCCAATGCCGGTGTATCGCAGGCGGCCTATGCCCATGCCGCCGGCGTGCAGCTGGGAGGGCTGAACCGCTACGGCGACACCCTCAAACCCAAACCGCTCCTGGCACAGAGCTGCCCGCCAGCGAGCCGTTCTTCCGTGCAACGCATCCTGCAGCTGAGCCTGAGGCTGGAAGCGCTTTGGTTAGCGACCGGCCTGGCCCTCGGAGCAGGCCTCAACGCCGCTCAATAGGCGCCGCGATCCATCGGCAACAGCACCACACCGATGGTGCGCAGCACGATGCCGAGATCCAGCCAAAAGCTGCGGTGGCGCACATAGGTGAGATCGAGGCGCACGCGCGTGCGGTAGGTGAGGTTGTTGCGCCCCGACACCTGCCAGAGGCCCGTCAGACCAGGCCGCACCGAGAGCACTTCATCCATGTTGCGGCCGTAGCGGCGCAGTTCATCCCACACGATCGGCCGGGGCCCCACCACGCTCATTTCGCCCCGCAGCACGTTGATGAACTGGGGCAGTTCATCCAGGCTGGAGCGGCGCAGAAATTTGCCGAGGGGCGTGATGCGCGGATCACGCTTGAGCTTGTGATCCCGCTCAAACTCGGCCCGCAGCGTCGGATCGGCCTCCAACATCGCCTCCAGCACCCGATCGGCATCACGCCGCATCGTGCGGAACTTCAGGCAACCAAAGCCCTTGTAGCCGCGACCGATCCGGCGCTGGCAATAAAAGATCGAGCCCCGGGAGCTCAGCTTCACCAGCACCGCCAACAGCAGAAACAGCGGCGAGCCGAGGCTGAGCACCAAGAGCGAAAACACAATGTCGCCGCCCCGCTTCAGCACACGCCCACGCAGCGACTGAGCCGCCAGCAAGCTGCTGGCCGTGGACTCAGCCGGGATGGAGGCAGAGGACAAATGCCGGGCGCTCAGAGTGCACAGTGGCTTCATTAAAGAAGTGCGCCGCTCCAGAGGCCCGCAGGCGGCGGTCACTCACCCCAGAGGCACAGACATGGCTCGGCCCCGTTGAGCCAGGTGGCGCTGGTGCCGGCTCCACACCTGCTCGATCAAGGCTTGGGAGCGCTGGCGGAACCGCTGCGGGCTGAAGCGCTCGGCCCACTGACGCAAGGCGGCCGCAGGCAGCTGTGCCCACAGCCGATTGGCCTCGAAATGCTCCAGGGCCGCCACCAACGACGGCAGCGATTGCTGGGGGAACAGCAAGCCGGTGGGGGACTCACAGCCGCTGCTCAGGCAACGCACGCTGTCGAGCAGGCCACCTTGGCCAAGGCCGATCACCGGTGCGCCCGAGGCCATGGCCTCCACCGGCGCAATCCCGAAATCCTCCAACCCGGCATACACATAGGCACGGCAGGTGGCGAGCCATTCATTCACCTGCTCCTGCGGCAAGCGGCCTAGCAGCCGCACATTGGGGCCGGCCATCGCCTCGAGACGCTGCCGCTCCGGGCCATCGCCAATCAGCACCAACGGCAATCCGGTGGCGTTGAACGCCTGCACCACCAGATCCACCCGTTTGTAGGGCACCAGGCGGCACAAGCAGAGATACACATCGCTGCGAGGCTGATCCCAGCGGAACCGCTCCACCGCCACCGGCGGATGCACCACGGTGGAGGAACGGCCCCAGTAGCGGCGGATGCGAGCCGCCGTGAAGCGGGAGTTGGCGATCAGGGCATCGGGCCGCTGGGCACTCAGCACATCCCACTGGCGCAGGCGATGCAACTGCCAGCGAATCAAGGGTGAGAGGCCCCGGCGCGCCAGGGCCGATTGGCGCAGATAGGCGTGCATCTGATCCCAGGCGTAGCGCACGGGGGTGTGCACGTAGCTCAGATGGCACTGATCCGGGCTCGTGAGCACGCCCTTGGCCACCAGGTGACTGCTGCTGATCACCAGGGGATACGGCGCCAGGTCGAGCTGCTCGATCGCCAGCGGCAGCAGCGGCAGGTATTGCTGCACATGGCTCACGCCCCAAGGCAGGTGCTGCACAAACGAGGTGTGGATCGAGCGGCCTGCCAGCCAGCTTTCGGGGCGTGCACTCTCACCATCCACCAGGGCGGCCAGCTGGGGCTGCCCGAGCAGGGCATCAAGCTGTTGCACCACCAACTCCGCCCCGCCCACCGAGCGAGGGGTGAACCACTCGTGCACGAGCGCGGCGGGGCCAGGGAGAGATGCCATCGCGGCCAAGCTAAGGCCGCAAAGTTGAAGAAGGATTGCTCAGCAGGTCACAAAAACTGTCAGCTGATTGCGTCTGGAGCGGCAAATCTCGATGCTGACGCCAGAGCCCCTTTGCCATGGCAATCCACGAGCTCCTGGAAGACGCCCTCGACGAACCCTCCATCGGGATCACCCAGCGATTTGTCTGGCACGCCACCCCGGTGGGCATCGCTGCGCTGTGGACCGATGGCCAGCCCCCGACGCCGCCGCCGTTCGACAACGCCCTGGAAGAAGGGCTGCAGGTGGGTCTCGACCTCAGCCGTGAGGAGCGCGAATTCCACCAAGTGAGCCGAGGCCTGGTGCTGTTATTCCACAGCTGATGGCCCATCCCCTCTGGATGCTGGGTCCCTGGGCGGTGTTTGCCCTTGCTGCTGGCTTGAAGGTCTGGCGGCTCACCCGTGTGTTCCGCCAACACATGGCCCAAGCACAATCCAACCCTGAACGCTTCAGGCAGTCGCTGGAGCGAATCTGGCAAAAGGATCAACGGGCAGCGTCATCGAGCTGGAGCAGGCTGGAGCAGATTTAGATAGCGAATGAGATACAGATGCGCCACTCGATCATCAATCGGGTTTAACTGAGCATGTATGCCGCGAGCAGGAGCCTCTCGGCAATCCAACAACACACTGGTCGACTCTTCCCGGATCAAGAGAACCAACCAGCACTGGGCACCCAGAAAAAATCCCACCACCGCAAGGGAAGTGGGACTTCGATGGTCTTCACCAGACCTTCTAAATACGGAGAGGGTGGGATTCGAACCCACGGAAGGTTGCCCTTCAAACGATTTCGAGTCGTTCGCTTTCGACCACTCAGCCACCTCTCCAGGCGACCGATGCAGTGTAGAGACCAGGGTGCCGGCTCAGGCCTGACGCCAACCGCTGGCTGAACCGGCAGGCGGCCACCAGAGCCGCGCGGGCGGCAGCGCGGGCAAGGCAGCTTGCTCAGCGGGCCGGGGCCGAAACCCCAGCCACAACCCATCCACCGCAAGCCCAGGCTGCTCGCGCCAGCTCCACCAGGCCTGGCGATCGGGCAGCAATCCCCAGCGCCAGCGACCGGCGGCCAGCAGCAGGGCCTGACTGGTGTCCGACACGGCCTCCACCGCCAGCCCCGCGCTCTGCAACCGCTGACCGCGAGCCAAGGGCGGACTGCCGTTCTGACCAGCCAACAGGGTGGGCGTCAGCGCCGCCCAACAGGCAGGGGGCTCTGGCGGAAGCGCGTCCAACGACAGCACCCAATCGAAGCGCTGCACCCCCAGCCCCTGGGCCAGCTGCGCCCCGCGGCTGCAGCTGAGGCCATCCGCGCGGCGGCTGATCAGCGCCGCCCGTCCGCCATGGCGTGCCAACAACCACTGGCGGCTGCCGTCCTCCACCAACAGCAGCTGATCAGCACGGAGCAAGTGGAACTGCGCAGCCGCCACACACCCCAACAGCAGCGCAGCCCACAGGCGCCAGCGGCGCAGCTGCGGCACCAACCAAGGCAAAAGGCCCAGCGCCGAGGCCAGCGCCAGCCAGGGCGACAGACGGCCCAGCTGACACTGAGCCAAGGGCAGCGCCGCCAGCTGACGCACCAGCCACACCAGCACGTGCGCCACCGGCACCAACAACCAACCGAGGGCCGTCATCAACGGCGGGCAGAGCAACGCCAGAGCCGCCATCGCCATCGCCCCCAGGGTGAGCGGCGTGAGCAGCGGCCCCACCAGCAGGTTGGCGGGCACGGCGTAGAGGGGCAGCGCACCGAAATGGAGCAACTGCAACGGAATCGTCCACAGCGAGGCCGCCACCGGCACCGCCATCGCAGCAGCAGCCCAGGCGGGGGCAACGCCTCTCAACTGCTGCTCCAGCGGCCGGGCCGTGAGGATCAAACCCGCCGTGGCGGCCGCACTGAGCTGAAAGCCCACATCAAGCAACCAGGCCGGCCGCAACAGCAGCATCACCAGCAGGCACAGCAACAACACCGAAAGGGGACGACTGCGCCGGCCGCATTCCTGCAGACCAAAGGCCACCGCTCCCATCAACACAGCTCGCACCACCGAGGGCTGCGCACCAGCCAGCAACAGGAAGATCCCCATCGCGCCAAGGGCTAACGCCCAGCGCAGGGCCGCCGGCAAAGGCCGAGCGATCACCAGCACCGCACCGAGCAACACGCTCAGATGAAATCCGCTCGCCGCCAACGCATGGGACAAACCCGCCGCCCGAAACGCCTCCCGCACCTCCTGCGGCAAGGGGCTCACGGCACTGCCGAGCACCAGCGCAGAGAGCACCCCACCGGCCCGTTCACCCCCCGCCTGGCGCAACGCCAGCCCGATCTGGCGCCGAAGGTCGGCAATGGGGGTTGGCGCCCGCTGCAACACCTGCCACTGCTGCACATCCAATGCCGTCCAGGCTTCGCGGCGCTGCAGGCGCTCGGCTGAACCGGAGAGCAGCGGATGGGGCGCTGGCGGCAGCTTGCGCAGCATGCCATCAAGCTGCAGCCGCCACCCCATGCGCACAGCCGGGCAAGGGCTGAACTGAAGCTCACTGCGACCACCAGGCAACTGGGCCAGAGCCCGGCAGCGCTGCCCGCTGGGATCAGGCCGTGGATCCTCCAGCAGCTGGGCGGTGAGGGTAACCGGCTCACGCGCCGAGCCCGCCAAGCGATGCACCGGATCGGAGGGAGCTTGGTGGGGCTGGCCGAGCACACCACGGCCGCAACTCAGCGGCAGCACCAGCAACAACAGCACCAGCAGGCGCGGCCGGCGCCTCAGCCCAAGCACCACCGCCAGGAGCAGCGCCCCGAGCAAGCCGAGCTTGAGCGGCCCGCTCAGCGGCAACACACCGATCGCCAGCGCCAGCAACAGAACGCCCAGACCCACCGCACCCATGGCCTGATTCGCAACAGCACTACTGGGAGTGTTCCCTTAAGGTTCCGCCGAGATCCCTGGGGTGATGGAGCGACGGCAGCGCTTCCTGGCACTGGCCTGCAGCCTGGCGCTGATCGCCGCAGGGCCCAGTTGGGGCCAGCCCCGCACCATCACGGTGGTGGAGGGCGACACACTGGAACAGCTGGCCCTGCGCTATCGCGTGGACCTGCAGGCGTTGATCGACCTCAACGGCATCAGCGATCCCACCCTGCTGCAGGTGGGCGAGGTGTTGAAACTGCCTGGGGCGCCAGGCGCCTCCACCCGCAGCAACGCACCTGCCGATGCCGTGGCACCACCCCCGCCTGAGGGCAGCAGCGCTGAGGCCGCCGCCGCACTGCTGCTGAGCCCCGCTGAGCGGCGCGATCGCGCCGAACTCGAACTGCGGGAGCTCTCCGGCAAAGCGCGCTGGAAATGGTTCAACAGCACTGCCGTGGATTGGTCGGGCTGGCGGCTGCACCCCGGCGGCGTGCGCATCACCCTGGTGAAGCCCTCGATCAGCGATCTGGGGCTGCGGGGCTCAGCCGCCACGGCCGTGGCCGTGCAATGCACGAGCCTGCGCCAGAACTGGCGGATCGACGGCACCTGGCAGGGCTGGGACACCCCCGCTCCAGGCAGCGTGGGGCAGCGGATCGTGCTGGATCTGTGCAGTAACACGCTCGATGGACCGGCGGTGCCGGTGCCGCCGCCGAGCCCAGATCCTTAGCGCTCCAGCAGTGGGAAGCCCAGCGCTTCCCGCTCCGCCAGCCAGGCCTCGGCTACTTGCCGGGCCAGGTTGCGGATACGGCCGATGGTGGCGGTGCGCTCCGTCACCGAGATCACACCGCGGGCCTCGAGCAGGTTGAAGGTGTGGCTGCACTTGAGCACGAAGTCGAGCGCCGGCGCCGGCAATTGCTTGGCCACCAGATCGGCGGCTTCGGCTTCGTAGATGGCAAACAGCTGCTTGAGCCGCTCGGGGTTGGAGGCTTCGAAGTTGTAGGTGCACTGGCCCTTTTCAAAGGGCAGCCAGATGTCGCCGTAGGAGCGGTTGCCGTCCCAGGAGAGATCCCAGATGCTCTCCACGTCCTGGAGATACATGGCCAGGCGCTCGAGGCCATAGGTGATCTCAATCGACACGGGCCGGCAGTCGATGCCACCGCACTGCTGGAAGTAGGTGAACTGGGTGACCTCCATGCCATCGAGCCAAACCTCCCAGCCCACACCCCAGGCACCGAGGGTGGGCGACTCCCAGTTGTCCTCCACGAAGCGGATGTCGTGGTCAGCCGCCTTGATGCCCAGGGCCTCGAGCGAAGCGAGGTAGGTCTCCTGGATGCCATCGGGGCTGGGCTTGATCAGCACCTGGTACTGGAAGTAGTGCTGGGCCCGGTTGGGGTTATCGCCGTAGCGCCCATCGGTGGGGCGCCGGCATGGCTCGGGATAGGCCACCGCCCAGGGCTCGGGGCCGATGGCCCGCAGCACCGTATGAGGGCTCATCGTGCCAGCGCCCTTTTCGGTGTCGTAGGGCTGCAGGATCAGGCAGCCCCGCTCGGCCCAGAAGCGGTTGAGGGTGCTGATGATGTCCTGGAAATGCACGATCTGCTCCTGGTGAGGCCGGCGTGGGCGCGCTCGGCCCCCGATTCTGCCCAGCGACGGATCAACGACCGCAAAAGCACCTACTGACGCACCCCCGGCGCAGATCCACGCTGAAAGCACTCGCCGCTCTCAGATGGGACCCGATCTCGGACTCAGCATCTTCTTGCCCGCCCTGCTGATCAGCGCGATCACGGTGATGCTTTCAGCCAAGCAAGAGCGCGAACTGGAAAATCAGCAGCGCACTCATGCCAGCAACTGCAGCAGCCCCATCTGGCCGCCCGCCAACAAACGATGACGGGCGCCGCTGAAGCCGGCCGCCAAAGCCAGCTCCTCCTGCTCCACCCCCGTGGGAAAGCGCTCAAGACTGCGCTCGAGGTAGGCGTATTGCTCCTCCAGCCCCGCCCTGCGGGCCAGCGGCACCACCAAGCGACGCAGATACAACCGCTGAAAAGCAGCCGTAGCGCCATGGGGATCAGCCGGCCGATTGAAATCGAGCACCGCCGCGCGCCCACCGGGCCGCAGCAAGCGCCGCAGTTCCTGCAGCCCCGCAGCAGGATCAGGCAGGTTGCGCAGCCCGTAGGCCATCACCGCCCCATCCGCTGAGGCATCCGCCAGCCCTGTAGCCGTCGCGTCAGCCAGGCGGAACTCCACCGGCAGCCAGGGCTGGCCGTGAGCCCGCTGCCGAGCACGCTCCAGCGGCGCCGCCGCCGCATCAATGCCCAACACCAGTCCCGCCGGGCGCACCTTCTCCGCCAGCACCAGCGCCAGATCCCCGGTGCCGCAACAGAGATCCAGAAGACGCTGCCCTGGCTGCGGCTCGAGCCAGGCCACAGCCTGCCGCTTCCAGATGCGGTGCAGGCCCAGGCTGAGCAGGTCGTTGAGCCTGTCGTAAGCAGGGGCGATGCGATCAAACAGATCGCGAACCTGCTCAGGATCGCCGGGTTGAATCGAAGCTGGCATCCCAGGGCAGGGAGATCGCGTCGAGACTGACACCTCCAGCCTCCAGCTGGGCCTCCACGCGATCAGCGCTGGTGAAACTCATCACCATCACGGCCGCAAGCCCCACCGCCGCCGAGCACACCATGCAGCCGGCGAGCATCAGTGAAAACTCCTTGCGATCAGCCGCGGCTTGCATCAGCTGAAGCGCCCAAGCCACCATCGCCACAACGGCCAGCACGAGCACCACCGCAAGAGCCGTGGAGTGGGTCTGAACCAGGGCGTGCACGAACGGGCAGAGGCTCGAATCTGAGACGAATGTAACGGCGCGTAACAGGCCTACGCGAGCGGGCGGATGTTGAAACCACGACCGAGCAGATCTTGTTTGATCTGCTCCACGCTGAGCACGCCGTCGTGCAGCAACGACGCCAGCAGAGCCGCCGAGGCATGGCCGCCCTGCGGGCCGGCATCCAGCGCCTGGGCGATGTGATCGATGCAGCCGGCGCCGCCACTGGCGATCACCGGCACCTCCACGGCATCGGCCACGGCGCGCGTGAGGTTGAGCTCGTAGCCGGCCTGGGTGCCATCGCCATCCATCGAGGTGAGCAGGATCTCGCCGGCCCCGAGATCCACCACCCGCCGCGCCCACTCCACCGCATCAAGCCCGGTGTTCTCGCGGCCGCCTTTCACGTACACATCCCAGCCCCCCTCGCGGCGGCGGGCGTCGATGGCCACCACGATGCACTGGCAGCCAAACCGCTCTGCTCCCCGCGCCACCAGCTCGGGATCGCGCACAGCCGAGGAGTTGAGGCTCACCTTGTCGGCCCCGGCCCGCAGCAGCTCGGTGATGCCCTCCACCGTGCTGATGCCGCCGCCCACGGTGAAGGGGATGGTGACCGCTTCAGCGGTGCGCTGCACCAACTCCACCAAGGTGGCGCGGCCCTGGTGAGACGCCGCAATGTCGAGAAACACCAGCTCATCAGCACCAGAGGCGCTGTAGCGGCAGGCCAGCTCCACGGGATCACCGGCATCCCGCAGACCCACAAAGTTCACGCCCTTCACCACCCGGCCATCGGCCACATCGAGGCAGGGAATGATCCGTTTGGCGACCATGGCGAAGGGGGAGCGGCTGACGGCTGTAGAGCCGCAGGACTGGGGGCTAATCTGACGCCACTTTTGCGTCGCGCCGGACATGTCCCAGGCTGCCATCACCGTCGGCTCGAAGGTGCGGGTCACCCGGGTGCGCGACCGCATTCCTGCCGATCTCGTGGCTGCCCTCCAGGCCGATGCCACCGGCACCGTGAAGGACTTCAAGGTGACCGACGGCAAGGGCATCGGCGTGGTGGTGGAGCTGGCCAACGGCACCACCACCTGGTTCTTCGACGACGAGATCACCGCTGCCTGATCCGTCAGCCCCTGTGAGCGAACCCACGAGCGACTCCACCAACGCATCCCCCAACCCCACCGCCAGCAGCGGAGGTGGGGCACGGCAACTGCTGGGGATGAAAGGTGCGAGCGGCACCTCCAACATTTGGAAGATCCGGCTTCAGCTGATGAAGCCGGTCACCTGGATCCCCTTGATCTGGGGGGTGCTTTGCGGTGCCGCCGCCTCCGGCAACTTCCACTGGACCATGCCTGAGGTGGGCGCCTCGATCGCCTGCATGCTGATGAGCGGTCCGCTGCTAGCCGGCTACACGCAGACCATCAACGACTACTACGACCGCGAGATCGACGCGATCAACGAGCCTTATCGGCCGATTCCCTCCGGCGCCATTCCGCTCTGGCAGGTGAAGGCGCAGATCTGGGTTCTGCTGTTGGCTGGCTTGGGCGTGGCCTACGGCCTCGATCGTTGGGCTGGTCACGCCACCCCGGTGCTGTTCCTGCTGGCGCTCGGTGGCTCCTTCGTGAGCTTCATTTATTCCGCCCCGCCGCTGAAGCTGAAGCAGAACGGCTGGCTGGGCAACTACGCCCTGGGTGCCAGCTATATCGCCTTGCCTTGGTGGGCTGGGCAGGCCCTGTTCGGCCAACTCACCTGGACCACCGCTTTGCTCACCCTGGCCTACTCCCTGGCCGGCCTTGGCATTGCTGTGGTGAACGACTTCAAGAGCGTGGAAGGCGATCGCGCCTTGGGCCTGCAATCGCTGCCTGTGGCGTTCGGCATTGAAAAAGCCAGCTGGATCAGCGCCGGCATGATCGACGTGTTTCAGCTGGCGATGGTGGCCGTGTTGATCGCGATCGGTCAGCATTTCGCGGCGGTACTGCTCGTGCTGCTGGTGATTCCGCAGATCACCTTCCAGGACATCTGGCTGCTCCGCGATCCCGTGGCCTTCGATGTGAAATACCAGGCCAGTGCACAACCCTTCTTGGTGCTCGGCATGTTGGTGACCGCTCTGGCCATCGGCCATAGCGATCTGGTGGTGATGTGACAGGCGCACGCCGCCGCCCTTTGCTGCGCGCTGGCCTGATTGGGGCTGGAGCCGGCATCACCGTTGCCCTGGGCCAGAACCTGCTGGTGCAGGGGTTGGATTCAACCTTGCCCAATGTGCAGCGGGTGAGTAGCTACAACCGCCCGGGCACGGTGACCGTGCTCTCGGCGGATGGGCAGGTGATCCAGAAGCTGGGCCCCGCCACGCGCGAGAAGCTGGTGAGTGGGCAGATGCCGCTGCTCGTACAGCGTGCCTTCATCGCTGCGGAGGATCGCCGCTTCTACGAGCACAACGGCATCGATCCCGTGGGCATCGGCCGCGCCCTGATGCGCAACGTGAGCCGGGGATCGGTGGAGGAGGGTGCCAGCACGATCACCCAACAGCTGGCGCGCACGGTGTTCCTGAGCCAGGACCGCACGATCATCCGCAAGCTCAAAGAAGCGCTGCTGGCGGGAAAGCTGGAGCGCCAGCTCAGCAAGCAGCAAATCCTTGAGCAATACCTCAACTACGTGTATCTGGGCTCGAGCGCCTATGGCGTGTCGGATGCAGCCTGGATCTACTTCTCGAAAACACCGGCCGAGCTCACGCTGCCGGAGGCCGCTCTGATCGCGGGCCTGCCACCGGCACCTTCGGTGTATTCGCCGCTGGTGAATCCTGATCTCGCCCTCCAGCGCCGCGCCACGGTGCTGCGGCGAATGCGGGAAGCCGGCTTCATCGATGCACTACAGCTGCAAACCGCCAATGCCGCCCCGCTGCTCCTGAAGCCAGCCGAGCCGAAGTATTGGACCAGCCGAGCGCCCTACTTCACCAGCTGGGTGGCGCAGGAACTGCCCAAGGTGCTGAGCCCCGAAGATCTGGAGGTGGGCGGACTCACGATCCGCAGCAGCCTCAACCTCAGCTGGCAGGAGCGGGCTCAGGCCACGATCAACAAGCACGCCCGCGGCGCCATGGAGGGCGCCGTGGTGTCGATGGAGCCGGGCACCGGCCTGGTGCGCACGATGGTGGGGGGCAAAGATTTCGACAAGAGCCAGTTCAACCGCGCAGCCCAGGCGCTGCGCTCACCCGGCTCCACCTTCAAGCTGTTCGTGTACCTCAGCGCCCTCAAGGAGGGGATGAAGCCTGAGGACAAGATCAACGACAAGCAGCAGTGCTTCGGCGGCTACTGCCCGCGCAATTTCGGCAACAAATATCGGGGTGTGGTGCCGCTGTGGGTGGCCCTGCAGCAGTCGCTTAACACCGTGTCGGTGAGCCTGCTCAAGCAGGTGGGCTTCGACAAGGTGATCGCCACCGCCAAGAGCCTGGGCATCACCCGCGAGCTCGGCCGCTTCTATCCGCTGGCGGTGGGGGCCACCGAGCAGACCGTGCTCGATATGACCGCCGCTTACGCCGCGATCTTCAACCGTGGCGTGTACGTGACCCCCACACCCTTTGAAGAAATCCTCGGCCCCAACGGCGAGCTGCTCTGGAGCCGCCGCGTCGATGGCGACCGCGGCCGCCGCGCTGTGCCAAGCGACATCGCCGACGCCATGCTCTGGATGCTGCAGCAGGTGGTGAAGGGCGGCACCGGCTACGGCGCTGTACCGCCCAACCGCCCCGCCGCCGGCAAAACCGGCACCTCCGAAGGCGGCCGCGACCTCTGGTTCATCGGCGGCGTGCCCCAGCTGGTGACAGGCCTGTGGCTCGGATACGACAACAACAAGGAAACCAAGAGCACCAGCGCCGTGGCCGTGGTGGCCTGGGCCGACTACATGGGCCCGATCCTCAAGGATCTGCCCGTGCGCCCCTTCCCGCCCAAGCCCCAGCTGGCCGGCAAATTCGATCCACTCAAGGCGCTCAAGCCGAAACCCAAACCGGAAGCAGCCGCGCCTGTGGCCACACCGGCACAGCCTGCCGCACCAGCCCCCACCGAGGACAAACCACCGGTGGAGGCGGTGATCCCAGAAGGCACACCCAGCGAACCCAGCCCACCAACCAACGCCACACCGGCTGCCCCCGTAGCCGCACCGCCAGCACCGCCGCCGCCGCTTCCTCCCGCAGGGCTACCGGCCGCACCTCCAGCTCTGCCCTGAGGCGGATCGCTCAGCCCTGGTGCTCGAGCACGGCGGCATAGAAGCCGTCGCCAGCGCCTGCCATTTCACCCGGCCAGAGCTGCCAGCTCTGGCGCACCTGCAAGGCGGGATGATCCGCCGCAAACGCATCGATCAAGGCGTTGTTTTCGCGGGGATGAACGGTGCAGGTGGCGTACACCAATCGGCCTTGGGGCTTGAGCAGCGGTAACAGCCCCTCCAGCAACTGGCGTTGCAGCACCACCAGATCTTCAATCGCCGCTGGATCAATCCGCCAGCGGGCGTCGGCATGGCGGGCCAAGGTGCCAAGGCCGGAGCAAGGGGCATCCACCAGGATGCGATCGAAATGGCCGAGCAACTCAGGTTGCTGCTGAGCCAGGGCCGTGGCATCCCCGTGCTGCACCGCAATGCTGCTCAGACCAAGCCGTTCGGCGTTGCGGCTCACCCGCCGCAACCGAGCCTCACCACGGTCCAGCGCCAGCACCAGCCCCTGATCTCCCATCCATTCCGCGAGGTGAGTGCTTTTGCCGCCAGGAGCCGCGCAGGCATCCAGGATCCGCTCACCGGGCTGAGGATCCAGCAGCGGCGCAATGCGCTGCGCCGCCCGGTCTTGCACGCACCAATGCCCTTCCGCAAAACCCGGCAGGCGGCTGAGGTCGCCGCTGCGCCCCTTCAGGGTGATCCCCGAAGCCAGACCCTCAATCGGGCAGGCCTCCACCCCCGCTGCCGCCAGAGCTGCACACACCTCGTCCGGGGTGCTGCGCAGGCGATTCACCCGCAGATCCAGGCTGGGCGGCGTGTTGCAGGCGAGGCCAAAGGCTTCGGCCCGCTCGGGCGGTAGCCACCCCAGCAGCTCAACCGCCAACCAGGGCGGCAACGACTGCCGAACCCCAAGGACAGTGGCCGGATCCAGGGCTTGCTCTGGCGTGAGCGGCAGGGTGTCGCCAGCCTCTCGCCGGCGCAGGAAAGCGCGCAAGAGACCATTAGCCACCGGTGCCAGGCGCGCCAGCCCGCCCCGCTTGGCCAGTTCCACCGTGGTGCTCACCGCCGCGGAGGGGGGCACCCGATCGCTGGCCAGAAGCTGATAGAGGCCAATGTGCAGCAGCCAGCGCAGCTTGGGAGGCTGGCGTTCGGCGGGCACCTTGCCCAGCTGATCGAGCCAGGCATCAAGCAAGCGGCGCTGGCGGATGGCCCCGTAGGCCAGCTCCGTGGCCAGGCCCCGATCCACTGACGAGAGCGGCGTGCGCCCCAACTCCCGCTCCAGTGCGCCATCGGCATAGGCCCCGGCCGCAACAGCCTGCAAAACCTGCCAGGCCAACCGCCGCGGCGCCAGGCCCTTGGGTTCAGCAGCCGTTGAAGCAACAGGCGACGAGCTCAACAGGGCAACGGGTCCGATGTTGCTCCACAACTAGCGCCCGGGGGGATCCAGCGATAACGGGCCAATGGCAGCCGCCCCTGCTCATCCACCGGGATGCCCTCGGCGAGCAGCAGCTCCCGCTGCATCCAGTCGGAGCCTTCGCGGCTGAGGCTCATGCTGATGCGGCCCTGGGCATTCACTACCCGATGCCAAGGCACCTCCGAGGGCAGGGCGAGACGGCGCAGCGCCCAGCCCACCTGGCGGGCACAGCCGTAGGCGCCGATGAGCTCGGCGATCTGGCCGTAGGTGGCGAGCTGACCCGCTGGGATCTGGGCCACCACCTGGCGAACGCGATCGTAGAAGCCTGGGTCCACGGCGGAACGCTATCGGGCCTGGGCTGCCGATCCGGCGATCCGGGACGATGGACCACAGGCCCGCCCTGAACGATGCCCCTGCTGCCCCGCCGCTTTGAGCGCCTGCAGACCGTGCTCAACCGCCGCATGGGCGATCTCACCGTGGTGCTGGAAGCGGTGGACAAGCCCCACAACCTCTCAGCCATCCTGCGCACCTGCGATGCCGTGGGGGTGCTGGAGGCCCACGTGGTGAGCCTGCCGGGCCGGCCGCGCACCTTCAACAAAACCGCCAAGGGCAGCCAGAAGTGGGTACCGCTGCATCCGCACCCGAGCATCGAGGAGTGCCTGAGCGGCCTCAAGGCCAAGGGCTTCCGCATCTATGGCACCCACCTGAGCGTGGATGCGCGCGACTACCGCGACTGCGACTTCACCGGCCCCAGCTGCTTCCTGATGGGCGCCGAGAAATGGGGCATGAGCGATGAGGCGCTGGCGATGGTGGATCAGCCGCTGTTCATCCCGATGACCGGGATGGTGCAGAGCCTCAATGTGAGCGTGGCGGCCGCCACGTTGCTGTTTGAAGCGTTGCGTCAGCGAGAGCGGGCGGGGCTGGTACCGAGCCAGGGAGAAGGCGTGCCCGGCGGTGAGGAGGCCTACCGCAAGCTCTTGTTCGAGTGGGCCTACCCGCAGGTGGCCGATTGGTGCCGGCGACAAGGCCGGCCATACCCGCCGCTCACCGAAGAGGGAGAAATCGCGGAGCAGCTGCCACGCACCTTGAAGCTGCGTTACTGAACTTCAGCTCTGCGAACGCCCACTGCTGCCACTGCCGCTGAGCCAGCTCTCCAGGCCTTCACCCAAGAACGAGAGCCCCAGCACCAGCACAAACATCGCCACCCCGGGGTAGAGCGCCGTCCACCAGATGCCGGTGGGCAAAGCACTGAGGGCCTGCTGCAGATCGCTGCCCCATTCGGGCACGGTTTCCGGGAGGCCTAGCCCCAGAAAACCGAGGCCTCCAAGCACGAGCACTGCATCGGCAGCATTGAGGGTGAGCAACACCGGCACCGAGGTGATCACATTGCGGAACAGATAGCGGCGCAGGATCCAGAGAGGGCCGGCACCAAGGGAACGAGCCGCCTCCACAAACAACTCGGCCTTCACCTGCGCCGTTTGGTTGCGCACCACCCGGAAGTATTGGGGCACGTAAACCACGCAGAGCGCAGCGGCCGCGTTCGGCAGCCCTTTACCGAGCAGGAAGGCGAGCACCACCGAAAGCAGCAGAACAGGCAGCGTGTAAAGCGTGTCCATCAGCAGCACCAAGCCGCGATCGAGCCAACCACCCAGATAGCCGCTCACCATCCCGAGCGGCACACCAATCACCAGGGCTGACACCAGCGCCACCGCCACCACCTGCAGGGCCACACCGCTGCCGGCGAGGGTGCGGCTGCACACATCACGGCCCAGCCGATCGGTGCCGCACCAGTGCTGCCAGGAGGGGGGTGCATAGATGGGGTTATCCAGGCCTGCGTTCACATCCGGCAGCAGGCCGAGGTGCGTGAACAGCGGTGTAAGCAAAGCGATCAGCAGATACACGATCACGATCACCACACCCCAGCGCGCCATGCGTGCCGCGAGGTTGCGGGGCCGCCAGCGCAACAGGCGCGATGCCGCAGATTCGGGTAAGACAGGGTGAGCCATTGCGGCACACCATGGCATCCGTCAGCGCGGGCGGCCAGAACACCAGCGTGCTGCTGGCCGACGACGACCCCCGCCTGCGCCAGTTTCTCGAGCTGGAGCTGGAGGAGGAGGGCTATGCGGTGCGCAGTTTCAGCGATGGGATTGGCGCCCTCACCGAGATCCGCCAACAACCGCCCGACCTGGTGATCCTCGATTGGATGCTGCCGGACCTCAGCGGCGTGGAAGTGTGCCAGCGCCTGCGCTCCACCGGCCTACTTCTACCCGTGCTGATGCTCACCGGCCGCGATGCGGTGGCCGATCGGGTGCAGGCCCTCGATGCCGGCGCTGACGACTACCTGGTGAAGCCGTTTTCAATCGAGGAGCTCCTGGCGCGGCTGCGGGCCCTGGCACGGCGGAGCCCTGCGGCCGGTGGCGGACAGACACAGAGCGAGGTGCTGCAACTGGAGGATCTGCAGCTCGATCTGGCCAGCCATGAAGTGAGCCGCGGCGGTGTTCCCGTGCAGCTCAGCCGCACCGAATTTCAGCTGCTGCAGTGCCTGATGGCAGGAGCGGGGCGGGTGCAGAGCCGCGAGAGCCTGCTGGAGCGCGTGTGGGGCGAAAGCTTCGTGGGAGATGCCAATGTGCTCGACGTGTATGTGCGCTACCTGCGCCGCAAGCTCGAGCCCCCCGGCCAGCCCACCTTGATCCAAACGGTGCGGGGTGTGGGCTTTCTGCTCAAGGCCGGTGCCATCAAGGAGCCTGCCGCATGAGCGCTCCTGTGGTGGCCGTGGTGGATGACGACGCCCGCATCCGCGAGCTGCTGGCCGCCGAACTGGACGACCTCGGCGCTGAGGTGTTGCGTTGCCGCGATGGCCAGGAGCTGCTGGCCCATGGGCAGCTCGATCGGGTGGAGCTGGTGCTGCTCGATTGGATGATGCCGGGGCTCGATGGCGCCGCCACCTTGGCGGCGCTCCAGGAGCAGCAGTTCCGCGGCCAGGTGGTGGTGGTCACGGCCCTGTGCGACCCCGAGGTGCAACGCATCGCCGCCTCAGCCGGCGCCAGCACCACCCTGCTCAAAACAGAAGCGCTCGAGCAGCTGCCGGCGCTGCTCAGGGGAACTGGCGAAGGCCAGGGTCCACCTGATTGAGCTCCTCGCGGCTGAAACTCGGCGTGATCAAGAGCCGCAGCGGCGCGCTGCCGCTGAGCACACCACTGGTGGCGGTCGGCGCAGCCAGGGGCTGGGCCGAAGCCTGGTCGCGCAGGTGACGATCGAAGAAGGCCTGCGCCATGCCCCGCAGCTCCTGCCGCGCCAACGGCTGATCAGGGCCGATCACAAACTCCGGCAGCTTGGAGGTGCCGTTGAGAAACGACAGGTGCGTGCCGTTGTGCTGCAACGCCAGCAGCGATCCCGGCTGCTCGATCGAGGTGAACGGGATCAACTGCTGCGACACCGGCGGCGCGAACACGTCGTTGGTGCCAGACACGAACAGCACCGGCGCCGCAATCGCCTTGAGCGAGGCCGGGCTGAAGATCGGATTGGTGACGGGGTTCACCGCCACGGCGGCCTTGACGCGCGGATCGCGGAAGCTGCGTTGCTTCACCACCTGGCCGGGGGCATCGCACTGCCACACCACCGCCGGGTTGAGCACCACCTTGGTAGGGTCGTTGAGGGCGCTGCAGCCCTTCACGAGGTAGTCCCAATCGAGCTCGGCGCCGGCCAGGGCCGTGGCCGTGTAGCCCCCGAGCGACTGACCGAGCACCCCCACCGCCTCGGTGTTCACCCGCGCCCCCCAGCGCTGCTGCACCTGATCGACCAGTTGGCTCACCGTGCCGGGCTGGCCGTACCAGGCGTTCGGCGGTGGAACCGCACCGGTGCCCTCGATTGCAGCCTCGATCGCCGTGGCGCTGGTGAAGGGAAAGTTGAGCGCCGCCACCGCATAGCCATGGCTGGCCAACTGCTGCCCTACATAGAGCAGGGCGTTCATGTTGGTGTTCAAGCCGGGGGCGATCGCCACTAGGGGCGCCGGGTTCTCCGCCGTGGCGGTGGCGGGCAGGTAGGCCACGGCGGTGATCGTCGTGCCGTCACGCCCGGGAAAGCTGAAGGGCGTGGTGCTGTAAGCAGTGCTGCCCCCACGGGCCAAAGAGCTGAGATCCGGCCCCGGAGCCGGGGTGCCGTTGATCGAAGCGATCTGCGGGAACAGGCGGTTTTGCAGGTTGAACTGCTGCGATAGCGAGCGGGTGAGCGAGAGCACCGCCGCCGCATTCACCGGCAGGGTTTGGGTGGGGTAGGCCTGCAACACATCGATCAGGCGCAGATCACCCTCACGGCCGGAGCCGAGGATGAATGCCGAGGAGAGCGCCGGACCGGCGATGGCGGGCGGCTGATCGATCACCTTCACCACTTGCTCGAGCACACGCTCCCCGAGCGCGGTGCTGAGGAAGTTGGAGGCCATCACCGCATTCACCGGCACGCGCTGCTTCAAGGCGGTGCGCAGGGATTGGCGCGCGGGGGGATCGAGCAGCTTCAGATAGGAACGCAGGTCCTCCTTCACCGTGCCGGTTTCGGTGAAGGCCACCAGCGACGGCACCGACACATCGCGGGAAAACTCCCCGAACTGGAACACAATCGTTTCGGCGGCCGAGGCGGCACTGCCGGCGGTGAGCCCCAGGCAGGCAGCCAAGGATCCAAGCCAACGGCTGAGGCGTTGCGGCATGGGTAAAACAAACCGTGCTGCCGGCCACCCTCACCGATGCCCCGCGGTCATGACAACCCCGGGCTGAGCCAGCGGCGCAGGCTGGGGCGGGAACTCACGGGTGGCTCCGGTATGGCGGGCAGGCACAGCTGGAAATCAGCTCCCCCACCCGGAGCATCCCCAACACGCACGCTGCCACCCATGCGTTCCATCAGCGTTTTCACCACGGCCAGGCCGATGCCGTGGCCGCTGGTGTCGGCGCTGCCACTGCCCCGCACAAATCGGCCAAAGATCTTGTCGCGCTCAGCAGCCGGCACTCCAGCGCCGTGATCGCGCACATGCAGCACCACCTGATCGGCGTCACTGCTGAGAGCCAGCTCGATCGGCTGAGATGCAGGGCTGTATTTGAGAGCGTTTTCCACCAGGTTGGTGAGGCACTGGCTGAGCCGTTCCGGATCGGCACTCACCCCGGGGTAGCCACTGGGGATGGGCTGCAACTGCAGCCGGCCGTCACTGGTGGGACGCAAACGCACAAAGAGCTCCTCAAGCAGCACCGCTGGATCAAGCTGTTGGCTCTCCAACTGCAGCCGCCCGGCATCATCGCGGGCGATTTCCAGCAGATCATTCACCAGCCGCCCCATCGATTCGGACTCTGAGGCCACCAGCTCCAGCTGCTTCTGCTGCTGCTGATCGAGCTGGTCAGCGCGGCGCAGGAGCCGGCGGCTGTAACCACTGATAAGGGTGATCGGCGTGCGCAGCTCATGCGACACCCCATTCACAAAGGTGCGCTGATGCTCCCAGGCCTCCGCCAGTCGATCGAGGAGGTCGTTAAACGCCTGCGCGATCGGATGCAACTCCGAGGGCTGCCCTTCGAGGGAGAGGCGCTCGGTGCTGAGGGAGAGCGCGCTGATGCCGGCCAGGGTGGCGCTGAAGGCATCGAGGGGCAGCAGGCCGCGATGGATCACCAACCGCATCAGAGCGGAGGTAAACAGCGCTGAGGCTCCAGCCACAGCCACAAGCAGGAGACTGATCAGCCGTTCCTGTTCTGTTTCCAGGGTGAAGTCCTGAAGAAAACGCAACTGGTAGGGCTTCCCCGCCAGGCGGAGCGGCATCGAACAGGTGAAGTAAGTGCGCCCGTCGAAGCGAAATTCGCGAGGCATGCCATCCGCCGGCACCACGGCATCAGCAGCCCGCAACAGCGCATGGCCGGAGTGAAACTGCCGAAACGCCGCTCCGCTGGGAAGAATCGCGGGGCCCGGGCCCTGACGATCGGGCTCCAGCCAGATCATCCACACCAGCAATGAAGGGCTGGCCAGGTCGGAAAGGTGACGCCGAAGCTCAGCGGTGGAGTCAATTTCTTCCGGGAGCAAGCCCTGCAATAACTGCGTGGTGGCCCGCACCTGGGCATCGTGCCGATCCTGGCGCAGGCGCGCGGAAAGCTGCCGGTTCACCAGCAGCAGCACCACATACCCAGCCAGAACGGCCAACAGGCTCGTGGCCTGCAGATGGCGACGGATTGATGCAACTGCCATAGATGCGAGGCGTATGACCTCTAGGAAAATCCTAGGCAGAGCGGCATCTTTAAGCAGCCATAAGGGAACTCTCAGGAAACCAGCAAGAATTTCTCATGCCCAACTCCCTAGCGAAAAGCCAGAATGAACGGAGAGGACATCCATCCCATGACAAGCTCACCCTTCAGATCATCTTTAGCGCAGACGCTTCTTCACAAAAAGACAAGAACTATCAAAAAACTAGCCAGTGATCACCAAAAGGGGTTCACCCTGGTTGAACTCTTGGTGGTGGTTGTGATCCTTGGCATTCTATCGGCAGTGGGCGTGCCGGCCTACTTGACGCAAGCCCAGCGTGCCCGTGATAACGCTGCCAATTCGGCTGCAATGGGTGCAGCAAAAGCATGCGCAGCACTACTCGTGACCCAAGATGAAGACCAGTTTGCCCCTGGTGAAGGCGTAAGTCCAGCCACCTGCGCTGCTGGAACCTCCTACACAGCCACCGTAGACGATTCGACTGCAGTAGCAATCGTCAACACCGATGGAAGTGTAGAGATGACAACCCGAGCTGGCTCCTAATTAGCAGCAAAAGCGTTTCCAACTAGAGCGCGGATCATCAATGAAAGACCAATCAGCGAGATTCGCCACGAGAGGAAGAGCCTGCGAGGGATTTTCATTACCAATCTCCGTACTCGCAGGATTCCTGCTCTTAGCTGGAAGCTTAGCCCTAGCTAGCAGGTCTAGCTGGGGCCTTTTTGGCAGCGCTTTTCAGAACAGGAGTTGGGCAGCAAGGAGCGCAGCCGAAACAGGCATGAATACGATTGCATCCGAACTCAATAGGCCGCAGAATCGATGGCTCAACACTGTTCGCAACAACGGCGTCGACACAGACCCAAACTATCAGGACGCCAACAGCGGCGATCTATGGGAGAATAAAAATAATTCACTCAAGATTCTTGAGCTCAGGCAAAACCCTTGCATTGTCACAAAGTCTCCACCTCCCGCCAACGAAATTCCTGACTACAGCCTCCTAGACCCAAACAACGCTGCCAGCACAACCTACGGCAAGTGGTACATCAGCAGCAACGGCACCATTTCGTCAGTGCAGGGCACTGCAAATCGCTCCTTCCGACTGATACGCATCACCAGACAGCCGTATGGAGGGGCAATTGGGGACAATCAGAGGGACATCAATGGTGACGGAGAAATCAATGAAAAAGACCGATACCTTAGTGTGTGGAGGGATCGAGCAGCAAACCCTTCTGGCGTTGGCAGTGTCACCATTCAAGTTGAAGGCCAGTCATATCAAAATGGTCAAGTGATCTCCTCGGTTATTTTAGAGCGCACATACGAACTCACTCCCAAGTGCTGCGGGGTCCCCTTTGGAGGAAAGCACGGAAACATTGATTACGCCGTTCAAACAGTTGGAGAGCTCCAAGGAACAACTGTATGCCTGACTCAGCTTGGCCTTGGACTGCTCGCAGGAGCAGAGGGGACAAACACAGGCAGCGTTACAGTCAAGGGCAGGGCAACCGACGTTGAAGATGAAATCGGGACACCAGTCAATCCAATTTACTGCCTAGCCAGCAACACAGCAGGATGCGCTATTAACAACAAAGATCCCGACATTAGCGTCGCCATAGTCGACACAGAGCTCCCCAAAGCCTATACATTCTGCAACCCCAAAGGAGGACTTTCAATTTATCAAGAAAATCCATGCTCAACAGCAAACCCACCTAAAGGCTACTTCAATGACGACACCAACATCACAACAGACACCTGTGACAGTACAGCATTCAAAAAAGAATGCGGCTCTGGAAGCAACAAAAGCGTAGTCTACGACTTTTCCGCAAATATCCTTCCAGACTATTGCAAAAGATCCACCAATAACGAAGAAGTCCACTGCAATATAGGCGGAGCTCCTCTGTCCGCAGGATCCAACAAGAATAGTGACATTAAGTTTTTGACTGGCGACGCAAAGGTCAGGCTTTACTTTGAAGACAGCGGAGAGGTTATCGATGGTACAGGAAATACAACGATATCCAATTGCACGAGCATTAGCGCAACTGGCGACTGCACTCCATCAACAAATATCACGGATTTATCTCTCTTTGGCAGCAATACACGCCAAGAGCCAACACAAGAGCTCACGATCAAAGGGACCGTCGACGCCACCAACCTTTTCATTTATTTTCCCACTGCGACTGTTAGTCTTGTAGGCGACACGACTTTTACCGGCGTTTTATGGACGAACAACCTGGCTTCAACAGGAAATCCAACCTGGATCATTCCCAGCAGCGGAATCACAGACGTCTTTGAGCTTATGGGACTGACCAGTAACACTGGAGAGATAGAGCCATTATTCTACGACTTTGTTTTACGAAGCACAAATAAGCAGCGCTGGCTTGGAGGGTAGTTGATGTTTTATGCCTAGCGCAGCTATTGACATCACAAGTTCTCGCAGATCTAGCCCGCTAGAAGGATCTGGATTTAGCCTCGTTGAAGTCTTAGTGGCGAGCGTGATTCTTTTCACATCTGTCACAGCGGCCGTCACACTCTTCAACTTCACAAACATCAACGCCCGCCTAGGCGAGGAGAAGCAAGACGAACAAGCGGCAATTAGCGACGACTTAGCAACGATTATTCAGATTAACGACAAATTCAGCTGCACAGATGCAAACAACTGCTCAAGCGGAATCACTTATCCCAACGAGAACGAGTACATCCCTGGAGACCCCAATGGCTTATCTGCTATCTGTGGCCCTGACGGAACCGGCAGTGGATTTGGCCCGAAACTTGTAGATGCGATCAACAACCTCGCCCTTGCCCCACGCCTTAACGAACTCAACATTACCCGATCCGCGAAGATTCCTGCAGCTATCAATACGAACAATACCCCACCACACCTGTACTCAATTGAATGGAAAAAAGATTCTATTACCTTAAGGCAAATCACTCTGATGCCAACAGTCGCGTCATGGTGCCCCTAAATCCTCAAGCCAGGGGCTTCAGTCTAACCGAGCTGCTGAGCGTCGTCGTGATTCTCGGAATCCTCACATTTGTAGGCATTGATATTAATCTGCAACAAAGGAATCGTGAGGAAGTCAACGCACTCACCATCTCGCTAGCAGGCTGGCTGGAACAAGTGAGAAAAAGTGCTCTCTTAGGTGCTGGATGCACCGTTTCCATCAGTTCATCCGTGAGCGGTGACGCCTTAGTAGCCAGCGCAACCACCACGAATGCAACCACGCAGATCACAAGCCCCGCAACGTGCCTCACGAGCAATCCACTGAGAGGTGACGACGTGGCCAGCATCTCACCCAGCTCAAGCTTTTCAATCACCAGTCCAACCATTCAGTTCACACCCCGCGGCACCGTAAGCCCATTAAGCAATTCCGTGATTAATGTGGTGGTCAAGAAGCTGCCCAACGGGCCAACACGATGCATTGCCATCAAAGGCCTGATTGGCAACATCACCATCAGTCGAGGAGACCAATGTGGTGAGCAGGAACGTTTCTAACAACATCAGCAGACCTGCAGCGCGCGGCTTCACGCTGCCGGAACTCTTGATTGTGTCGGTGATTGGTGGCATCTTGCTGGTGAGCGCCGCTGAGCTCATCTTGGCGCATGTACGAACCAGCACACGGATCGAGGGCAAGCTGCGTGCTCAGGATGTGTGGACGCGGGTTCAATTTCTGTTGGAGCAAGAAATCCAGGAATCCGCTTGCAGTAACGCATCCGGTAGCACGCTGACTCTCACCCTGCCGCCCTGCGGAGAAGCAACATCCCCCACGATCACCTACAGCCTCCAAGGTACGAATCTGATCCGCACAGGGCCAACAATCGATAGTGCCAACGGCTCGTTGATCCTCAATGGCGCAACCAGCACCGATACCGTGGCCAGCAACGTGAGCGCCTTTTCCCCATCCACAGCTGACGGACGCAATGTTGCCTATCAGCTCAATATCCTCGATCCATCCGGCTTCAGCTTCTCCAGCGAAGGAAAATCAAGTTCAGCCCAGGCCAGAAGCCGCATCATCGACAGCACACCCACCCCATAACCATGCGAGCTCCAGCCCAGTGGCTAGCCACAGCAGCATGTGCATGCATCCTCAGCGCGTGCACCACCCCATCCAAAGATCGCGTGAGCCAAGCAGGTAAGAATGCTTGCGTGGATCAGGTGGCTAATGAAGCCAGCTTGGCCCCCCAATCGGAGAAGCAAAAGCTGTACCGACAGTGCCTTCAAACCATTGATGCAGAGCTAGCGCAGCGCAAAGCCCAAGCCGAAGCAGCCAAAGCCAGTGAGCTCGCCGCCCAGGCCGAGCAAAGGCAACAGGAGCAAGAGAGCTGGATGCCGGCTAATGAGCAACTCCAGCGTTGCAAAGTCATCCAAGACACAGTCATCAGCCTCGACAAAGATCGAATCCGTGCCTATGCACGTTCGATGGCCGCTCGCTCAGCCGATGAGCAACAACGCACCCAAAGGGCATACCAAGCCATCATCGATGAATTCGCGCGCCTGATCCCACCCGAACTCCGCTTTGGCCAAGCGTTAGTTCCCGATACGGTCGACCGGTTCAAGCGCTGCGACCCAGAGGAATTCGAATCATTGGAAGATCGTTCCCGGAACAATCCGGCTGGTTGAGATCTGCTGGGTGCGACCCGTGGGGTTCAAGAACGCTTGATGCAGCGAGATCGTGGCCACACCTGAACTCGAATCGCGATTAATCGCCACACCCGTCTCGCCAGCCACCAAGGCGTCGAGCACCACACGCTGTACAGGTGCCGTCCCGGCTTGGAGCCATCCATCCAATCCATAGGCAGGCCCGCAGCGCAGAAGCACCGCGCCACGCCAAATCCGACTGGGTGGAGCCCCCATCGAATAGGTAATCAACCCAGCAGCTGTTTTGAGGTGAAGCACCGCCCTTCGCCCTGACAACCCGCAGGCGGCAGATTCAGCGCTGGGATCAACGCTCGCCATGGTGGCCTGTGCCAAATCGCGTTGGATCAAGTCCAACGTGCGGCGCTGAACAGCTCGCGCACGCATCAGCCGTGAAAACCGCAAGCCGTTTTGGCCTTCGGCCATCAGCCCCTGCAGCATCACACCGCTCAAGGCCAAGCCCAAGCTGAGGGCGAGCATCAACTCCACCAATGAAAACCCTTGCCGTGCTCTACAGCCCTGCAACTGGCTCACATTGACCTCCGAGATAGCCGCCCACGCGGGTAATACCCAACGGCGGCGACATCACCAAACAGCGCTGCACTGGGGTGCCCGAGGCCTGCAGAACAGCCGTGCCGCCATCCAGCACAAGCCCATTGCGGCTAAATCTCAGCACCGCTGGGAAGTTATGGCTCAGTTGCACCTCACCGATCGCCATCACCAGGGGATCCTGCAACTCCTCTCGGGTGGGTAGGCAGGCAGGCAGCCCACCCCCCTGCGGCGGTGCCCAGCCCTGCTCCACCAAGCTCAAGCCACAGGCTTGATCGTGCTGTTGAGCCTCTGCGCGCCCGCGCTCGATGCCTTGCTCGAGTCTTCGCGTTGCGGCATCCAGGCGCTGCCTGGCCAGCGCTTCGGTTCCACCGCGCCAACCAAGGCTGATCAGCAAGCCGAGAATGGCAACGCCCACCAACAGCTCGGCTAACGACAGCCGAGAGGATGCCTGTGCAGGAGCCTTCATGGCACCACCTCCTCGGCTGCTGCCACGGGATCACAAAGCCCTAACCCAGCTGCTGTGAACAGGCGTTCTCGTGCGTTGGCGGGCGACGCCTCCAACCACCAACGCACCTGCAACGCTGCACCCTGATCAACCGGAACGACCTCACGGCGCAGTTGCGGCGGAACGGGCACCCGTTCCGCCACGGTGATCAGTTGAGCAGGGCTCACCGAACAAGAAGGCCGGAGTTCCGCCTGCCAGCGGGCCTGCAGCTGCAAACGATCCAACTCGACCCGCTCGGCTTGCTGCTGCTGCATCTCCACCTGCTGGCTGCCCAGAGCGGCGCGGCTCCACAGCTGCACAGAACTCCCCGTGGCCATGGCAAACACCGAGGCCGCCACCATCACTTCCACCAGTTGCATCAGCCCAGCTCCTGGATCCCGAAACGACCTAAGCGGAACTGGCGTTGCACCCTGCTGCCGCTGAGCGCCAGGTGGAGCACGCCACCGATCTCCTGGGGCTGCCAACTCAGCAAACGAACCGTGGCACCCGCAACCTCCAGCTGTTGTGCCGCTTGCGGATCAAGATCCGGCGGGCACTCCAGTGCTGTTGCCTGCGTTGTCCAGTCGGAAGAGGGGGCTTGGCGCAGACACGCCATCGGGCCCTGCAGCTGCGAAGCCCAGTACTGCGCTGCCGAGCTGAACTGATCATCCCGTTGTGCACGGGCCTGCATAGCAGCTTGTGCGCGGTGGGCTTGCAGAACCAAAGCCTGCATCGACAGGCTGCTCAGCAGCAGCACCATCGCCCCTGTGATCGCAAGGGGCAAGACAAATCCCTGCTCTGCAGGAGAGGGAACACGCCAAACCATGGGGCTTCACCCATCGAGATGGTTTGAGCATTCCCCCCGTTGCTAAAACAGAGCCATCGGCAAGGCCGCCGCGATGGCCCAAGGGCTCGAGCGCGACATCGAACTCCTCGAGATCCAGGAGGTTTCTGCCTGGCGACAGCAGCTGATTGCAGCGGCTGCAGGGTTGTTCACAGGTGGTCCCCTAGGCCTGCTTGCCTCCATCGCAGTGTTCCGCCAGCTCGAGGGGAACTGGCTTCCATGGGCCTTAATCGGTGCTCTGGCAGCACCACCCCTGGCTCTAGGGCAATGGCGGGCCGTGGATTGGCTTCAGCAGCAACAGGCCGGCACCGGCACCCCCGCCGAAGGCACAGTGGACCAAACCGCCTCGGAATTCATCAACGAATCCAATCGTCTTGCCCGTGCCTGCGTCCTTGCGCTCAAGGATGGCAATCCGGGGAATGCCATCCGCAACCCGCTCGATGGCAGTGATTTGTTCTGCGATCGCAGCTACCCCACCACGGTGGTGATCACCAGCCGCCGGTTTGAGCCTTTGCAGCAACCACGCAGCTGTGGCACCACCACGCTCGCGCGCGGCACCAGCGCTGCCCAATGGTTGGTGTCACCGGCCGGTTCCATGGTGTGTCAAGCGATCGCTCACTCCGGGTTTTGGTGGTGGGAGCAAGCTGCTGTCAACCGTCAGCTGCTCTACGAACGCTGCACCAACAACCTGCGCGAAGAGGCCCGCACCGGTTTCACCCGCACCGCCCATCAACTGGGCCTGCGCGATTACTGCGCCGAGGAAAAAGCGCTGCTTGCCCGTGATGCCGTCACGGCGCGGTAGCCGCGGTAGAACCATTCGATGCCGCTTGCAAACAGGCGGGCAAAAACACCAACCAGCTCATGGTGGAGGTGCACTGCACCGGATTCACGCACGGGAGGCTCGAGCAACGCTGGGTGGGTTGACCGCCAAGCTCCACCACAAAGGTGGTGGGAAGTTCTCGCAGGATCGTCATGGCTGAGATCGTGCCGCTCTTGGCCGTGCGCAGGATGGCAGCTCGCATCCCCTCCACCCGAACGTCGCGGCCACGGGCCATCAACGGGCGGAAGGCCTGGGTTTGCTGCTGCAGGAAAGCCACACCAGCCGGGGAATAGAGAAACTTGGACAACGGCACCAAGCTCACCGCGTAGGGCCTCGCCAAAGCGGCACGCAATTGGTCATCAGGCCAGCCGGAGTTGGCTGCCAGTTGCAACAGCTGGCGATCGGTGATGGTGCCGTCGGCCACAAACTGCTGCAGCGCCGCGTAGGGAATGGTCCAGAGCTCAGAACCACTGGCCAAGCGCAGGGTTTGCGTGGCACCAGGGGGCTCCAGTGGTGCAGGGGGCACGATCACAGGGCCCGCGGGTTGCGCTGGTGCCGGTGCTGACGGTGCAGCAGACGGCTCAGCCGCCCGTGCAAACCCAGCCACCAACAATGCCGACGCGGCCGTCGCGAGCCTTCTCACTGGTTGAGCTTGAGCACGGCCATGAAGGCCTCTTGGGGCACATCCACCTTGCCCATCGCCTTCATACGCTTCTTACCCTTGGCCTGTTTCTGCAGCAGCTTTTTCTTACGGGAGATGTCGCCGCCGTAGCACTTGGCGAGCACGTCTTTACGCATGGCGCTGATGCTCTCTGAGGCGATCACACGGCTGCCGATGGAGGCCTGGATCGGAATCTTGAACTGCTGACGAGGGATCAATTCCTTGAGCTTCTCCACCAAACCCTTGCCCACGTTGTAGGCCTTATCGCGGTGCACGATTGTGGTGAGCGGATCGGCTTTCTCGCCATTGATCAACACATCCAGTCGCACCAGGTCGTTTTTGCGGTAGCCGATCAGCGAATACTCCATCGAGGCGTAACCCTTGGTGCGGCTCTTCATCTGATCGAAGAAGTCGGTCACCACTTCAGCCAGGGGCATCTCGTAGTGAAGGGTCACCCGGTCGGTGGTGATGTATTTCATGTCGATGAATTCACCCCGCCGCTCCTGGCAGAGCTCCATCAAGGTGCCGTTGTAAGTGTTGGGGGTATAGATCTCAAGCTTCACGTAGGGCTCTTCGATCGATTCCCGCTTTTGGGGATCGGGCAAGGTGGCCGGGTTATCCACCATCACCGTGGTTTCGTCGAGCATGTTCACCTGATAAATCACAGACGGCGCGGTAACGATCAGATCGAGGTTGTATTCGCGCTCGAGGCGCTCCTGCACGATCTCCATGTGCAGCAGGCCGAGGAAGCCGCAGCGGAAGCCGAAGCCCATGGCGCTGCTGGTTTCGGGCTCGTACTTGAGCGCTGCATCGCTGAGCTGCAGTTTGTCGAGGGCTTCGCGTAGATCCGGGTATTGATCAGCGTCGGTGGGAAACAGACCGCAAAACACCATCGGCTTCGCCTCGGTGTAACCGGGCAGCGGTTCCGGCGCCGGGTTGTTCACCAAGGTGATCGTGTCGCCCACACGCGCATCGGCCACGGCCTTGATCGAAGCGGCCAGATAGCCCACCTCGCCAGCCTGCAAGCGATCCACCTTGCGCTGATCGGGGGCCATCACGCCCACCTCATCAAGCTCATAGGTTTTCTTGCTAGCCATCAGCAGCACCTTGTCTTTGGCGCCGATCGAGCCAGAGATCACCCGGAAATACACAATCACGCCCCGGTAGGGGTCGTAATAGGAATCAAAGATCAGGGCTCGCAGCGGCTCGTCCACCCGATCGGGCGGAGGCGGCACCCGATCCACAACGGCCTGGAGGATGTCGGGAACACCCAAGCCGCTCTTGGCTGAGCAGGGGATCGCACCCGAGCAATCAAGGCCGATGATCGCCTCAATTTCTTCGCTGATGCGCTCGGGATCGGCGCCAGGAAGATCAATCTTGTTAAGAACCGGAATGATCTCGAGATTGTTCTCAATCGCCAGATACACGTTGGCGAGGGTCTGCGCTTCCACGCCCTGGCTGGCATCCACCACCAGCAGGGCTCCTTCGCAGGCCTGAAGCGAGCGGCTCACTTCATAGGAGAAGTCAACGTGACCGGGGGTATCGATCAGGTTGAGGATGTAGGTCTCGCCATCGGCGGCCTTGTATTCCATCCGCGCAGCCTGGAGCTTGATCGTGATGCCCCGCTCACGCTCCAGATCCATATTGTCGAGGAACTGCTCCTGCATATCGCGGGCAGCCACCGTGCCGGTGTCCTGCAGCAAGCGATCGGCCAGCGTTGATTTGCCGTGGTCGATGTGGGCAATGATGCAGAAGTTGCGGATCCGTGAGGCGGGAACGTCGGTCATTCGCTGGGGGTGTTCTCGGGGTCGTCCCGGCTCGGGGCGGTGGATCTCGGTGGGGTGATCCTAGGGAGAGGCGCCGATCCACCCCATGCCCATCACCCCTGCCTGGCTGCTGCTGCTCCTCGCCATTGCCTCAGAAGTGGTGGGCACCTCCTGCCTGAAGCTCTCTGCCGGCATGAGCCGGCCCCTGCCCACCCTGGTGGTGCTAGCGGCCTACGGCTGCTCCATGCTGCTGCTGTCTCGGGTGGTGCAAACCATCCCTCTCGGCATCACCTACGCCCTTTGGAGCGGCATCGGCATCGTGGCGATCGTGCTGGTGGGCCTGCTCGCCTACCGGCAAGTTCCTAGCTCCGGCCAACTGTTAGGCATCGCCCTGATCACCGCTGGAGTGGCGGTGGTGAACCTCACCGGTCCGCTGCATGAATGAGCCCGGCCAGGCCGCCAAGGAGGCTTCCTAAGCTCGGCTGAACACGAGATCACCCCATGAGCACCGACACCGCCAACGCCACGCCGGACACCACTGCGGCCGAAGCCAACGACCCCCGCGCCCTCACCCTCGAAAACGTGGAGCGCACCCTCGATGAGCTGCGCCCTTATCTGATGGCCGATGGCGGCAACGTGGAAGTGGTGGAGATCGACGGCCCGATCGTGAAGGTGCGCCTGCAGGGCGCCTGCGGCTCCTGCCCCAGCAGCACCATGACCCTGAAGATGGGCATCGAGCGCAAGCTGCGTGAAGCCATCCCCGAAGTGAGCGAAGTGGTGCAGGTGCTCTGAAGCCCGGCCCGTAGGCTCGGCCCACCTTTGCCCGTGGGCCCGTGCTGGATCAGCGCCTGTTGCGCGACAACCCCGAGCTGATCACCGAGCAGCTGGGTCGTCGCGGCATGACGCTCGACCTCACGGGCCTCCAGCTGATGGCACGCCAGGAACGTGACCTGGAAGAGCAACGCAGCAACCTGCAGGCCGAAGGCAACCGCATCGGCAAAGAGGTGGGCCTGAAGATCAAGGGCGGTGCTGCCCCGGGTAGCCCTGAGGTGCAGGAGCTGCGCAACGAAGGCAACCGCATCAAGCAGCAGGTGGCGGTGCTGGAGGAGGAGGAAAAAGCATTGGAGGCGAAGCTGCGCGCGCAGCTGCTCACCCTGCCCAACCTGCCGTCGCCCGACGCCCCAGACGGCCGCAACGAAGACGACAACGTGGAAATCAAGCGCTGGGGCACCCCGCGCGAGACCGAAGACTGGCTTGAGGAGCATTGGCAGATCGCCGAGCGCCTCGAGCTGTTTGAAGCCGAGCGCTCCGTGCGCATCGCCCAGAGCCGCTTCGTCACGCTGATGGGCCAGGGCGCCCGGCTGGAGCGAGCCCTAATCAACTTCATGCTCGACCTCCACGGCGGCAAGGGCTACCGCGAGGTGCTGCCGCCGATCCTGGTGAACAGCGCCAGCCTCACCGGCTCCGGCCAGCTGCCCAAATTCGCCGAGGAGAGCTTCCGCTGCGCTGAAGACGACCTCTGGCTCACCCCTACGGCCGAGGTGCCCGTCACCTCGCTGCACCGCGATGAGGTGATCCCGGCCGAGCAGCTGCCGCTCAAATACGTGGCTTACACCCCCTGCTTCCGGCGCGAGGCCGGCAGTTACGGGCGTGACACCCGTGGACTGATTCGCCTGCACCAGTTCAACAAGGTGGAGCTCTACTGGTTCTGCCACCCCGAACACTCCGCCGAGGCGCACCAGCAGATCACCGCCGATGCCGAAGCGGTGCTGGAAGCGCTCGAGCTGCCCTACCGCAAGATCGAGCTCTGCACAGGCGACATGGGCTTCTCCGCCGCCCGCACTTACGACCTTGAAGTGTGGCTGCCGGGCGCCGGCGCCTACCGCGAAATCTCCAGCTGCTCGGTGTGCGGCGATTTCCAGGCCCGCCGCTCCGCCATCCGCATGAAGGAAGGCAAGGGCACGCAGCTGGTGCACACCCTCAACGGCAGCGGCCTGGCCGTGGGCCGCACGATGGCGGCGCTGCTGGAGAACGGCCAGCAGGTGGATGGTTCGGTGAAACTGCCGGCTGCCTTGGTGCCCTATTTCGGCTCTGAGTGCATTGGCGCCGCGGTCTGAGCGGCTGTCCCTCACCCCACGGCGAGACCCAGCGCTGCGTTGACGCGTCCGCGCTGGGCTGTGAGCTGAGCGGCATCCTGCGCAAGATCCACCCCCCAACCAGGGATCAACGCACGCAATTGCTCCTGCCAGGCGCTACTGCCAAAGCGCTCGGGCCAGCAGCGCTGCAGAACCTCAAGCATCGTTTGCACAGCCGTGGAGGCGCCAGGTGAGGCGCCCAGCAGCGCCGCCAGGGATCCATCGCCGCTGCTCACCACCTCGGTGCCCATCTGCAACGTGCCGCGGCCGTTGATCTGCTTGATGATCTGCACCCGCTGACCGGCTATCGCCAGCTCCCAGTCGTCGCCACGGGCCTGGGGCAGAAACTGGCGCAGGCTCTCGAGCCGTTGCTCCTGGCTCTGCACCACCTGGGTCACCAGATAACGCACCAGATCAAAGTTCTGGCTGCCCACCTGCAGGCTCGGGAGCAGGTTGAATGGCTTCACCGATCGCCCCAGATCCCAGAGGGATCCCTGCTTCAGGAAACGGGTGCTGAAACCGGCGTAAGGGCCAAACAACAGCGCGCGCTGGCCATCGATCCAGCGGGTGTCGAGGTGCGGCACCGACATCGGCGGCGCTCCCACGGCCGCCTTGCCATACACCTTGGCGTTGTGGCCGGCGATCACCTCGAGGTTGCGGCACACCAACCATTGCCCGCTCACGGGGAAGGCGCCGTACTGGCGCGCCTCGGGAATGCCCGAACGCTGAAGGAGCGGCAGAGCACCACCACCAGCGCCCAGAAACACAAACGGCGCCTCAAAAGCCGCGGTGGCGCCGCCGGGTTGGCGCGCCTCAACAAGCCAGCCGCGGCCGCCACGCTCGAGGCTCACCACCTCATGCTCGAGCCGCACATCCACGCCGTCCAGCAGGGCAGCCGTGAGCGCCCCGAAATTCACATCGGTGCCGCGGGCCACGCGGGTGGCTGCGAGGGGCTGATCGAGGATTCGCCCCTGCATGACCAGCGGCATCCATTCGCGCAGCTGGGCGCTGTCGCCGCTCCACTGCATGCCGGCGAACTGAGGACTGGCGTTCAGCGCCTCCCAGCGCCGGCGCAGGAAGGCCACATTCGCCTCACCCCACACAAAGCTCAGGTGAGGCACCGCACGGATGAACGCCGCCGGATCCTGGAGCTCGCCCCGCTCCACCAGGGCAGCCCAGAACTGCAGGCTCAGCTCAAAGGCGGCGTTGATCGACAGCGCTTTGGCGATGGGCACCGAGCCATCGGCGGCCTGGGGCGTGTAGTTGAGCTCGCAGTTGGCCGCATGCCCCGTGCCGGCGTTGTTGAGAGCAGCGCTGCTTTCAGCGGCCACCGCCGGCAACCGCTCGAGCACCACCACCTCGAGAGCGGGATCGAGCTGACGCAGCAACCGCGCCAGGGTGGCGCCCATGATTCCGGCTCCCACCAGCAGGGCATCGCAGCGGTGCGTCATCAGGCCGGGGCATCCCTCCACAATGGAGTCACTTTGCACCTGCGCGGATGGGGGTTCTCACGGCCCTAGCGATCCTGGCCGGCTTGATCGTGGTGCACGAGGCCGGCCATTTCTTTGCCGCCACCTGGCAGGGCATCCGCGTCAGCGGCTTCTCCGTTGGCTTCGGGCCGGTGCTGCTGGAGCGCCAGCGGCGTGGCGTGCAGTTCGCCCTGCGGGCCATCCCCCTGGGGGGCTTCGTGTCGTTCCCCGACGACGACGAAGAGAGCACCATCCCCGCCAACGACCCTGACCTGTTGCGCAACCGGCCCATCCCGCAACGGGCCCTGGTGATCGCCGCCGGCGTGCTCGCCAACCTGCTGCTGGCGTGGAGCGTCCTCGTGGCGCAAGGCCTGGTGGTGGGCATCCCGGCTGGCTTCAGCACCACCCCCGGTGTTCTGGTGGCTGGGGTACAGAGCGGGCAGGCCGCGTCAGCGGCAGGGCTGCGACCAGGAGATCGCATCCTCAGCGCCGATGGCGTGAACCTCGGCGGCGGCCAGAGCGCCGTGGCCCAGCTTGTGGAGCGGGTAAAAGGAGCTCCCGATCAAACCCTGAGGCTTCAGGCCGAACGCGCCGGCCAGACCGTCACCCTTGCACTCACCCCCGCCGATGTGGGTGGGATCGGCCGCATCGGCGCCCAATTGCAACCCAGCGGCAGTGAAGCTTTCCGCCGCCCCAAGGGTCCCGGCGAAATCCTCAATCAGGCCAACCGCGACTTCGCCAGCCTCACGCTGCGCACGGTCGATGGATTCATAACCCTCGCCACCCATTTCGGTGAAACCGCTGGCCAGGTCTCGGGCCCGGTGAAGATCGTGGAGATGGGCGCCTCCCTGGCCAAACAGGGCGGCAGCAGCCTTTTCCTCTACACGGCCCTGATCTCGATCAACCTGGCGGTGCTCAACGCCCTGCCCCTGCCGTTGCTGGATGGCGGTCAGTTCGTGCTGCTGATGCTCGAGGGCCTGCGCGGCAAACCCCTGCCCGAGAAGTTCCAGCTGGCCTTCATGCAGTCGGGCTTTGTCTTTCTGGTGGGCCTCAGCCTGGTGCTGATCGTGAAAGACACCAGTCAGCTCGCGGCGGTCCAGCAGCTACTGGGCCGTTGAGGTCACCCTGCGGAGTACGCTGGTCTGTCATTGCCCGTTGAGTCCAGGCCGCATGGCGAAGAAGTCGATGATTGCGCGCGATGTGAAGCGCCAGAAGATGGTGGAGCGCTTCGCTGCCAAGCGCGCCGCTCTGATGGCTGCTTTTGAAGCCGCTGCCGATCCGATGGAGCGCCTGGAGATCCACCGCAAGATCCAGGGTCTGCCCCGCAACAGCGCCAAGGTGCGCCTGCGCAACCGTTGCTGGGCCACCGGCAAGCCCCGTGGTGTGTACCGCGATTTCGGCCTGTGCCGCAACCAGCTGCGTGAGCGCGCCCACAAGGGTGAACTGCCCGGCGTGGTGAAGTCGTCCTGGTGACACCAGGTTTTCTGGAATCCAGATTTCAGCTCTGAGACTGTCCAAAGCGCCGCAAGGCGCTTTTTTGATGGCTACTGCGGGCTGGCTCGCTTTCCAAAGAGATTGCGAGCGTTGTCACAGCATCCGCACGCCGGATGCGAGAATCGCACTTGACAACAAACAAGACATAAGCCCAAGTGCAAGGTCACACTCAGTCGATCTCCTTCGATGGTCGGGAGATCCGGCTGACCACCGGCCGCTTTGCCCCCCAGGCAGGCGGTTCAGTGATGGTCGAATGCGGAGATACAGCCGTTCTGGTCACCGCCACCCGCTCCGGCGGTCGTGAGGGCATCGATTTCCTGCCCCTGATCTGCGATTACGAAGAGCGCCTCTACGCCGCTGGTCGCATCCCCGGCAGCTTCATGCGCCGCGAGAGCCGCCCCCCCGAGCGCGCCACCCTGATTGCGCGCCTGATCGACCGCCCGATGCGGCCGCTCTTCCCCAGCTGGCTGCGCGACGACCTTCAGATCGTGGCCACCTGCATGTCGCTCGATGAGCGGGTTCCGCCCGATGTGCTCGCCGTGACCGGCGCCTCCCTGGCGACGCTGCTGGCGAAGATCCCGTTCCACGGCCCGATGGCGGCCGTGCGCGTGGGCCTCCTGGGCGACGATTTCGTGCTCAACCCCAGCTATCGCGAAATCGAGCGCTCCGACCTCGACCTGGTGGTGGCGGGCACGCCGCAGGGCGTGATCATGGTGGAAGCCGGTGCCAACCAGCTGCCCGAGCAAGACGTGATCGAAGCGATCGACTTCGGTTACGAAGCCGTGTGCGAATTGATCAAGGCCCAGCAGGCCCTGCTCAAGGAACTCGGCATCGAGCAGGTGATCCCCGAGCCGCAGGCCATCGACGACACCCTGCCGAAGTTCCTCGAGAAAGAATGCGCCAAGGGCATCGGCGAGGTGCTCAAGCAGTTCAAGCTCACCAAGGCTGAGCGCGATGAACAGCTGGATGCCATCAAGGGCCAGGTGGCCGAGAAGATCGACGGTCTGAAGGACGACGACGCCATCAAGGTGGCGGTGAGCAGCAACGGCAAGGCGCTGGGCAACAGCTACAAGTCGCTCACCAAGAAGCTGATGCGCGATCAGATCGTGAAAGACGGCAAGCGCGTCGATGGCCGCAACCTCGATGAGGTGCGCCCGATCAGCGCCGCCGCCGGTGTGCTGCCCAAGCGTGTGCACGGCTCGGGTCTGTTCCAGCGCGGCCTCACCCAGGTGCTCTCCTGCGCCACCCTCGGCACCCCGAGCGACGCTCAGGAGATGGACGACCTCAACCCGTCCAACGAGAAGACCTACCTGCACCACTACAACTTCCCCCCTTACTCCACCGGCGAAACCAAGCCGATGCGCAGCCCCGGCCGCCGCGAAATCGGCCACGGCGCCCTGGCAGAGCGGGCTCTGATCCCTGTGCTGCCCAGCAAGGAGAGCTTCCCCTACGTGCTGCGCGTGGTGTCGGAGTGCCTGAGCTCCAACGGCTCCACCTCGATGGGCTCGGTGTGCGGCAGCACCCTGGCTCTGATGGATGCCGGTGTGCCCCTGAAGGCCCCCGTGAGCGGCGCCGCCATGGGCCTGATCAAGGAGGGTTCTGAGGTGCGGATCCTCACCGACATCCAGGGCATCGAGGACTTCCTCGGCGACATGGACTTCAAGGTGGCTGGCACCGAGAAGGGCATCACCGCCCTGCAGATGGACATGAAGATCACCGGCCTGGAGGTGAAAACCGTGGCCGAGGCGATCAACCAGGCCCGTCCTGCCCGCCTGCACATCCTCGAGAAGATGCTCTCGGCGATCGAGAAGCCCCGCGAGGTGCTGAGCCCCCACGCGCCGCGCCTGCTCAGCTTCCGCATCGATCCCGAGCTGATCGGCACCGTGATCGGCCCCGGCGGCCGCACGATCAAGGGCATCACCGAGCGCACCAACACCAAGATCGACATCGAAGATGGCGGCATCGTGACGATCGCCAGCCACGACGGTGCAGCGGCTGAGGAAGCCCAGCGCATCATCGAAGGCCTCACCCGCCGCGTGTCGGAAGGTGAGGTGTTCAGCGGTGCGGTGACCCGCGTGATCCCGATCGGTGCCTTCGTGGAAATCCTGCCCGGCAAGGAAGGGATGATCCACATTTCCCAGCTGAGCGAAGCCCGGGTGGAGAAGGTGGAAGACGTGGTGCGCGTGGGCGATCAGGTAACCGTGCGCGTGCGCGAGATCGACAACCGCGGCCGCATCAACCTCACCCTGCGCGGTGTGCCCCAGTCGGAAGAACCGGCTGCAGCCGTGAGCGTGGTGGAGTGAAGCAATCAGGCCTCGCGATGCAGGCCTGAATCGCTCTCACCAGCCGGCCCTGCAGGGCCGGCTTTTTCATGGCGATCCGCTGTTTAGGCGGACCAGCGATCACACAGCAAAACCTGGATCAATCGTGGCCATCGCCCGGGCTGCCTTCTCGCAAAGCTCACGGTGGCTGCGGCCGTGGCTGGCGATCAGGCAACCGGCCTGGCGGATGTCGCCGTCGTTGTAGCTGAGGGAGCGGCCATCGGCGTGGGTGAAGGCACCACCAGCGGCGCGCAGCACCGCTTCCGGGGCCGCCATATCCCAATCCTTCGGGGCACTCTTGCCCGACAGCGAGATGTAGAGGTCGGTTTCGCCCCGCAGGATCGTGGCCACCTTGCCGCCCACGCTGCCGATCGCCTTGGTGTCGCCCAGGGCCAAGGCCTCCAGCAGCTGCTCCAGGCGCTGATCACGGTGGTTGCGGCTGGCCACGAGCACCAACTCACCCAGGGCCTGGCGGGGGCTGAGGTTGGCGGGCCGCTGCTCACCGGCGCGGTTTTCGCACCAGGCCCGCTGCTGGGGCACGAGACCAATCCACAGCTCCTCCATCTCCGGCAGCAACACCACACCCAGCACCGGCTCGCCGTTGTGGGCCAGGGCCAGATGCACGGCGTATTCGCCGGTGCCCTGCAGAAAATCCTTGGTGCCATCGAGGGGATCGAGGATCCACAGCCACTCGGCATCGAGGGGCTCACCAGCGGTGAGCTGCTCCTTGGCGGTTTCCTCGCTGAGGAGCGTCCAGCCGGCATCGGGGAACGCCTTCACCAGGCCCTCCAGCAACCACTGATTCACCGCCAGATCTGCGGCGCTCACCGGACCTTCGCCGCCTTCATCCACGCTCAGGGCCTTGGGGAAGCCGTAGGGGGGCTGCTCGCCGCGGCCGTAGGCCAGCAGGATGTCGGCCGCACCCCAGCTCAACCGGCGCAATTCCGCCAGCAGCGCCTGCTCATCGATCCCCGGGGGCATGCAGGCGGCGGCGGGCATCATGGAGCTGGCAAAGGGGCATTGTGATGCAGGGCGCCGAACCGGCTGCTGGGGTGCTCTATCTGGTGGGTACTCCCATCGGCAACGTGGGCGATCTCTCGCCGCGGGCCCGCCATGTGCTCGGGCATGTGCAGCGCATCGCCTGCGAAGACACCCGCCACAGCGGCCTGCTGCTGCACAATCTGGGGTTGCGCAGCGGGGATCAAGCGCCGCGGCTGGTGAGCTTTCACGAGCACAACCAAACCGCCCGCATCCCGGAATTGCTGGAGGCCCTCGAGGCCGGAGACGCGATCGCGGTGATCAGCGATGCGGGTCTGCCTGGCATTTCCGACCCCGGCGAGGCGCTGGTCGCAGCGGCACGCGCCGCCGGGCGCACGGTGATCTGCGTGCCCGGCCCCTGCGCGGTGACCACCGCCCTGGTGAGCAGCGGCCTGCCCGCCGGGCGCTTCTGCTTTGAAGGATTCCTACCGCCCAAGAGCACACAACGGCGTGCTCGGCTGCAGGAGCTGGCTACAGAACCCCGCACTCTGGTGCTATTCGAGGCGCCGCATCGCCTGCTCCAGCTGCTCGAAGACCTCCTAGCGGAGCTGGGCGATCGCCCCATCGCTGTAACGCGGGAGCTCACCAAACGGCACGAGCAACAGATCGGCCCGAGCGTGTCGGCGGCGCTGGCGCACTTCCGCCAGCAGGCGCCCCAGGGAGAATTCACGATTGTGCTGGGGGGCGCCGCCACCGAAACAGCCCCACCACGCAGCGAAGCCGACTTGCATGCTGCGCTCTCAGCCCTGGTGGCCTCCGGCCTCAGCCGCAGCGATGCCGCCCGGCAACTGGCGCATGAAACGGGCATGGCTCGCCGAGAGCTTTACGCTCTGCTGCATCGGGCTGAGGAACCGAGCTGATGCTGCTGCGCCTGCGCCTGCTAGTGGCAAGTCTGGGGGGCGGCGTACTGCTGCTGTTGATTCTCTGCCTCGGCGCCCAGAACCTGGATCAACGGGCTCGGCTCAACCTGGGCTTCGGCAAAACCGCCGAATTGCCCACCGGCTTTCTGCTGGGAATGGCACTGGTCACCGGCGTGATCAGCGGCGGTGTGACGACCGCACTGCTTCTGCCGCGAAGCGATCAGAGCCACAACGTGTAGGCGATCACCTCAGCAGGAAGAGTCTGAGCTCAGTTGTTCGCCAGAGCAAACAGTGTTCCCCCTTCCACCACCAGCCGTGTGATGCCCTGGGCGACGAGATAGGAGGAGCGGCGTTCCAGCACCCCTGCATCCGGCACCTTGATCACCCGCTGGGTTCGTCCGCACTGGCGTTTGGCCTGACGGGGATTGGTGTACAGCATCAGGGCCTGACGCTCCTGTTCCTCTTCCGGCAGGGAGCCCAACTCCGTGAACTCCGCCAGCGGCCGGGGCTGAAGCTCCACGGTCTTATCCACCAGTAGGTACACGCTGGCGGGAAGCGCGCCGGGGATCAGGGGTTGGGCTTCCAGCACAACGGCTGGATCCGCCACCACTGCTTCGGTCGCCGCGTCATCAGCATCGTCGCTGCCGTCATCAGGGCCGCTATCTGCGTCCTCGAGGCCTTCGTCGCCGAAGTCATCGGCGTCGTCAATCGCCAGCTTGTGCTGGTCGTCGTCGTCGGGAAGAGCCTGCTCCGCCGCAGCTGGTGTTGGCGGGGCTTCAACCACCTCAGGGGTTTCGGGAGATGCCTCCACAGCCGGTGCAGCCGCCTCTACCTCAGCAACTGGTGCCGCCGCTTTCCCCCGCGACTGGCGCTTGATTGCCTCCATCTCCTGGGGATCCAGGGCTGCCTTCAGCACCCGGCTCACCGTGTTCGGGCTGCAGCCATAAGCAGCGGCCAAAGCCTGAGCCGTCTCCCCCTGGCGGTAGCGAGCGACCAGCTCCTCTTTCTGGCTGTCGTTAAGCCGTGGAGCGGGCATTGAGCCTTGATGCGCAGCACACCACCATAGAAGCCCCCAGAGGCTGCGTCACCAGAGACCAACTGCCACAATGCCCAGCGTCAGCTCCCTTAGCTCAGCTGGATAGAGCAGCTGCCTTCTAAGCAGCCGGTCGATGGTTCGAATCCATCAGGGGGCGTTTTGATCAGAGCCGCGCCGCGCTGATCCAATCCGCCCGCGGATCGGTGCTGCGTGCAGCTCGCAGTTGCTCCAGCAGCTGCTTTTCTTGGTCGCTGTAGCTGGCGGGGTGCTTGAGGCTGAGGCTGAGCAGCAGATCGCCTCGGCCACCTTTAGTAGGCCAGCCTTTGCCCTTGAGCCGCAAGCTCCGGCCCACTGCCATGCCAGGGGGAACCGTGACCGTGGCTTCACCATCAGGCGTGGCCACACGCACCTCGCCACCGAGGGCTAGTTCATCGAGGCTGAGGGGGAGATCGGCCTTGAGCTGATCGCCATCCAAGCTCCACACCGGGTGGCCCTGCAATTGAAGGTTGAGATAAAGATCACCGCGGCGCCCCGTGCCGGGCTGGAGATTGCCTTTTCCTTTCAACCGCAGGCGACTGCCGGGCTTCACGCCGGCGGGGATGCGCACCTGCACACGCTCGTCATTCACCGCCAGGGTGCGTTCACAGCCACGAAACGCTTCCGAAAAACTCAGCGTGATGCTGGCTTCGGCGTCAAGATTGGGCGCCTGAGCCCGCTGCGGCCCGCCTCCGGCAAAACCGCCACCGGGGAACCCGGAAGCACCGAATCCACCGGGGAAGCCCGAGCCGAAACCACCGAATCCGCTTGGTCCTCCAGCGAAGCCGCCACCACCGGGACCACCGAAGCGGCCCAGCAAATCGTTGATGAAGTCGTCGAAATTGCCGTAGCGACCAAAGTCCACATCCACGCCGGCACCACCGGCTCCGCCGGCCTGGTTCCAGTACTGGCCGAATTGCTCATAGCGCTTGCGCTTGTCGGGATCGGAGAGCACCTCGTAGGCCTCACTGATCTCTTTGAACTTGGCCTCGGCGCCCTTGTCACCGGGATTCACGTCCGGGTGGTACTGCCTGGCCAGCTTGCGGAAAGCCTTCTTCACCGTGTCGGCGTCGGCGCTGCGCTCCACCCCGAGCACCTTGAAATAATCGCGATATCCGTTGGCGCTCATCGCAGTTGCTGGGGGACCGTGGCCGGCCTTGCCAGTCTCCCAGCCACCCGGCGGGACTGGTGCGGCGCTTCGGGGCGGAAGGCCGAACGCTGCAGCACGTTTAGGGTCGAGGCGATGCGCGCGCCTTGCCATGCCTGGTGGTTTTGATCGTCTCCTGCGCCCTTTGAGAGGCATCCACACCAGAACAAGCCTCCCCTGGACACTGGCCCTGATCGCCGCAGGCTCGCTGGTGCTTGGCTCTGGCGCTTCCGCAGCCGACAGCGGTGGCAGCAGCACCTCCAACGCCGCGATTCAACCCTCCACCAACCGGCAAAAAGCCCTGGCCAGGCACCTCAAACAGAAGGGCGCTGTGGTCTACGGGGCCTGGTGGTGCCCCCATTGCAATCACCAAAAAGAACTCTTCGGCCTGGAAGCGATCGAACTACTCCCCTATGTGGAGTGCGACAAGGACGACGCCGGCCGTCAGCAATGCCAAAAAGCCCAGGTGAAGGGCTACCCCACCTGGGATCTCAACGGGGAGCGGCGCCTCGGCGTGCTCAGCCTGGAAGAACTGGAGATCTGGAGCGGCTACAGCTCTGGATCAAGCGGTCGCCGCTGAGCCGGGGATCACTCCTCTTCGGTAGCCCCGAAGCAGTGCATCAGGGCATCACCCCAGCTGTTGATGGCCTTGAGCTCGTGGTCGCTGGCACCGCTGAGGGCTTCGCCATGGGCACGCAGCACAGACGCCTTGTCCACGCTGTGGCCGTGGGCTGCTGCGAGATCAACGATGTCGTCCATGCCCGTGGCGGCATGGAGCTTCTGACGCAGGTCCTCGTCGGATTGAGCCTTCTCGAGGAACGCCTTCAGATTGGCAACAGACACAGCATCAGGGCAGGGGCCTGGCGGAGATGCTCTCAGACCGGCGGCCCTCAAGCCAAGAGTGGCTCTACCAACACGGCTGTTCCGTAGCAGAGCACCTCGGTAGCGCCAGTGGAACCCGTCTCCACGGTGGAGCCGTCGTAGCGCATCCCCACGATGGCGTTGGCACCGAGCTGACGGGCGTGATCCACCATCTCGTCGTAAGCCTGCTGCCGGGTCTGCTCGCACATCGCCGTGTAGGCCCCGATGCGACCGCCAATCATCGTTTTGAGGCCACCCAGGAACCCCTGCAGCAGGGTTGGCGAGCGCACCACGATGCCGCGCACCACACCACGACACTCGAGGATCCGGTAGCCGGGGAGCTCGAAGGTGGTGGTGACGGGCAGGGGGCGACTCATCGCAGGGACCGGTGAAGCTCTCTCGTTCCAGCATGAATCACCAAACAGCCATTGCGGCGCAGTGCTTCTGGGCTGGTGTGAGCAAGATCACAGGGGGGATTGAGCCAGGTCAATGAGGAGGCCGGAAAACCCGGCGATGGTGCGTGCATCGGAGGGAGAGATCCCAACGAATACCCACCTCAACCTCATTTCAGTCATGTCCTTCCAATTCTCGAAAGCCAGCAAGAAAGACAAAAAGATCAGCCAGACCATCAAGACACAAACCAAGGACAACGACACTCCTCAGATAGAAGCGGACAGCGACAACATCATTGATGGCACCGACGGCGATGACTACATCATCGGAACCGATGGCGATGATGTGATTTATGCGGGAACCGGCAACGACACCATTTACGGCGGCGGCGGAAACGACACCATCTACGGCGGCGAGGGTGATGACTTCATCGTGCTGAATCCCGATGGCCAGGATTCCGTGGACGGCGGCAGCGGAGAAGACACCATCACACTTCGCGAAGACGATACGACCATCAGCGGGGGAGAGGGTGACGATCGCATCTACATCGAACCCACTGAATCAAGCGATGAAGCGGAAGACCCGTCTCAGGATGCTCCCCAAGGAGCCGGCAAGCAGCGAGCGTTCGACCCAATCATCAAAGGCGGCAGGTTCTTTGGTGCGGAAAAAATTCAGCGCATCGATCACTGGAACTTTGATGCCGTGAACTGGTTCTCCAAAGAGGATGCACTGGCGGCCCTCAAGGGCCTGGAATCACAACTCATCTCCCTCGACGATGCAGGTCTGAACATGAATCCGTTCAAATCTCCCCTCTTTGGATCCAACACCAACGTCCTCTTCGGAGCAAGCACCGACTACCCCATGGCGTTTTAATGCCACCCTGCCGGGGAGCCTGATGTCCATTTCAGTGGCCTGAAAGCCATACAACACCCCGCTCGGGAAAGGCAGGGCAGCGTGGTTGAGCTGATCAAACCCCCGGCAGACTCACACCTCTCCGCCCCGTCATCGAGCGGGGCGGAGATCACAGCTTCTCAATCGTTAGAAGGGGCCTTCCAGCCCCCATGGATCATTTGGTTGATAAGGCTGATCTCACCCCATCTCCCTTAATAGGGTCAGGCGGCCACAGGGGCGGTCTGACGGGAGAAACGAACGATGTTGTTCGCTGTTACGTGTTTGCTCTGACCGAGCAGGCTTCAGTCACCCTCCTTATGCCCCGTCGAAACCATTGCAGCCCCGAGATGGGGGAATGGAGCTGAGCGGAATCGAACCGCTGTCCGAAGCACTGGTGTGAGCCACCTAGTCCGGCCGAAACCGGACTCCTGCATTGTGGCAGGAGCAAGCACAGGGTGCAGGGGTGGGCATGACCGAACAGCAGCTGATCCAGTGCACCGCAGTGCTGCCACCGGGGCTTGAGGCATGCGGCGCAGAAGAGTTGAGCGAGCTCGGGGCCACGGGCGTGAAGGCCCTGCACCGCGCTGTGGGCTTCCGCACGGATCTGGCCGGCTTCTACCGGCTGCAACTGCAGGTCCGCCTGCCCTTCCGGCTGCTGCGGCAGCTTGCGGTGTTCCCCTGCCGCAACCGCGAGGAGTTGTACGCCGGCGTGCAGCGCGCCGCCGACTGGGAGCAGTGGCTCCCGCCAGAACTCAGCTTCCGCGTGGATGCCAGCGGCAGCCTGCCAGGCCTCACCCACAGCCACTACAGCGCCCTCCAGGTGAAGAACGCCCTGGTGGATTGGCAGCGGCAGCGCTGGGGGGAGCGCTCTTCGGTGGATCTCGATGCTCCCGATCTCTCCATCCACGTGCACCTGGGCGGCGGCCAAGCCCGGCTGAGCGTGGATGGCAGCGGCGAGAGCCTGCACCGCCGCGGCTACCGCCCCCGCATGGGCCTGGCACCGCTGAAAGAAAACCTGGCCGCCGGGCTAATCCGCCTCACGGGCTGGGATGGAAGCGTGCCCCTCGCCGATCCGCTCTGCGGCTCCGGCACCCTGCTGATCGAGGCAGCCTGCATGGCCCTGGGCCGCGCCCCCGGGCTCGAGCACCGCTTTGCCCTCGAGCGCTGGCCCGATTTCAACGGGCAGCTCTGGAGCCAGGCACTGGAGCAAGCCGGAAAAAGCGAACGCCAGCTGCTCGCTGATGGCCAGCCACTGGCGCCCGTGGTGGGGCTCGAACTCGATGGCACGGTGGTGGATCAGGCCCGCGCCAATGCCGAAGCCGCGGGCGTGGGTCATGCCGTCACCATCGAGCGCGGCGATTTCCGCAGCTTCCAACCCCCACAGGGCCCTGGCGTGCTGGTGTGCAACCCGCCCTACGGCGAACGCATCGGGGATCGCGATGCCCTCGAGCCCCTCTATGCCGATCTGGGCCGGATGGTGAAAGAGCGCTGCAGCGGCTGGGATGTCTGGCTGCTGAGCGGCAACCCGGAGCTCACCGGCGCCCTGCGGATGAAAGCGAGCCGGCGCATCCCGGTGAGCAATGGCGGCATCGATTGCCGCTGGCTGCACTACGCCGTGCGCTGACGCGGACGCTCACATCCGAGAATCCAGCTAACTGCGGCACCTGTAATGCTCCCAAACCTGGGCCCATTGCTGGGGAGCGCCGCTGAAGCTGGCCCCCCATCGCTGGAAGCGGTGCCGCTGGAAGCACAGGTGCTGTTCATCGGGGTGGTGTTTCTTGGCACCTTGATCGTGAGCCGCTTTTCAATCCGCATTGGCGTACCGGCGATCCTGGGCGTTCTAGCCCTGGGGCTGATGATCAACATCCATGTGCTGGATGTGAGCCATGGAGAAGTGGAGAAGATCCATGTGTTCGCACTCGCCCTCCTGCTCTTTTATGCCGGACTAAAAACAGACATTCAATCGATTCGAGGCTTCCTCGCATACGGCTTACTGCTGGCTGTTGGCGGAGTGGCCATCTCCACGCTGATCCTGGGCGCGGCGATCTACTGGTTGAGCTCGGCCAGTGGAAGCAGCCTGGTGCCGGGGCTGACCGAAACCATGCCTCTGGGGGCAGCATTTCTGATTGCGGCCTGCCTGGGCTCCACCGATGCGGGCGCCACATTGAGTGTGCTGCGCCAGGTTCAGCGGCAGGTACCTGAGCGGGTGCGCCACCTCCTGGAATTCGAATCGTCGGTGAATGATCCCTCCGCACTGATCATCTACAGCATCTGCCTGAGCTTCTTCACCGTCACAAGCGGCACCACTGAATCGATGCCGGCAATGGCCCTGAATGCTTCGAGCAGCCTGCTGCAGAAGCTGGGCTCAGGCCTCCTAGTAGGCGTGGGCTTTGGCTATATCGCCAAGCTGGTGATCAACCGCTTCGTCATCGACAAAGAGCAACTGCTGGTGGTAGCGATGTCGATCGCATTTATCGATTACGGCTGTGCCTACTTCCTGGGAGGTTCTGGGTATGTGGCGGTGTACGCAACGGGTGTGTTCATGGCCAACCTGCATTACCAAGACACCCAGATCAACCACCAAAGCATCCAAGAAGTACTGCTGCCGTTCAACACCATGACGGAGATCAGCATCTTTCTGCTCTTCGGGCTATTGGTCAACCCTGCCGATCTCATTCCCTCTCTGCCTGCTGGCATTGCCGCTGCCGCCGCCTTGATGCTGGTGGCGAGGCCGGTGAGCGTGTTCTGCTTCCAGCACGCCTCACCGTTCCACCTTCGGGATTCCAGCCTGATCGCCTGGTGCGGCCTGCGCGGGGCAGTGCCGCTGGCCTTGTCGTTCAACGTGGCCCGCGCCATCCCCAACCTCAAGGGCCTGGATCCGGCCCTGGCCGCTGAGCTGGCTCAGAACTGCCAGAGCATCGTGTTCATCGCCGTGATCCTCAACCTGCTGCTGCAGGGGCTTTCCCTACCCCCGATCTGCCGCTGGCTCAACGCCCCACCAACGCCCGCGTCGTCTTCGTGAGGCCCGCCATCGTTTCCGGCAGATACGGCCCTTTGGTGAGCTGACCGCCCACACGCAGCAAGATCCCGCTCAACACCAGGTTGGCGGCGGCCCACGCCAGCAAGGCCTGAATCCAGCCCCAGCCCTTGATGAGCACCAGCCACAGCAGCAGCGCGAGCTCAGCGGCCAGCAAGGCCACTAGCAGCGACGCCAAGCCGCCCCCCAGGAGCAGCACACCGATGATCAGGCGCCGCTTCTCCCGATCCACCTCCTTGAGGGCGATGCGCACATGCAGATCCATCACGGATGTGACCAAACCCGTGATGCGCGAGGCCGCCTCCAGCGGCAGCCCCCGGCGGCGCTCCTCGCGGCCGTTTCCGCTGCTCTCGCTCATGCCGAACGCCGGCCTGAAGCCAGCAGCACACCCAGCAACACACCCACACCCGCAGCGATCCCCAGAGCCATCAGCGGCCGCTCCCGCACCGGCTTCTCGATCCGAGGCCGCAGGCTGGCATTGAGGTCGTCGAGCAACTGCTCGAGCTGCTCCTCGAGGGGCCGAAGCGAGTCAGCCAGGTGATGGGCCTGATCACCCGTCACCTGCACCAGCTCCAGCAGCTGCTCCTTCACACCTTCGCTGGTGCGGCCGGTCTGACGAGCGATCACCTCCACCACCGTGTCGAAACTGCCGCGGGTGGCTTCGAGGGTGTGCCGCGCCACCTCCGGCCATTCCCGCTGGATCGAGGGCAGAAGGCTCTCGAAGCGATCCCGAAACTGATGGGCGGCGGCCGCAGGAGCGTCGGCGGTGGGAGCGGGGCCCTGGGGCTCAGCGGTGGTGTCGCCGGCGGGGTGTGGATCCATGGCGCAACAAGCCCGATGGCTGGGGTGCTGCGCCCAAGCTAAGGACGGCGGCTTGAAAACGTCAGGGGCTCCGCTACCTTGCAGCTGCTCGGCGCTCGGGCCTGTTGGTTCACATCAATCAGGTAGAGCTGACGCACTTCAAGTCGTTCGGGGGGTCGATGACTATCCCCCTCGAGCAGGGCTTCACGGTGGTGACTGGCCCCAACGGCAGCGGAAAGAGCAACATCCTTGACGGCGTGCTGTTCTGCCTTGGCCTGGCCAGCAGCCGCGGCATGCGGGCCGAACGCCTGCCCGACCTGGTGAACAGCGCCATGCTCAAGCAGGGCAAGGCGGCTGAAACCGTGGTGACGGTGCGCTTCGACCTACGCGACTGGCAGCCCGATGAGGCGGAAGCGGGCCTCGAGGCCCCCGAGGAAGGTCCCTGGATCCAACCCGGCCAGCAGGAATGGTCGGTGACGCGCCGGCTGCGCATCGCCCCCGGCGGCACCTACGCCAGCAGCTACAGCGCCGATGGCGTGGCCTGCAACCTGCAGCAGCTGCAAACCCAGTTGCGGCGCCTGCGGGTGGACCCGGAAGGCAGCAACGTGGTGATGCAGGGCGATGTGACCCGCATCGTGTCGATGAGCGCCAAGGAACGGCGCGGCATCATCGACGAATTGGCCGGCGTGGCCCTGTTCGATTCCCGCATCGAGCAGACCCGCGGCAAGCTCACGGAAGTGCAGGAGCGCGAGGAGCGCTGCGCCATCGTGCAACAGGAGCTGCTCGTGTCGCGCCAGAAGCTGGAGCGCGATTGCGCCAAGGCCCGCACCTATCAAGATCTGCGCGAGCGCTTCCAGCGGGGCCGGCTGCAAGAGCAGGTGCTGGGCTTTGAGCTGGCGCAGCAGGAGCAGCGGCAGCTGCAGAGCCGCCAGGAGGCCTTGGGCCGTCAGCAGCAGAGCGATCGCGCCGCCATCAGCGAAGCCAAAACTGCCCTGGAGCAGTCGGCCAAAGCGCTCGAAGCGCTGCAGGCCGAGGTGAAAGCCCTCGGGGAAGACAGCCTGCTGGCGGTGCAATCGGAGCTGGCGGGGCTGGAGGCCAGTGGCCGCGAGCTGGCCCGTCAGGCGGAGAAACACCAGCTCAACGCTGAGGAACTGCAACGCCAGCGCCAAGAGCTGGCGCGCCAACAGGGCGAGCTGCGCCAACAGCAAAGCCAACTGGCCGCCCCAGACGATGACGCCGCCCTTGAGCAGGCGGAAACCAGTTGCCGCAGCGCCGAATCAGCCGTGGAGCTCTCACGCCGCCGCCTGGGTGAAGTGGCGGGCCGCAGCGGCAGCTGGATGGAGGAGCAGAAGCAGCGCAGCCAACGGCGCCAGGAGCTGCAGGCCCGGCTGTCCCCGCTGCAGGCCGAACAGCAGCAACTGGCAGCCCGGCTGCAGCAGGAGCAGGAACGGCTCGTGGAACTGCAGCAGCAACAGGCCGATGACGCCGCCAACAGCGACGGTGTGGCCAGCTCCCTCAGCCAACTGGAGGGCGAATGGCAGCAGTTGCTCAACACCCTGCAGGCCCAGCAAGGCCAAGCCCAGGACCTGGCCGAGGCCCTGGCGTTGCAGCAGCGCACCCGTCAGCGGCTCGAGCAGGAGCAGGTGAACCTTGAGCGCGAGATCGCCCGCCTCGAATCACGCCGGGAAACCATCCAGGAGAGCCGCGGCACCGGCGCCCTGCGCCTGCTGCTGGAAGCCGGCCTCGATGGCATCCACGGCCCGGTGGCTCAGCTGGGGGAGGTGGAGGAACTGCACCGCCTCGCCCTGGAGGTGGCCGCCGGCGCACGGCTCGGCCAGGTGGTGGTCGACGACGACCGCATCGCCGCCCGCGCGATCGAGCTGCTCAAGAGCCGCCGCGCCGGCCGGCTCACCTTCCTACCCCTCAACAAGATCCGCGGCGGTGGCAGCGGGAGTGGCAGCAACAGTGCCGCCTTCCAGCGCGGCGGCAGCAGCGGTGATGGGTTGGTGGGCCGGGCGGTGGAGCTGGTGCGCTTTGAACCGGTGTATGGCGAGGTGTTCCGCTACGTGTTTGGTGACACGCTGGTGTTCCGGGATCTAGCCAGTGCCCGGCGCGAACTGGGCCGCGCCCGAGCGGTGACCCTCGATGGCGAGCTGCTCGAGAAGAGCGGTGCCATGACCGGCGGCAGCTTCCAGCAGCGGGGCAACCAGCTCAGCTTTGGTGCCGCCAGCGATGCCGATGAAGCCGAACCCCTGCGCCGGCGCCTGCTGGAGCTGGGCGAAACCCTGGCCGCCAGCCGCCGCAAGGAGGCCGAGCTGGGCCGCCTACTCGAAGAGCTGCGTCCGCAACTGAGCCGCCTTGAGCAGCGCCGCGCTGCCCTCGAGGCCGAACGCAGCGCCGCCCAGCGCGCCCATGGCCCCCTGCAACAGCGCCGTGAACAGCTGCTCAGCCGGATCCAGCAGATCGAGGCGGATCTGAGCAGCGGCCAGCAGCGGCTGCAAACCCTCGCCAGCGAGCTGGCCCCGCTGCAGCAGAGCCTGCAAGACCTGGAAGCCCAGGAAGCCAGCGCCCAGGCCAGCGGCGACAGCGAGCGCTGGCAAGGGCTGCAGCAGGAGCTGGAGGCCGCCGATGCCGCCCTCACCGCCGCCCGCCAGCAGCGTGATGGCCTGCTCGCCGCCCGGCGCGAACGGGGCCTGGCGGCCGAGCGGGTGGCGAGCCAGCTGCAGGCTCTCACGGGCGAGGAGCAACGGCTCGTGCAAGCGGTGAATGCTCTGGTAGCCGAGCGAGCGGCCTGGAAGGAGCAGCAGCAAGCCGATCAAGCCAAACGCAGCGAGCTAGAGGCGCGGCAGCAGGAGCTGCAGGAGCGCTTCGGCGAACGGCGGCGGGCCCGCGATGAAGCCGAGGCGCTGCTCTCACGTCAGCGCCAAACGCTGCAGCAACAGGAATGGGAGCTGCAGCGCCTCGGTGAAGAACTCACCGCCCTGGCGGAGCAAGAGCGCAGCGGCGCCCTGCGGCTCGAGCAGCTGCAGCGCGACCTACCCGATCCGCTGCCGGAGATTCCTGAGGAGATGCGTGAGAACGGCCTGGAGGCCCTCCAGGCCGAGCTCAAGAGCCTGCAGGCGCGGATGGAAGCGCTCGAACCGGTGAACATGCTCGCCCTGCAGGAGCTTGAGGAGCTGGAAGCCCGCCTCGCCGATCTTCAGGAGCGGCTGGATGTGCTCTGCAAGGAGCGCGAAGAGCTGCTGCTGCGCATCGAAACCGTGGCCACCCTGCGGCAGGAGGCCTTCATGGAGGCGTTCAAGGCCGTGGACGGCCACTTCCGCGAGATCTTTGCCGGCCTGTCCGATGGTGAGGGGCACCTGCAGCTGGAAAACCCGGAATCGCCCCTCGATGGCGGCCTCAGCCTGGTGGCCCATCCCAAGGGCAAGGCGGTGCGGCGCCTGGCCTCGATGAGCGGCGGCGAGAAATCGCTCACGGCCTTGAGCTTCCTGTTTGCGCTGCAGCGCTTCCGCCCCTCCCCCTTTTATGCCCTCGATGAGGTGGACAGCTTCCTCGACGGGGTGAACGTGGAGCGGCTGGCGGCCTTGATCGCCCAGCAGGCGGAAGCGGCCCAGTTCCTGGTGGTGAGCCACCGCCGGCCGATGATCGGTGCCGCCACCCGCACCATCGGGGTGACCCAGGCCCGCGGTGCCCACACCCAGGTGGTGGGATTACCACCAGCGGCCTGAGTGCCAGGCCTTGCCATTCGGCCACAATGCGCCCATGACAACCACTCCTCCCGGAAGCGACCCGACCGCCACACCCAGTGATCGCCTCTGGCTGCGCTCGGAGCTGATGGGCACCCAGGTGATCACCCGCGATTCCGGCCGCCGCCTGGGCGTGGTGGGCGAGGTGGTCGTCGACATCGACCGGCGTGAAGTGGTGGCGCTGGGCCTGCGCGACAACCCGCTCACCCGCTTCCTGCCGGGCCTGCCCCGCTGGATGCCGCTGCAGAGCATCCGTCAGGTTGGGGATGTGATCCTGGTGGATTCTGCTGATTCCCTGGCGGAGGGCTTCAACCCGGATCGTTATTCCCGGGTGATCAACTGCCAGGTGATCACCGAAGCGGGCGAGCAGCTCGGCAAGGTGCTCGGTTTCAGCTTCGACATCGAAACCGGCGAACTCACCACCTTGGTGCTCGGAGCCCTGGGCATTCCCCTGCTCGGCGAAGGCGTGCTGAGCACCTGGGAGCTCACGGTGGAGGAAATCGTGAGTAGCGGCCCCGATCGGATCATCGTGTACGAGGGCGCCGAGGAGAAGCTCAAGCAGCTGGGCACGGGCCTGCTGGAGAAGCTTGGAGTGGGAGGCCCCAGCTGGGAGGAAGAGGAGCGCGAGCGCTACCGGCTCAACATGGTGCCGGTGGAAAACCAACTCGCCGCCGGGCAGCCGTCGGTGCAGGAGCAGCAGCGCCGCATCGAACCCGCCACCAATCGCCGCTTCGAACCCGACGAGGACTACGACTACGTGGAGGTGGACCAACGCCGCGAGCGCGAACCGCTGCGCCAGCGCCGCTACCTCGACGAGGAACCCCTTGAGGCCGCACCGCGCCGCCGCTACGAGGAGGAACCGCCCACCCGACGCCGCTATGTGCGCGATGAGGGGCCCGTCGATGTGGAACCGATGGACCCCAGGGACGCCGATCGCTGGTAGCGCCGGCGGGCAACCCGATCAGCCCTGCTTGGGCTGGAAGTTGAGCGAGGCCGAATTCACGCAGTAGCGCAGCCCTGTGGGGTTGGGACCGTCGTTGAACACATGCCCCAGGTGGGCATCGCACTTGGCGCACTTGATCTCGGTGCGCACCATGCCATGGCTGCGGTCTTCCACGGTGGTGATCGCCTCGGGATTCACACCTTCCCAGAAGCTGGGCCAGCCGCTGCCGGAGTCGTATTTGGTGTCGGAGCTGAACAGCTCACTGCCGCAGCACACGCAGCGGTACATGCCCTTGGCCTTGTTGTCCCAATAGATGCCCGTGAACGCACGCTCGGTGCCCCCCAGGCGCGCCACCTGGAACTGCTCAGGGCTGAGCTGATCGCGCCACTGCTCGTGATCAGCGGGGGACGTGGAAGCCATGCAAAGCGGAGATGGGCTGACCCACAACCTAAAGAGCGCGCTCAGCTGGCGGCAGCAGCTCCCGCACCATGCCCGCCAGGGCCGCCACAGCGCCGGGTTGGCCCCGCAGGCTGCGCAGGTCATCGCGCATCCCCTCCAAACGCTCCGGATGCGCCAACCAATCGGCCGCTTCCTCAGCAATCTGAGCCGGCGTGATCGCCCCCACCCGCTCGGGCACCACCCCTCGGCCCGCCGAAATATTGGGCCAGGCCAGGAAGCCGTGATGGCGCATCCGCCAGGCCGTGAGGGCCGCCCCCAGCAACCAGCGCAGGATCGGCAAACGGGCCAGGATCCCCAACCCGCCATCCCAGGCCTGCATCACGTGCAGGTGCTGCGTGGGCACCAGCACAATCATCGGCACCCCCAAGGCCCCCAGCTCAGCGGTATTGGCGCCCACGGTGGTGAGGGCTAAGCGGCATTGGCTCAGCACCCCATGGGCCGGCTGCTGCTCCACCAAGTGAATGCGTGTGCCGGCGGGCGTGCAGAGTTGCGGCCCCTCAGCCCCCTGCAGCAGCTGCGGCTCGCCGGAGCCGTAGAACGCCGCAATCGGATTGGCTGCGCCGGCGTAGGCCAGCAGTTCCTGCACGCTCGTGGTGGGCGCCACCGGCAAGAGGAAGCGGCAACCGGGCCGCAGCCCGGCCAGACGATCGGCCGTCTCCAACAAAAAGGGCATGCCCACCTGCAACTTGGCCCGCTTGGATCCCGGCATCAACGCCAGCCATTCCCCCTCGGGCAGGGGCTGATCGCTGCGGGCTGATTCCGAGAGATCCGCCATCAGATCGCCCACCACCTGGCAGCGGGGTTGCCAGCGGGCACTCAGCCGATCAGCGGCCGCTGAGCCCATGACTGCGATCCGATCGTTCCAGCGGGGCCAGCGGGCCACCCACTCCGCATAGGTGATGTGGCGATAGCCGAGGCGAGCCGAGAGCAGCACCGTCCAGAACTGATCACCGCCGAGAAACACCACCACCCCACGGGCCGGCCAGGGGCCGTAGCGGCGGGGCCGCAGCAACAGCCACCAGAAGCGGGCCGCCGGCAGGATGCGCTCAAACAGGCCCATGTCCTGGGCGACCCGGTGTTCGCTGCCCGTGGCATTGGGGCAGGGCACAAGCACCAGCCGCAGTGCCATGGGCGACTGGGCATCCAGGGGGCGCATCGCCAGCTCCCGATGCAAGCGCTGAGCCAGAGGCCGCACCCACGTGGTGAGCTCACCCGGACCGTTGCACACCAGGACAATCGCCGCATCCGGCGCACCGGAACGGGCTGGACTCAGGGGATCAACACAACCGCCGAGCTGCGTCACACGCTGGCCTCGATCGGTGAGTGGAGCAATGCGGATGGCGAGACTTGAACTCGCAAGACCGAAGTCACACGCCCCTCAAACGTGCGTGTCTACCAATTCCACCACATCCGCGTGGTTGTTGAGATCGCAGCAAACGCTGATCGAACTCGGTGTTGGTCGTCTGTGCAAGGGCCAGAACGGCCTTATCAACAGGCGTGAGGGCAAACAGTGCTGCTGCACTGCCCTGGAACTATACCCATCAGCCTGGCGCGATCCAGCCAGGTGAGCACTGATACAGTCCCCTGCGGCCTGCGCTGCCGGATCTGCCGGCCTGCCACTGGATGCCCATCGGCAAACTGCTGATCGCCAACCGTGGCGAAATCGCTCTGCGCATCTTGCGCACCTGCCGCGAACTCGGCATTCCCACCGTCGCGGTGTACAGCACGGTGGATCGCAACGCTCTGCACGTGCAGCTCGCCGATGAAGCGGTGTGCATCGGCGATGCGCCCAGCAGCAAGAGCTACCTGAATATCCCCAACATCCTGGCGGCCGCCACCTCCCGCGGCGCCGATGCCATCCACCCGGGCTACGGCTTCCTGGCGGAGAACGACAAGTTCGCTGAGATCTGCGCCGCCCACGGCATCACCTTCGTGGGGCCCTCGCCGGAATCGATTCGCTCCATGGGCGATAAATCGACGGCGAAGGCCACGATGCAGAGCGTGGGTGTGCCCACCATTCCCGGCAGCGAAGGCCTGCTGGAGAACGTGGATCAGGCCCGCACCCTGGCCGAGTCGATGGGCTACCCCGTCATGATCAAGGCCACCGCCGGCGGCGGTGGTCGGGGCATGCGCCTGGTGCCGAGCGCCGATCAGCTCGACAACCTGTTCAAGGCCGCCCAGGGCGAAGCGGAAGCCGCCTTCGGCAACCCGGGGCTCTACATGGAGAAATTCATCGACCGGCCCCGGCACGTGGAGGTGCAGGTGCTGGCCGATCGCCACGGCAACGTGGTGCACGTGGGCGAGCGCGACTGCTCGATTCAGCGCCGCCACCAGAAGCTGCTGGAAGAAGCCCCCAGCGTGGCGATCAATGCCGACCTCCGCCGCCAGATGGGTGATGCGGCGGTGGCCGCCGCCCGCACCATCGGCTACGAGGGCGCGGGCACGGTGGAGTTTCTGGTGGACCGCACCGGCAACTTCTATTTCATGGAGATGAACACCCGCATCCAGGTGGAGCACCCCGTCACCGAAATGGTGACAGGCGTCGACCTAATCGCGGAGCAGCTGCGCATCGCTGGCGGCGAGCCGATCTCTGTGCGCCAAGACGAGATCAAGCTCACCGGCCACGCCATCGAGGTGCGCATCAACGCCGAAGACCCGCGCCAGAACTTCCGCCCTGCCCCCGGCAAGATCACCGGCTGGCTACCGCCAGGGGGGCCCGGCGTGCGCTTCGACAGCCACGTGTACACGGGCTATGAGATCCCGCCCTTCTACGACTCTCTGATCGGCAAACTGATTGTGTGGGGCACCGACCGCAACCACGCGCTCAAGCGCCTGCGCCGTGCCCTCTCGGAATGCGCCGTCACGGGCATTCCCACCACGATCGATTTCCATCTGCAACTGCTCGACCGGCCTGAATTCCAGGCCGGCGATGTGCACACCAAATTCGTGGAGCAGGAGATGCTGCCCCCTGCCTAAGCAGGAATCACGCTCGCGCGAATCATCACCTGGGTGATCAGGCCCTGCTGACCCACCAACAGTTCACGCACCAGGCTGATCAGCCCCAACCAGATCACGGGGGTGACATCCACGCCACCGATCGGCGCGATCAGGCGCCGGGTGAACGCCAACAACGGTTCGGTGGGGACGGCGACCACGCGCCAGATCCCCTGGGAGAGATCCACCTGCGGGTACCAGGTGAGCACGATGCGGAACAGGAACAGCAGCGTCCAGGCCGACAGCAGCAACCCCAGCACCAGATGCACCGGGGGCAGCACCTGCCGCAGCAGCGCCAGGGTGTCGGCCCCTGCTGGCGCCGCCTGCTCCATTCCCGCCGTGGCAAGGCTCCCCGTCACAAAGCTCTAAGCAGCAGTGCCTGGATCGTAGGAAGCGGCCATCGCTGCCTAGGATCCCGGGCGGATTCGTCACAGCCATGACCCCCTCCCTCGCCAACTTCCTGAGCAGCCTCGTGTGGGGCGCGGTGATCGTGGTCATCCCCATCACCATCGCGGTGATCCTGATCAGCCAGAACGACCGCGTCGACCGCAAGCTCTGATCGCAGCCCCGGCCAGCGTTCTCCAAACCGCTCTCGACTCCCGCCCTACAGTGGCCTGAAAGGGAGCTGCGATCCGTGGTCAACGCCAGCCTGAATTGGGCCAGCATTGTTGGGATCGTGTTGGCCGTTGGCGGCGCCCTCCTCTATTTCATGAGGAGCTTCAAGCCCGCCCTGGCCCGCGATTACGACGTGTTTTTCGCCGCCGTGGGCTTGCTCTGCGGCGGCATTTTGTTTTTCCAGGGCTGGCGCCTCGACCCGATCCTGCAGTTCGGTCAGTTCCTGCTCGCCGCCACCACCGTCTTTTTCGGCTACGAAAGCGTGCGGCTCCGGGGCGTGACCACCGAGCAGGCCCGGCGCTCGTCGTTTTTCGATGACGACGAACCGCTGCCCAAACCCCGCATGGGTGGCGGACGCGACTGGCGTGACGACGTGGATCGCTTCGATGAACCACAACCGCTGCGTCGCCGCATCCGCTCCCGCGAGGAGGGCTTCAGCGAACGCGAGGAGGACGACCTCTACCGGCCCCGCCGAGCTCCTGCCCGTGCCGCCATCCCTGAGCGCGCCGCCTCCCGCGACGAGTGGGATGGTCGCAGCGAACGGCGCGAAGCCCCTCCGGCTGCAAGCCGCTATCGCGCCGGCAGTGCCCCCAGCGAGGGTCCCAGCCGTGAATTCGGCGCCCGACGCCAGGAGCGCGATGAGAGCCGCCGCGGCAGCCGCCCAGCAGCCGCCAACGAGCCCATGCCCCGCTCCAGCCGCCGGCCAGGTCCGAGCGACCGCCCCGAAGGCACGCCTTATCGCCCCCAGGGCAGCCAAGCCTCCGCCGCCTCCAGCAGCGCCAGCGACTCCGGCGTGAGCGATGCCGAATTCCGCCCCGTTCCTCCCTCCAGCCGCAGCAGCGGCCCCAGCGGCAGCTCGCCCAGCCCACGCGACAACAGCTCCCGCTTCGACGACTGAGCGCCTCCTCATCGCGACGGCGCTCGTTCTCTTCGGCGTGAGCGGTTGCAGCTGGATGCCCTTTCGGCGTCAGCCTGTGCTGCCGGGCGGTCTTGGGGTTGAGTCGCGTGAACAGCCGGCCCTCAGCGGCGACGGCCGCCTGCTGGCCAGCCTGGTGGACCGCGGCGGCCGCACCACCGTGCTGCTTCAGGAACGCCGCAGCGGCCGTGAATTACCGCTGCGGCATCTGCGCAACCGCCAGCCCCATAGCGCTCCTGCGCTGAGCTGGAACGGCCGCTACCTGGCGCTGCTGGTGCAGCAGGGCGGCCGGCGCCAGGCCGTGATCGAAGACCGAGCCACCGGCCAGCAGCACCCGCTGTGGTTGCCCGCCGGCCAGGAGCCCCAGTCGTTGAGCCTGGCCCCCGATGGCCAGAGCATCGCCCTGGAGCTGATTCAGGGCGGCAGCCGCAGAATCCAGGTGTTCAGCCTCACGGGTCTGCTCGAACCCGATCGCGCCCCTGGCTTGCGCGAGAGCGGCGGAGGCCCGGAGCAGCCATGAGCTGGCGGCCTCCGCTAGCGACAGGCCTCAGCGGCAGCCTGCTCAGCCTGCTGCTGACGGGCTGCCAGGCGGGGATCCGGCCAATCCAGGGGCTCAATCAACCGCTCAATCGCCTGGGCGAAAGCCAGAGCCCTTCCCTGAGCAGCAACTGGCTGGCCCTGATCACCAGCCGCGCCGGCAGCCGCGCACAAGTGCAGTTGATCGATCGCCGCCGCAACGTGCCGGTGCCACTCCCCGGTCTCAACCGCGCAGACAGTTTGCCCATCCATGTGGCGGTGGATCAACGGGGCGAGCACCTCGCCTTGGTGCGCCAACGGGATGACCGCAGCGAGCTGGTCTTGCACCGGCGCTCCCTGCAGGCCTCACAGATCGTGCCCATCGAACCGGCGGGGGTGCCACAGCGGGTGAGCCTCAGTGCTGATGGACGCGTGCTCGCGGTGGAGGTGAGCCGTGGGGGCTTGTGGCAGGTGGATCTGCTGGAGCTGCCCTGAGCCAGGCCTGCTGGCCCATCAGCCGACGAAACCGGCCCAGCGCAGGAAGGTATCGCCGCTGATGGCCTCCACCAGCAGGATCGCCGCAAAGCCCACCATCGCGAAGCGGCCATTCACCCGCTCGGCATAACCGCTCCAGCCAAAGGCGGGCACGTCGTTGGTGGTGGCGCTAGTGGCGGGAATGGCGCTGGTGGCCTCGGTCTCGGGGGAGGTGGTCATCGCAGATCAGACGCCGGAGTTGAAGGTATAGCTGGTGGCGGGCATCAGCTTCCAGCCGCCCTGCCCATCCAGCTCGAGCACCACGTTGTGGAAAGCCTTGAGCGTGGGCCGGTGTCCCACGCTCACGAAAGCCATCTCCCGCTGGGTGAGCAGCGCATAGAGGTGCTCTTCCGTGCTCACATCCAGAGCACTGGTGGCCTCATCGAGCACCACGAAGCGCGGTGAATTGAGCAACAGACGGGCGAAGGCCAGGCGCTGTTGCTCTCCCAGGGAGAGCAGACGGGGCCAGTCCTGCTTGATGTCGAAGTCGGGGTAGCGCTGCACCAGGGCGCCGAGGCGCACCTCCTCGAGCACGCTGCGCAGATGCTCATCGCTGAAGCGCTGCGGATCCTGGGGGTAACAGAGCTGCTCCCGCAGGCTGCCCAAGAGCATGTAGGGCTTCTGGGGAATGAACAGCAACTCAGAGAGGGGCGGGCGCTCCACCTCACCGGCAGCAGGAGGCCAGAGACCACTCACCAAGCGCAGGAACGAGGTTTTACCGCAACCGCTTGGCCCCACCACGAGCACGCGCTGGTCGGCACCCACCTCCAAGCTGAGGTCGTGAATCAGGCGGCGATCACTGCCCGGGGGCACCAGATCCACATGCCGCACCAGCAGCGATTGAGAGGTAGCCGATCCCTCGTCAGCCAGCAGATCGCGCTGCGCTTCTGAGCGACTGATCGCTTCCACCTTGCCCTGGAACCCTTCCAGTCGACTGATCGAGGCGGAGAACGCCGCCAGGCGATCGATGTTGTTCACGATGTAGCTCACCGAGAACAACACCTGAGAAAAAGCAATACTGGCCTGACCGAACACCCCAAAATCCACTTCTTTGGCGAAGTAGATCGGCGCGATCACCAACCAGGGCAAGAAGCGGGAGAAGTAGTCGTATGAGCGCTGAATCACACTGATCAGCGCCTCCCAGACAATCAGTTTGTTGTAATTGCGGATCGCTCCACCAAGCCGACGCTCCGCCTCACGCGACTCTTGCTGTTCACCGCGGTAGAAGGCGATCGATTCGGCGTTGTCACGGATGTGCACCAGGCCGTAGCGGAAATCGGCCTCTAGACGCAGTTGGTCGTAATTCAGGGCTACCAGCTTGCGGCTGGCGAACACGATCACAGCCGTACCGGCCAGGGAATAAATCAACAGCCACAGCGCCAGCTTGGAGCTGATCGACCAGAGCACCAGAATGAAGCTCACAAAGGTGAGCAGCGCCGAAACAATCTCAACCGTGACGCTCAGGCTAGTACCGGTGAAACTGGCCGCGTCTTGGGAAATCCGCTGGTCGGGATTATCAATTTCCTCAGCCGCTTCATCGTTTGGATTAAGAACGTAGTAAACACGATTAGATAAATAGCGGGTTAGCAAGCGCCCACTCAACCATTCACGCCACAGCAGACCCAGCCGCGGAATCAGATAGCTCTGAAGCGCCCGGATCGGCAAAGCCAACACCAGACAGAAGGCATAGATGGCAACAATCTGCCAGAACTGATCAGCCTGATAGGCCACCAGAGCATTCTCAATATTGCGCGCGACAAAGCTGATGCCCACGTTGATGCCGTTGATCACCAGGATCAGCAGCGTGATCACCCCGAGCAGCAGCCAGGGCAGCCAGCGGCCCTGACGCAGCTTGCCGCGAAACACGCCAAAACAGCCCAGGCTCGCCGCAAACAGAACCATCACCACCAGACCCACCGGCCCCGACCAGATGGCCTCCACCTGCTGGGGAATCCCAGGCAGGAAGCGGGCTTGCAGCTCCGGAATCAGCGCACCACTGACGGCTACCGCCCCCGTCAGCAGCAGCAGGGTGGTGCCCACCACCACCGCCAGCATGGCGACGATGAGCAGCAGAAATTGCCAGCCGCTGGTGTCTTCCACCGGCAGGAAATAGGGCTGGGCGAGGCGCCGCAGCTTGCCGAGCTGACTGCGGAAGGCCTGCAGGGGGTTCATGACGGCGTTCAGATGCCGCCATTCTCACCGGTTCAGGGTCAGCCCGGCGGCCAGGCCAGCGGGCGACCACCGATCACATGCACGTGCAAGTGGAACACGGTCTGCCCCGCCTCGGCGCCGCTGTTGATCACGGTGCGGAATCCCTCCAGGCCCTGCTCTCGGGCCACCTTCGCCGCCACCAGCAGCAGGTGGCCCAGCAGCGCCTGGTGCTGCTCACCCGCCTCCGCCAGGTTCACCACGTGCTCCCGCGGAATCACCAGAATGTGCACCGGCGCCTGGGGAGCCACGTCGCGAAAGGCGAGGCATTGCTCATCGGCATACACCTGATCACAGGGGATCTCACCGCGCAGGATGCGGCCGAAGATCGTGTCATTCGGCGCGGCGGCAGCGGAGTCGGCCATCAAGAGAGGGCGTGAGAGGAGGGCAGCGATGAAACAGCGGTGGCACTTCACCACTGCACGTTTCCGAGAGCCCGATGTTGGCACGATGCAGCGGTGCGGCCCTGGTGGGGCTTGAGGCCCGGGCCGTGGCCGTGGAGGTGGACATTGCCCCCGGTCTTCCGGGGCTTCAGGTGGTGGGCTTGGCGGATGCGGCGGTGCAGGAGTCGCGCCAGCGGGTGCGGGCCGCCATCCGCAACAGCCAGCTGCGCATGCCCCTCACCCGGGTGATCGTGAACCTGGCCCCCGCCGACCTCCGCAAGGAGGGGCCAGCTTTTGATCTTCCGATCGCCCTGGCGGTGCTGGCCGCCAGTGGCCAGCTCGATCCGAGCCAGCTGGAGGGGATCTGGTGCGCCGGCGAGCTGGGGTTGGGAGGCGAGCTGCGACCGGTGCGGGGTGCGGTGGCGCTCGCCCTAGCGGCCCAGCGCCAGGGAGCCCGGGCCCTGCTGCTGCCGCGGGCGAACCAGCGGGAAGCCGCGCTGGTGGAGCAGCTGCCGCTGGCGGTGGCCGGCAGCTTGAGCGAAGCGCTGCACTGGCTGCAGCAGCCGGATCGTGCTGCCGCGCCGGACCTCGCGGATGCACCCGTGCCTTCAGCCGAGGCACCCCCACTCGCTGATCTGGCCAGCGTTCAGGGGCAACTGCATGGCCGGCGCGCCCTGGAAATCGCCGCCGCGGGGGGCCATCACCTGCTGCTGGTGGGGCCACCCGGCAGCGGTAAAACCCTGCTGGCGCGCTGCCTGCCGGGGTTGTTGCCGGAGCTCAGCCGCGCCGAGCAGCTGGAGCTCACCCAGCTGTATTCGGTGGCGGGGCTGCTGGGCGCCCAGGGGGGCCTGCTGCAGCAACGCCCCTTTCGCAGCCCCCATCACAGCTGCTCCAGCGCCGCCCTGGTGGGAGGGGGCGCGCAGCTGCGGCCAGGGGAGCTGCCCCTGGCGCACCGCGGGGTGCTCTTTCTCGATGAACTGGCGGAATTCCGCCGCGACGTGCTCAACCAACTGCGCCAGCCCTTGGAACAAGAAGAGCTGTGGTTGAGCCGGGCCCGGCAGCGCCTGCGTTTTCCCTGCGCCGTGAACCTGGTGGCCGCCACCAACCCCTGCACCTGTGGCTGGGCAGGGGATCCAGAGCGCACCTGCAGCTGCGGCACCGCCCAACAGCAGCGCTACTGGAGCCGGCTCTCAGGCCCCCTGCTGGATCGCATCGACTTGCAGGTGGTGATGCGACGACTCGAGGGCAGCGTCCTGGGGGCAGGCTTCCGGGCCAGCACAGCCGCCGAAACGAACGCCGCCGAGGCCAGTGCCGTGGTGCGTGAGCGGGCGGAGGCAGCACGGGAGCGCATGCGCAGCCGCAACCCTCAAGGGGTGAGCAATCGCCAGCTCAGCGCCAAGGATCTACGCCTATGCGGCGCTATCGGCAGCGATGCCCTCGACCTCTGGCAGGGGGCCATTGATCAACGGGGCCTGAGCGCCCGTGCAGCCGAACGGGTGCTCAGGGTGGGGCGCACCATTGCTGATCTGAGCGGCCATCCAACGGTGGACGCCTCAGCCATTGCCGAGGCCCTCAGTTACCGAAGCTTCGATCAGCTCAGTGCCGCAGGGGCTGGTCGCGATAGGGCTGCACACCCACCAGCGGCGGCTGATGCTGGCGCTCCTCCAGGGGGTTTCCGAAGGCGTTGCCAACGCTCGAGCCGAGCCACCGATTGAAAACCTGCATCAGCTGCTTCATGGGAGACCTTTGCGGGGTGCTCTCATCATCAGCAGGCCACAAAAAAGCGGAAACCGGTGTTTCTACCGGTTTCCGCTGGAGGGCCCCAATGGGCAAGAACGGAACGCGATCAGCGACGACGACGACGCTGCTGAGCTTTGCGCTTGTACTTCTCGACGGGGGTCTCGTGGTGACGCAGGCGCTTGAGGTCGGCGAAGATCCCGGCTTTGGACACCTGGCGCTTGAAGCGGCGCAGCGCCGACTCAATGCCCTCGTTTTCGCCGACGGTGACCTGGGTCATAAACCGATCAAGAATCTGTGCAGTTTGACGATGGTAGCAAGCGCCTCGTCAGCCTTCAGCTGCCCGCCTCCGGCTGAGGCTCCACCGCAGCAGGGGCTGCAGGGCTGGCTTCAGCTGCAGCCGCATCGGGCCAATCAGCGCGGTAGACGTACACATGACCGAGGGTGCGACCACCGAACTGACGCCGCATCAGCTTCCAACCCGGCTCTGGCACCAGCAACAGGAATCCATTGGCGCTGCCACCACTACGGGCCACCACCAATTCGGGCCCAACACCAGGCTTGGTGGGCAGGGCCATGAGCAAGGTGTCGCCCGACTCCTTCACCACACTGAGGCGGTACACGGTGCCCAGGTCGCTATCGCCGATCCGCAGCGAGTAGCCGTTGCCGTCGATGAAACGGTTGCAGATCCCGGTGAAGTCGAAGCTGGAGAGCAGCGGGTCCACCACCGCCGGCTGGTTGCCCTGCACCGCGAAGCAAGGCCGGGCGTCGGAGCGCTGCTCATAAATGTTGAGCTGAGCGCGGCTGCCATCACCGATCGGCGCCGACACGATCACAAACTTGCTCTGATCCACCTCCACCGCGTCAAACAGCGCCTTGGCCGCAGCGGGCTCAGGAGCGAGCAGAGCCAGGGCACCAGCCAGCGGCAGCAGTGCAGCGAGGGTGCGAACCGAATGAATCACAGACGCAAGCAGGCATGCAGCCAGGCGATCGTAGAAGTGCCGGGCGGGGATGCCAGCCCCTCAGGCGGGCTTGTTGATCCGGATCGCCACCAGCAGGCTCAGCACGGTGCCCGGCAGGGCCAGCCCCAGGATCAGGCGGGTGGTGGATACGCCCAGATCGGGGTCGCCGTAGGCGAGTTCAAACACAGAGCCGGTGGCGGCGATTCCAAGCAGGCAAGCCAGGGCCAGGAACACTCCGGCCAGGGGTTTCATTGGCATAACGAGAGGGCCTCAGGCGATTGCGTGCACATCGGCCGGATTGAAGCCCTTCTCACCGAGCCCCTCGCGCAGCTTGTCGTGATCGGTGACGCGATCCACAAACAGCACACCATTGAGATGGTCCATCTCGTGCTGGATGCAGCGGGCCATCAGGCCATCGGCCTTCAGCCGCTTCGGCCGGCCCATCTCATCGCGGTAGCTCACATCCACCACGCTCGGCCGCACCACATCGAGGTACACACCCGGAATGCTGAGGCACCCCTCCTCGTAGGTGCAAAGACTGCCGCCCACGGAGGTGATCTCGGGGTTGATCAGGATCAGGGGCGGGCTTTTGGGGTCTTCGATCTCCAGATCGATCACCAGCAGCTGCAGCGGCTCACCGATCTGCGGCGCAGCCAGGCCGATGCCCTTGGCGGCGTACATGCTCACCAACATGTCGCGGGCCAGGGCACGGATGTTGTCGTCCACCTTGCCGATGCGCTTGGCGGGGGTGCGCAGCACCTGATCGCCCAGGGTATGGATGTCGTAGGGAGGGTGATCCACCGGCTCTTTCGACACCTGCAGCCGGCCGGCGTTTTCGGCGGAACGGGCCAATCGGGCGAAGCTGCTGGCCAAGGCGTGTCCTCGCTGGCGGTGTCGTTCAGGCGATTCTAGGAGGCTTCTCTCGAGCGCTTTGGAGATGGCTTCGCCCAGCACCAGCCCAGCCCCCCTCTCCGCTGCGCTTGTGCTGGGCAAGACCCCAAGCCTCAAGGAGCCCCGCCTGCTCGGCAGTGATCTCTATTGGCTAGAGCAGCGCCCCCAAGAGCGCGGGCGCACCACCTTGATGGCCCGCCGCGGCCCAAAGGCCACGGCCGTGGAGCTCACGCCGGGCGACTGGAATCTCCGCTGCCGCGTGCACGAATACGGAGGTGGCGCCTGCGCGATCGGTCGTCGAGCCAACGGGGAGGCGGTGGCTGTGTTTGTGCATGACGGCGACCATTGCCTCTGGCTCTTGCCCCTCGACACGCCCGCCAGCCAGCCCCAGCGCCTCACCACCCCCAGCAACGACAACCGCTCTCCAGCGCTCCTCGGCGGCGGAGTGATCGATGGCCACCACGACCGTTGGATCGGCGTGATGGAAGCCGATGGGCGCGACACCCTGGTGGCTGTGGCGCTCACGGGGGGCGAGCCTCAGCCTCTCCACAGAGCAGCCGATTTCTGCGGTTACCCCGCCCTGAGCCCCGCCGGCAACCAACTGGCCTGGGTGGAGTGGCAGCAGCCCTGCATGCCCTGGGAACGCAGCCAGCTCTGGCTCGCTCCGGTTGATCCCGATGGCCGCCTGGCCGCCGCCCGTGCCGTGGCCGGATCCTGTGCGGGCGATGCACAAGCCTGCTCGGTGTTTCAGCCGATCTGGGCCGGCGAGCACCTGGTGGTGAGCAACGACCGCAGCGGCTTCTGGAACCTGGAGCGTTGGACGCAGGCCGCCCAGGCCAGCGTCAGTGCAGCGCCCGAGTGGCAGCCGCTGCTGCCGATGGAGGCTGACTTTGCCATGCCCCAGTGGGTGTTTGGCATGAGCACCCTGGCCTGGGACGGCGAGCAGCTGCTGGCTCTGGCCTGCCGGCAGGGCCGCTGGGAGCTGGGCCAGGTGCTGATGCCTGAGCAGCCCGGCAGCCCTGGCCAGTGGCACGTGCTGCCGCAACCGTTCACCGATCTGGCCGAGCTGTGTGCGGAGCGGGGCCAACTGGCCTGCGTGGCCAGCAATCCCCGCGAACCCTCCGGTCTGCTGCAACTGGAGCTGAGCAGCGGCAGCTGGAGCCATCAGAGCGCCGCCCCCTGCCCGCTCCAGCCTGAAGCCATCAGCCAGCCGGAGGAGCTGTGGTTCAACGGCCATGGCGACCTGCCCACCCATGCCTGGTACTACCCACCCGCCGGTGGTGGCCACCCGGAGGCACCCCTCTTGGTGAAAGGCCACAGCGGGCCCACGAGCATGGCCCGCACGGGCCTGAGCTTGGGCATCCAGTTTTGGACATCGCGCGGCTGGGGCGTGGTGGATGTGAACTACGGCGGCTCCACCGGCTTTGGCAGGGCCTACCGCGAGCGCCTCGATGGCCAATGGGGTGTAGTGGATGTCGCCGACTGCGCCGCCGCCGCGGAAGCCCTGGTGGCCCGCGGGCTGGCCAGTGCCGAGCGCATTGCCATCGAAGGCGGCAGCGCCGGCGGCTTCACCGCCCTGGCCGCCCTCTGTTTCACCACCACCTTCCGCGCCGGCGCAAGCCGCTACGGCGTGGCCGACCTCAGCGCCCTGGCGATCGACACCCACCGGTTTGAGGCTCGCTATCTCGATGGCCTGGTGGGGCCCTGGCCCGTAGCAAAGGCCACCTATGAGGAGCGCTCCCCGCTGGAACATGCCGATCGCATCCGCTGTCCGGTGATCTTTTTCCAGGGTCTGGAGGATGTGGTGGTGCCGCCGGAGCAAACCGAGCGGATGGCTGCTGCCCTGAAGGCCAATGGCATCCCGGTGGAGGTGCACCTGTTCCCGGAGGAGGGGCATGGCTTCCGCAACGGCGCCACACAGATCCAGGTGCTCGAAGCCACCGAGGCCTTCTTCCGCCGCCACTTCCAGCTGTGAGGGGGCAGCGATGAACGACCTTCTGCCCGCGCTCTGGGCCCCTGAGAGGTGGCTAGGGCTGGCCTGGCTGGCCCTGGCCGGCTCTGTTCTCACCCTGATCCTGGCCGCCGGGCGCCGCATCGGCCGGCGGCTGAATCTGCGCCTGTGGGGCGTTCCGGAAGCCTTGGTGGCGGGTCTGATCGGCCTGTTGGTGGCACCCAGCGGACCGTTGCCGCTGCTGCCACCTCACCTGATGGAGCTGTGGGGTGGTCTGCCGCTGGTGCTGCTCACCCTGGTGTTCGGATCGCTGATGCTGGGCAAACCCCTGCCCCAGCTGGGAGGGTTGTGGCGTCCCGTGGGGGGGCAGGTGGCGCTGGCGCTCGTGCTCGCCTTTGGCCAATACGTGGTGGGAGGCCTGGCGGTGCTGCTGGTGCTGCAGCCATGGCTGGGGGTGAGCCCGGTGATGGCGTGCCTGATCGAAGTGGCCTACGAAGGCGGCCATGGCTCAGCCGCCGCGATGGGGCCGAGCTATGCCGCCCTCGGCTTTCCAGGCGGCCAGGATCTGGGCCTGGCCATGGCCACCGTGGGCCTGCTCAGCTCCACGCTGGTGGGGGGTGTGGTGGTGGTGATCGCCCGCCAACGGGGCTGGCTGCTGGCCCAGGACAACGCTCTCCCCCGCGAGGCCGCTGCCGTACCCGCAGCCGCAACACCTGAGCCCCCCGCCTGGGCAGCCTGGGCGGTGAACCTCGCCCTGGTGGGCTGCGCGGTGCTGATCGGCGTGGTGCTGCTGCAACTGCTGCGCCTGGGCACCGATGCCATCGGCGGTGGTGTAGCAGAGGTGGGACGCTCCCTACCGGTGTTCCCCCTGGCAATCATCGGTTCGCTGTTGATGCGCTGGCTGCTCGAGCGCAGCGGCCGCAGCCACTGGGCGTCCGCCCCGATCCAAAGCGAGATCGGCACCCTCTCGGCGGATCTCCTGATCACCTCCGCCACCGCCTGTCTCAACCTGGCCCTGCTGGCCGCCGATTGGCTGCCCCTCACGGTTCTCGCCCTGGCGGGGCTCACCTGGAATCTGGCGGTCACCCTGCTACTGGCACCCCGGTTGCTGCCAGCCGACTGGTTCGAGCGGGCCGTGCTGGAGTTTGGCCAGGCCACGGGTGTGGCCGCTTCAGGCTTGCTTTTGCTGCGCATGGCCGATCCGGACGACCACAGTGCAGCGCTGCCGGCGTTCTCACTGAAACAGCTCCTGCTTCAGCCCTTTCTGGCGGGCGGTGTCGTCACGGTGGTGGCGCCCCTAGCGGTGGCCAGCTGGGGCCTTCCCACCTGGACCGCGTTCTGCCTGGGCTTGGTGCTGTTCGCTGCAGGCGCCGGCCTGCTGCTGGCCCAGGCCGGACGCAACACTGAACCAACTGCCGCCCACCCATGAAGCTGTTCGACGTGCTGGTGGCCTTTGCCGGCCTGAGCCTGTTACTGCTGGCGGGGATCACCCTGCGCCGCAAGCTGCGCTGGCTGCGGCAGCTCGGCATTCCGGAGGCTCTGGTGGCTGGTTTGCTGGGGCTACTGATCGGTCCCTTCGGCCCCTTGCGGCTGTTCCCCGAGCAGGTGTACACGGTGTGGGGCCAGACCCCGGGGGTGCTGATCTCGCTGGTGTTCGCCACCTTGTTTCTGGGTCAACGCCTGCCGAGTCCGCGGCAGCTGTGGCAGCGGGCCGCCGGCCAGACCGCCTTCGGCATGACGCTCGGGTTTGGCCAATACCTGGTGGGGGCCCTGCTGGTGGGGCTGGTGCTGCAGCCGCTGTTCGGCACCAACCCCTTGATGGCCTGCCTGATTGAGGTGGGCTTTGAAGGCGGCCACGGCACCGCCGCGGGCATGGGCGACACCTTCGCCGACCTGGGCCTGCCCTCGGGCGAGGCCCTGGGGCTGGCCATGGCCACGGTGGGCGTGGTGAGTGCCGTGCTGATCGGCAGCACGTTGGTGGTCATCGGCCGCAGCCGCTCCTTGCTGAGCGCTCAAGACACGCAACCATCAGCAGGGCCCCTGCTGCAGCGGGCCGCCCACAGCGATCCGATGTCGGCCGAGGCCAAGCTGGCGCAGGAAGAGGCTGCGGGCCTGAGCGATCCGATCGGCTCGGCCTCCGTGACCATCGATGCACTCACGGTGAACCTGGCCTTGGCGGGGGCCGCGGTTGGGCTCGGGGTGCTGCTGAAGGAAGGCCTCACCCGCCTTGGCGGAGCGCTGGGAGGGGCCGCCACGGCCGACCTGCTGAACGCCATTCCCGTGTTTCCTCTCGCCATGTTGGGAGGGCTGATGGTGCAGCTGCTGCTGCAGTGGCGCGGGCACAGCACGCTGGCCTCGCCGGTAGTGCAAGCCAGCGTGGGCTCGCTGGCGATGGATGTGCTGATCACGGCCGCCATGGCCAGCCTCAACCTGCCGATGCTGGAAGACAACTGGCTTCCCTTCCTGCTGCTGGCGCTGGCTGGTCTGGCCTGGAACGTGGCGGCTTTCCTGCTCCTGGCGCGCCGCTTCTTCCGCGATCACTGGTTCGAGCGAGCCATCGCTGATTTTGGCCAGGGCACCGGTGTGACAGCCACAGGCCTGCTGCTGCTGCGCATGGCCGATCCCCTGGGCCGCAGCCGGGCCATGGAGAGCTTCTCGTTCAAGCAGTTGGTGTTTGAACCCTTCCTCGGCGGGGGCCTGATCACCGCCCTGGCACCCATCGCACTGGCGAGCTGGGGCCTACCGCGCTTCAACGCGGTGGCCTTGCTGCTCACCGTGGCCTCGATCGCGTTTGGCCTCTGGATCGGGCGCCGGCCCCAGCGGGCCTAAGGCTCAGTGGCCGTAGAGCAGGGTGCGGAACTGGTGGCGCACCTGCTCCATCTGCTCGGCGCTGAGTAGCGGCGGTTCGCCGATGGCCAGCGCCTGCAGATAGATGCGGGCGAGGGTTTCCACCTCCACCGCCAGGGCCAAGGCCCGGTCCAGGTTGGGGCCCACCACCACCTGGCCGTGCTGCGCCATCAAACAAGCCAGCCGGCCCTGCAGCGCTTCCACCACCCCATCGGAGAGCAGCTGGGTGCCGAAGGTGGCGTAGGGCGCGCAGCGGATGTCGTGGCCGCCGGCCACGGCAATCATGTAGTGGAAGGGCGGAATGCCGCGGCCATGGCAGGCGAGGGCGGTGGCATGGATCGAGTGGCAGTGCAGCACCGCCTGCACCTCCGGCCGGCTGGCCAACACATCGGCGTGTAGCCGCCACTCCGACGACGGCCGCCGCTGCGGGCGCCCCGGCTCGGGCGCCACCAAGGGCTTACCCGCCAGATCCAGCGCCACCAGATCACCGGGCTGCATCAGCTCATAGGGCAGGGAGCTGGGCGTGATCAGCATCCCGCCGGGGATGCGCGCCGAAAGATTGCCGGAGGTGCCCTGGTTGATGCCGCTGGCCTGCATGCGCCGGGCCACGGCCACCAGCTGCTCGCGCAGATCCTGTTCGCTCATCGTGCTCACGTTCAGGCGTAGAGGTTGCGCAGGCCGTCTTCACTGGCAGGTGCCACACCCCGTTCGGTGATCAGCGCCGTCACCAGGCGGGCCGGGGTCACATCAAAGGCGGGATTGAAGCCTTCGCTGCCATCGGGCGTGAGCTGCACCACAGCGAGCTCACCGGCAGCGGTGCGCCCCTGGATATGGGTCACCTCCCGGGCATCGCGCGCTTCGATCGGAATCTCGGCCACGCCGTCGTCGATGGTCCAGTCGATGGTGGAGGCGGGCAGGGCTACGTAGAAGGGCACGCTGTTGTCGTGGGCGGCGAGGGCCTTGAGGTAGGTGCCGATCTTGTTGCACACATCGCCGCGGCGGGTGGTGCGGTCGGTGCCCACGATCACGGCATCCACCTGACCGTGCTGCATCAGATGGCCGCCGGCGTTGTCCACGATCACGGTGTGGGGCACGCCCTCTCGGCCGAGCTCATAGGCCGTGAGCGAAGCGCCCTGGTTGCGCGGGCGGGTTTCATCCACCCACACATGGATGTTGAGGCCGGCGCGGTGGGCTTTGTAAATCGGCGCCAGGGCCGTACCCCAATCCACCGTGGCCAGCCAGCCCGCATTGCAGTGGGTGAGCACGTTGAACGGCTGCCCTTGGCGTTCAGCCGGCCGCGCGGCGGCGAGTTGCTGAAAAATCGCCAGCCCGTGGTTGCCGATGGCCTCGCACATGGCCACGTCTTCATCGGCGATCGCCGCGGCCTCCAGCTTCGCCGCCTCAGCCCGCTGCTCCGGCGGCAGCGGCGCCACGCGATCGCGCACCCGCTCCAGCGCCCAGCGCAGGTTCACCGCCGTGGGGCGCGTGGCATTGAGCAGCTCAAACGCCACGGCCAACGCCGCATCGCTCGGATCCACCTGCAGCGCCAACATCAAGCCGTAGGCACCGGTCACTCCGATCAGTGGTGCACCGCGCACCACCATCGTGCGAATGGCCTCCGCCGCTTCATCGCAGCTGCGCAGCGTGCGGGTGGTGAAGCGATGCGGCAACTGGATCTGATCGATCACCCCGATCGAGCGGCCATCGGGCTCGAGCCAGATGGTGCGCCAGGCCTTGCCGTCGATCTTCATGGGGTGCGTTGCCGGGGCGAATGCTCCATGCTGCCCGTCGATCGCACCCGCTCTCTCAGCGCCCCATGCCTCTGCGCCGCCGCCAGCTGCTGCAGCTCACCGCCGCAGGCGCGGCAGGCGGCGGACTGAGCTGGCTGGGCCTGCAGCAGGCACCATCGGCCGCCGCCCCAAGCGCCGGCCCCGATCTACGCCTAGGCCTGATCAGCGACCTCAACAGCAGTTACGGCTCCACCACCTACATCCCCCAGGTGAGCCAGGGCCTCCAGCAGCTGCTGGCCCTGCAACCGGCGCTGGTGGTGTGCGCAGGCGACATGGTGGCCGGCCAGAAACCAGGCCTCAGCGCCGCCCAGCTCGATGCGATGTGGGAGGGCTTCGCCCGCACGGTGCTGTCGCCGGTGCGTCAGGCCGGCCGCCCATTTCTGCCGGCCGTCGGCAACCACGACGGCTCGCCCGCCTTCGAGGCGGATCGCGCCGCGGTGCGGCGCTTCTGGACGCCCCGGCGTCAGGCCCTCGGCCTGCGCTTCGTGGATGTGGGCGATTTCCCCTTCCACTACAGCGCTCTGCAAAACGACGTGTTCGTTCTCGTGTGGGATGCCAGCTCCGGCCGCATCCCCGCCAGCCAGCTGAGCTGGGCCCGCCAGCAGCTGGCCAGCCCGGAAGCGCGCCAGGCACGGCTGCGGCTGGTGGTGGGCCACCTGCCCCTGGTGGGCGTGAGCCAGGGCCGCGATCGCGCCGGTGAGGTGCTCGATCAGGCCGCAGCCGTGCAGAGCCTGCTGGAGCAGGGCCGCGTGCAGGCCTACATCAGCGGCCACCAGCACGCCTGGTTCCCGGCCCGCCGCGGCCAGCTCGATCTGATCCATCTGGGGGCCATGGGCAGCGGCCCCAGACGCCTACTCCAAGGAGCGATACCACCCCAGCAGACCTACACCACCCTCGACATCAACTGGCAAGACAACTCCCTGGTGGAGACCACCTATGCCGTGGCCAGCGGCCAGCCCGTGGCCTGGAGCCGCCTACCCGCCACCCTGATGGGCCGCGCTGGCGGCCTCAACCGCAACGCTCAGCAGCGATCGATCCGGCGGTAGCCGAACCAATCCGGCTGCTGCGGCTGGCTGAAGCCCTCGGGATGGGGATCGAGCTGCACATGCCAGCGCTCACCACCCAGCAGTTCCAGCTGCTCGATCGCCAGGCAGTCGTCCACCGCGCAGAGATCATCCTTGTGCTGCTGCAGCGCGCCCTGCAGCCACTGCCGCTTGGCGGCGGCCTTGGCCGCCTGGGAGGAGCGGGCCACCACCAGGCCGAACTGGTGCAGCTCCGCCAGGGCATCGGGGCGGTAAGCGCCCAGGTTCACAAACCAGAGGCGCTCAGTCCTGGGAGCGGGCGCCTCGCGCACGAGGCTCACCGCCCAGCCATCGATCGCCCGCACCGCCATGAAGCTGTCCAGGTGCAGGCCCTCACGCTTCCCAAACCACTGGCGCCGCAACTCCGGGATCGTGTCGTCGATCGTGCGGCCGGCCACGAAGCGCACATCGTGCAGCTCGATCAGGCTGGTGGCGGTGCGGCCGCCCAGCACCACCAGAAACAACATGGGCGTGTTCGTGGTTGGCGTGCTCATCGCGCCTGAATCGACAACACCCAGCGGCCTGATCAGCATTGCAGCAGTAGCGAGGGCACTGCCTGCATAGCTGAGGTGCTGAATGTGCTGGTGGTGGGTGCCGGCCTCTCAGGCCTGATCGCGGCGCGGCGGTTGCAGCAGCAGGGACTCCGGGTGCGGGTGCTGGAAGCCCGGGGCCGAGTGGGCGGGCGGATGGTGAGCCACACCCTGGCCGATGGATCCGTGGTGGATCTGGGCGGCCAATGGGGCGGCAGCCCGCACCACCGATTCGCGGCGCTGCTGGAGGAACTCGGGCTCAGCCGCTATCCGAGCCACTACGCCGGCGAGGGGGTGTTCTGCTGGCAGGGGCGGCGGGTGCAGGCCCCCCTGGCCGAGCGGTTTGAAGCGAGCCTGCTGTTCTTTGAACCCGGCGCCCTAGGGCTAGCCCCGGAGGCGCTGGCAGCCACCCAGGCGCTGCAGCAGCGCTTCGCCGCGCTGGTGGCCCAGATCAACCCACAGCAGCCCTGGCTCACGCCCCACGCCGAACAGCTCGATCGGCTCAGCGTGGCGGCCTGGGCTGCTCAGCACAGCCCCTTGCCCGTTGCCAGGCTTCCGCTCGACTGGCTCTGCCGGGTTGGAGGCTCAGGCGGCTTCGAACCCTGGGAAAGCTCGATCCTTCACCTGGCCTGGACCCAGGCCGTGGCACCCCAGGCAGAAACGCCCGAAGCCTGGCTAGTGCGCGGCGGCGCCGGCGGGGTAGCCCAGCGCCTGGCCCGCGAGCTGGAGGCCAGCAGCCCCGGCTGCCTGCAGCTGAATGCAGCAGTGCAGGCGATCGAGCAGAGCAGCGGAGCGACCACGGTGCGGGCGGAAGGACTCAGCCCACTGCAGGCGCAGGCGGTGATCGTGGCCGTGCCGCCACCGCTGCGGCAGGCGATCCGCTTCGATCCACCCCTACCGCCCGCCCATCAGGCCCTGCTGCAGCGCACGGCCATGGGCGGCATGACCAAGATCCTGGCCCGCTACAGCCGGCCCTTCTGGCGCGAGCAGGGGCTCAACGGCCTGGGCATCGGCGATCTGCCCTGGCTGGAGCTCACCGCCGATAGCGCTCCACCGGAGGGCCAGCCAGCCGTGCTGGCCAGCTTCGTGGCCGGCGAACGGGCCCTGGCCCTGGCGGCCCTGCCGGCCGCACAGCGGCGAACCCTGATCCTGCGTGATCTGGTGGCCTACTGGGGGCCAGCCGCCGGCGACCCCCTGGAACTGGTGGAGCAGGCCTGGAACAGCGAAACCTGGAGCGGCGGCGCCTTCACCAGCTTTCCCGCCCCCGGCAGCTGGACCAGCCATGCCCGCCTGGCCGCGGGCCTTGAAGGCGGACCCAGGCCCGCCAGCCATGGGCGGGTTCTGTGGGCGGGCACGGAGGCGTCACCGCGCTGGCCGGGCTATTTCGAAGGCGCCATCGAAGCCGGCGAACAGGCGGCTGCTGCTGCCGCGCAGCACTGCACCGCAAGCCATCAGCGCTGAGCGAGGCAAGCATTTAAAAAACCGCCAGGCTGTGGGGATCCGGCTTCCTGCTGCATGTCCCCGCTGCTCAGCCCGCCCGCCCTGGGCCTCGGCACCTGGAAATCCAGCCCCGGCGAGGTGGGTGTGGCCGTGCGCACCGCCCTGGAACTGGGCTACCGCCATATCGACTGCGCTTCGATCTACGGCAATGAAGCCGAAATCGGCCAGGCCCTGGCGGGTGCCTTCCGCGATGGGGTGGTGAAGCGCGATCAGCTATGGATCACCTCAAAGCTCTGGAACGACTGCCACGCGCCCGAGGAGGTGCGGCCGGCATTGCTGCGCAGCCTCAGCTCTCTGCAGCTCGAGCAGCTCGACCTTTATTTGATCCATTGGCCCGTGGTGCACCGCCATGGCGTGGTGATGCCGGAGCAAGCCGCCGATCAGATCCCCCTGGAGCAGCTGCCGCTCAGCCAAACCTGGGGTGCGATGGAAGCGCTGGTGGAGGAAGGCCTGGTGCGCCAAATCGGCGTGTCGAATTGCAGCGCCGCCAAGTTGCAGGGTCTGCTGCACACCAGCCGGCTGCGCCCGGCGATGAACCAGGTGGAGCGCCATCCCTGGCTGCAGCAGAACGCGCTGCTGCAGCTCTGCCAGCAGGAGGGCATCGGGCTCACGGCCTACTCCCCCCTGGGCTCCCCCAGTGCACCGGGCCAGGCGCCGCTGCTGGCCGATCCCACCATCACCGCCATCGCTGCAAGCCACGACGCCACACCAGCTCAGGTGCTGCTGGCCTGGGGGATCGGCACCGGCACGGCCGTAATTCCCAAATCAGTGCAGCGCGATCGCCTGGCCAGCAACCTGGCCGCCACCCAACTGCAGCTCAGCCCCGAGGAGCTGCAGCAGATCGCCAGCCTCGATCGCGGCCATCGCTTCGTGGATGGCAGCTTCTGGGAACTGCCCGGCGGCCCCTATCGCCACGCCGAGTTGTGGGACGAAACCGCCTGAACGGAGCGCTGCTTCAGGATGCCCAGCATGGATTTCTTCGCTCAGCAGTGGGCCTCCTACCGGGCCGTGGTGGAACACGATCTGATGGAGCATCAGGCCGTGGCCGCCGCCACCGCTGCGGCTCTGGAGGGCTGGCTCACAGCCCGCGAAGCGGGGGCTCTCGCCCCGCGGATGGTGGATCTGGGCTGCGGCGATCTGGCCCTGCTGGCTCCGCTGCTGCGCCGCCTGCCCCTGGGGGCCTACACCGGCCTGGATCTCACAGCCCAGGTGTTGCCCCTGGCGCAGCAAGCACTGGGAGACGTGCCCTACCCATGCCAGTGGATCGAAGGCGATCTGCTGCGCTGGGCAAACGAGGCGTCGGACAACGGCGAAGAACCGGTCGACATCCTTCACTCCGCCTTCGCCATCCATCACCTCAGCGACAGAGAGAAACACACGCTGCTCGAGAGCCTGCGCAGCCGGATCGCCCCGGGGGGCCTATTCATCTGGGTGGATGTGTTCCGCGAGGCCGGCGAAAGCCGAGACGCTTATGTGCAGCGGTACCTGCAGCGCATCGCCGCGGGCTGGCCACAGCTTTCGCCTGAGCAGCGCGACCACGTGAGCCAACACCTAGCCACTTACGACAATCCAGCCGATCGCTCTGCGATTGAGGCCGCAGCCAAGGCCGCCGGATGGCATTGGCGTTGGGCGTGGACTGGGGCGCACCGCGCAGAGGCGATGGCGGTACTCACCCCAGCCTGAACGCCATCAGCTGTGCTCGCGCAGGAAGCTGATCGAACCATCCAGCTCTTCGGCGAAGCGATCAATCTCCTCCGCAGTGGTGGTGAAGCTGAGGCTGGCGCGCGCTGAACCGCTGATGCCGTAGTGGCGGTGCAGAGGTTGGGTGCAGTGGTGGCCGCTGCGGATGCAGATCCCGGCTGAATCCAGCAGAGCAGCGATGTCGTTGGCATGAACACCCTCCACATGGAAGGCGGCCAAAGCCGCGCGATCGGGTTGCTGCTCCGGGGTGGGACCAAGGATGCGCAGGCCATCGATGGCCTGGAGGCGATCAAACAGCTGGCGGGTGAGCTGCTGCTCCCAGGCATGGATGCGGTCCAGACCGATGGCCTGCAGGTAGTCGAGGGCGGCGCCCATGCCAACCGCCTCGCCGATCGCCGGAGTTCCGGCTTCGAACTTGTGGGGCAGGCCGGCCCAGGTGCTGTGGTCGAGGTAGACGTCTTGAATCATTTCGCCGCCGCCCAGGAAGGGGGGCATCGCCTCGAGCAGCGCCTCACGGCCCCAGAGGAAACCCATGCCTGTGGGGCCGCAGAGCTTGTGGGAGCTGCCCACCAGGAAATCAGCGCCAAGCTGCTTCACGTTCACCGGCAGGTGGGGCAGGCTCTGGCAGGCATCCACCAGCACCAGGGCACCGGCGGCGTGGGCGAGGGCTGCCACCTCCTCAATCGGGTTGAGGCAGCCGAGCGTGTTGCTCACCTGCACCAGGCTCACCAGCCGGGTGCGATCGCTGATCTTGCTGCGCAGGTCTTCGAGATCGAGTTCACCGCTCTCGGTGAGGCCGGCATGGCGCAAAACGCAGCCGGTGCGGTCAGCGAGCAGCTGCCAGGGCACCAGGTTGCTGTGGTGCTCCATCACCGTGAGCAGTACCTCATCACCGGGGCGCAGGTTGGCCTCACCCCAGCTGCGGGCCACAAGGTTGATCGCCTCGCTGGCGTTGCGGGTGAACACGATCTCGTTGGGGTTCGCCGCACCCACAAAGGCTGCCGCCTTGGCACGGGCACCTTCAAAGCCTTCGGTGGCACGGGCGCTCAGCTGGTGCGCGCCGCGGTGCACGTTGGCGTTGTCGTGGTCGTAGTAGTGCTGCAACGCCTCCAGCACCTGGCGAGGCTTCTGGCTGGTGGCGGCGTGATCGAGATAGATCAACGGCTGCCCGAGGCAGGCGGTCTGCGCCAGCAGCGGGAAATCAGGGCGGGTGAGCGCCGCCAGGTTGTCGGGCTGGGCCACAGCAGCGGCCTGGGGAGCCGAAAGGGTTGTGGTCATGCCGCGCTCTCCAGCAAACGATCGAGCGAACACCAGCTGCGGGCCGCCGCGGGCAGCTCCCGCAGCACTTCCTCGCAAAAGGCACGCTGCAGCAGGCCTGCTGCCTGGTCGGAGCCGATGCCGCGGCTCTGCAGATAGAAGAGCTCATCAGTCTGCAGGCTGCTCACCGTGGCGCCATGGGCGCACTTCACGTCGTCGGCCACGATCTCCAGCTCCGGCTTGGTGTCGATCCTGGCGCGATCCGAGAGCAGCAGGCTGCGGCTGAGCTGGGATGCATTGGTGCGCTGGGCGGCGCGTGGCACGCGCACGGCACCGTTGAACACGCTGCGGCCCTGGCCTGCGGCCACGGCTTTGTGCAGTTGATCGAGCTGCCCTTCCGGACCCTTGAACTCCACAAAGCTGTGGGTGTCAGCGATGCGCTGACCATCCACCAGCTGCAAACCACGCAGAGTGGTGTGGGCGGCACCATCCACCTGCACAGCCCGGGGTTCAAGCCGCGCCAAGCCCCAACCGGAGGTCACGCTGCTGAGCTGGGCGCGGCTTTCCGGTTCCTGCTCGATCGCCACATGGGCCATGAGCGCGGCATCGGCTTGGCCCAGTGCCACCAGGCCATGGCTGAGGCGGGCGCCGCGGGCCAGATGGGCCTCAATCACCAGGCTGTGCAAACCAGAGGCCTGGGCTTCGATCCATTGAGAGAGATCAAGCTCAGCCTTCTCCTCCAGCAGCAGCAACAGGCGCAGCGCTTGCAGACCCTCGGCTGCGGCGCTCACCAGCTCCAGGCTCAGCTTGCTGCGGCTAGTCACACGCAGAGCCAACACGCGCTCGGCTGCGGCGTGATTGAGTTCCACCGGCCAATGCTCCTGGCAGCCAGCAGCGGCCAGGGTGTGGCCCAGCCCCTGGGCGATTTCACCAGGGCTGAGTTGCTGCAAACCAGCCGGAAGGGCTTGGCCCGCCAGCGGATCGCTGCCGCCGCTCCACAGCAGGCGCAAGGCGCCGGCTGCAGGGGCAGGCAAGCCAGCTGTTGCTGGGGCCGCCGGAGCTAGGGGCAGCGCCTGGAGCAGCGAGAGATCGGTGAAGCGCCAATCTTCGTGGCGCGCCGAGGGAATCGAGCTTTGGCGCAGGGCCTGGCGGCCACGCTCCTGCACCGGCGCCAGCCCACCGCTAGCGGTGGGCAGGTCGGCCAACCAGGCATCGAGCCAAGCGCCCTTGGCTGCGGCCGGTGCAGCGAGGCTTGCGCTCATCAGGCCACCTCCGCCGCCAGGGAGGCGAGCTCCTGATCCACCCAGTCGTAACCGCGTTGCTCGAGCTCGAGCGCCAGCTCCTTGCCGCCGGTGCGCAGGATGCGGCCCGCCGCCATCACATGCACGTAATCCGGCGTGATCGCATCGAGCAGGCGCTGGTAGTGGGTGATCAGCAGCGTGGCGTTGTCGGCATTGGCCAACTGGTTCACGCCGCCGGCCACGATGCGCAGGGCATCGATATCCAGGCCGGAATCGGTTTCATCGAGGATCGCCACCAGAGGCTCCAGCAGAGCCATCTGCAGGATCTCGTTGCGCTTTTTCTCGCCACCGCTGAAGCCTTCGTTCACCGAACGATCGAGGAAGGCGGGATCCATCTGCACCACCTTCAGGCGCTCGCGCACCAGATCTTCGAAAGCGAAGGTGTCGAGCTCTTCTTCTCCCTTCTGAGCGCGGCGGGCATTCGTGGACACCCGCAGAAACTCGAGGTTGCTCACCCCGGGGATCTCCACGGGGTATTGGAACCCCAGAAACACGCCGATCCGCGCCCGCTGTTCGGGATCGAGCTCCAGCAGGTTCTCGCCGCGGTAGGTCACGCTGCCGCCCGTCACTGTGTAAGCGGGGTGGCCGGCCAGCACTTTGGAGAGGGTGCTTTTGCCGCTGCCATTGCGGCCCATCACCGCGTGAATTTCACCGGCACGGATCGTGAGGTTCACACCCTTGAGGATTGCCTTGTCCTCCACCCGGGCATGGAGATCACGGATCTCAAGCAGTACGGGAGCGTCGGGGCGAATCACGGCGTGGGAGCGGGCGAGAACGAAATCAAAAACAGAACTGGAGCGGGCGCATCAACGCCGATGGGGCAACGGGGATGAACTCAACCCACGGAGCCCTCCAGCTTGAGGGCGAGCAGTTTGTCGGCTTCCGCGGCGAATTCCATCGGCAGCTGATTGAACACGTCGCGGCAGAAACCGCTCACCATCATCGAAACCGCCTCTTCAAAGCCGATGCCGCGGCTCTGGAGATAAAAGAGCTGGTCTTCCGAGATGCGGCAGGTGCTCGCTTCGTGCTCCACCGAAGCCTGAGGCTGCTGGGAGCGGATGTAGGGATAGGTGTTGGCGGCCGCCTGATCACCGATCAACATCGAATCGCACTGGCTGTAGTTGCGCGCCCCCACCGCTTTCGGGCCGATCTGCACCAAACCGCGGTAGCTGTTGGCAGAGCGCCCCGCGCTGATGCCCTTGCTCACGATGGTGGAGCGGGTGCGCGGCCCCACGTGAATCATTTTGGTGCCGGTATCGGCTTGCTGTTTGTTGTTGGTGAGGGCCACGGAATAAAACTCACCCACCGAGTCAGCGCCCTGCAGCACACAGCTGGGGTACTTCCAGGTGATGGCTGAACCCGTTTCCACCTGGGTCCAGCTGATCTTGCTGCGGTCGCCGCGGCACTGGCCGCGCTTGGTCACGAAGTTGTAGATGCCCCCCACGCCGTTTTCATCGCCGGCATACCAGTTCTGAACGGTGGAGTATTTGATCGAGGCATCATCAAGAGCCACCAGTTCCACCACGGCTGCGTGCAGCTGGTTGGTGTCGAACATCGGGGCAGTGCAGCCTTCGAGGTAACTCACCGAAGCACCCTCTTCGGCAACGATCAGGGTGCGTTCAAACTGACCTGTATCGCCGGAGTTGATGCGGAAATAGGTGGAGAGCTCCATCGGGCATTCCACACCTTTGGGAATGAACACGAAGGAGCCGTCGCTGAACACAGCGGAGTTGAGCGCAGCGAAGTAGTTGTCGTTGCTGGGCACCACCGTGCCGAGATAGCGCTCAATCAGTTCCGGGTGTTCCTTCACCGCCTCGCTGATCGAGCAGAAGATCACTCCGTGCTCAGCCAGCTTTTCCTTGTAGGTCGTGGCGATCGAAACGCTGTCGAACACCGCATCCACAGCCACGTTCGACAGGCGCTTCTGCTCGCTGAGCGGGATACCGAGCTTGTCGAAGGTTTCGAGCAGTTTGGGATCCACCTCATCGAGGCTGGCCTTCTTCTGCTGTTGCTTGGGCGCGGCGTAGTACACCACGTCTTGGTAGTCGATTGGCGGGTAGCCGAGAGCGGCCCAATCGGGTTCGCTCATCTGCAGCCACTGCTTGTAAGCACGCAGGCGAAAGTCCAGCAAGAAGGAAGGCTCCTCCTTCTTGCTGGAGATCAAGCGCACCACGTCCTCACTGAGGCCCTTGGCGATCTTTTCGGTTTCGATATCGGTGACGAAGCCGTACTTGTACGGCTGGCTCACCAGATCACCAACAGCCTGTGCGTTGCTCATGAACGGACCTTCAACCGGCGCAATGGGCTTTCACTTCTTCAAGCGTGATCGTCTGCTTCTCGCCGCGGAAGGGGTTGTCTTCGGTGAGGAACAGCATGCAGTGGCACTCCTTGCGCTCACGCATTGGCACGCATGGGCAGTTCCAAAAGGCCTGGGCCACCTCGGCCTCCTTGTCTTCGTAATGGCGGCAGGGGCACAGGGCACCACCGAGCTCGTCTTTATGGCGGGCCAGACCCTCGAGCACGACTGCCGTCACGCTGGGGTCGCTGCAGAAATAGGTACCTGTGCGCTGGGCATAGGTTTCCGCAAACTTGCGGATCACCTCAAGGCTGTCGCTGGCTTGAGAGGCAGGAGCTTCAGACATGAGGGCAAAGGCGAGGCGGAGCGTTGGGCCCGTGCGGGCTTGGCCAGCAGTTGCGGAACCGCAGTTACGAAACCAAGATGTTTCGCAAGTTGACCCTAAAGCACACGGGCGGCACCCGGGGGTGACGCTGCATTGTGACGTGTGGGCGCACCAGCACGGTCCACTCGTCAGCGCCCGAACAGGCGTGGCATGGTGTGGTGGTAGAGAGTTGGCCATGAGCGCCTCCACGCAGGCACCCACCCGAGAGGCAGCGCTCACCCTGATGTTGCGTCAGGGTGAAATCACCGCGGCGCAACTGGCTGAATCTCTTGGCGTGTCAGTCCAAGTGATGCGGCGCCACTTGCGCTCTTTGGAAGAAGAAGGGCTCGTGGAAGCCAGCCCGGCGCCCGAAGGGCCTGGGCGCCCGTCCAACCTTTGGCGGCTCACAGCCGCTGGCCGCCGCCAGTTCCCCAACGGCAGCGAACATTTCGCCCTGGGGCTGCTCAGCTCCATGGCCACCAGCCTGCCCACCGAGATGGTGGATCAGCTGCTGCAGCGTCAGGCCTCTGAAAAAGCCGCCGACTACCGCCGCCTGATCGGCGAAGGCACCCTGCAGGAACGCCTCGAGCGGCTGGTGGATCTGCGCCGGCGCGAGGGGTACGTGGCCGAGTACCGCCCCAATCCCGATGGCGCGGGCTGGGTGATCAGCGAATTCCACTGCTCGGTGATGAAGATCGCTGAACAATTCCCCTGCGTGTGCGACCAGGAGCTGCAACTGATTCGGCACACCTTCCCCGACTGCGCCGTGGAGCGGGTGCACTGGCTGCTCGATGGCGGCCACTCCTGCGGATTTCTGCTGCAGCCGTGCTGAGCGAGAACGACCTTCAGGAGCTGGAGAGCACGCTGCTTCCAGCGCTGGAGCGTCACCACCTGCGCCTGCTGGCCCACAGCCTGCGCTGCCTGCAGCAGGCAGCCCAAGGCAGCACCGCCTTTCCAGCCCAGGAGGGCCTGATGGCCTGGGCGCACCAACAAGCCAACCTGGCGGTGGATCCCACCTTTATTCCGGTGTTGGTGGAGCAACTGGCCAAGGCCGCCGTTCAGCTGGAAGCCATCGGCCTCGCCCTGCACAAGCCCCCGCTGTCGCTCGAGATCAGCGACCTGGTGCGCTGGGGCCAGCAACAGGCCGATGAACGGCTGGGCAACACGTTCAAGCCACCAGAGCACTAACGCCGCTCAGGGCCAGCAAGGCCGCCAACCATCCCCGCCATCCAGGCCGATCTCCCTCCCAATGAGCCAAGGGGATAGCCATCAGCGGAGCAGTGGCCAACAGTGCCACCGCAATGCCGCCCGGCAACCGCTGCAACGCCAGCTGCTGCAAGGCGATGCCCGCGGTGGTTCCGAGCAGCGTGGCCAGTAACCCCAGGGGCCAGCGCCGGAGCGGAGGCCGCGGGCCCAAGCCCTTGCTTCGCCAACCCCGCAGCAACGGCAGCAACACCAAGCCCGCCGCCAGCACCCGCACCAGAGCCGACTGCAGCGGATCGAAAGCGGCATCCCGCAGCGCCGCCCGCGACACCAGCGCTCCTGTGCTGCCGCAGAGCAGCGCCCCCAGGGCCAACACCACACCCTGCATCTGCAGGCGCCCGGTTAGGGCGTCGCCCGAACGCTGCCAAGCCACGAGCAGCAGCGCCAAGGTGATCAGGCCGAGGCCGAGCCAGTGGAGCGGCTCCGGCACCTCCGCCAGCCACACCATCCCACCCAGGGAGGCCACAGCAGGCCCGCCGGCGTCGATGGTGAGCGTGCGGCGCGTGCCCAACCGGCGCAAGGCGGCGAAATACAGGCTGTCGCCCAGCGCAATCCCCAGCACACCACTGAGCGCCAACAGCAGCAGCGGGCCGTGGGCCGCAGGCCACGGACGCCCCAGCACGAGGGGCAGGAGCATCGCAAGCGCCAGCAAATTTTTCAGCAGATTCAGCTCGGCGCCGCTGAGGGAGGTGGGGAGGCGCCGCCAAAGGCTGCTGGCCAGCGTCCAACACAACGCGGCAGCCAACGCAGCCAGAGCACCGATCAACACAACCTCAACCGGCGGTGGCGGCTTGCGATCATCGCTGCACCCGCCGCGCCGCCGTGAGCCTCTCCCTTGAGAACGCCCTCAGCTTTTTTCAGCTGAGCTGCGGCCGCTGGCGCTCCCAGCGCAGCGTGCACCACCTGCTGCATCGCCGCGCCGAGGCGGGCGGCTCCCTGATCGTGGTGGAAGAGCTAGCCGCCAACGATCAACGCCTCGTGGAGCTGGCCCAGCTGCACGGCCAGGATCCAACGGGCCTTGTAGGCGGCTGCTGGGTGCGCTGGAGCGCCTCGATGGCCTGGGACAAAGCCGGTGAAGACCACACCGGCGAAAGTGTGATCGGCCTGATCCCCACCGACGAGCGCGGCCGCGAGGGAATCCTGCTGCGCGATCTCGGCTACGCCGAAAAAGCACCGGCCAGCTCCCGCTTCTGCATGGATGAGCACGACGGCCTGCTGCTGAGCACCGAGTACGAAACGATGAGCGTGTGGGAGCGCTTTGCCTTTCAGGGCCCGAATGTGCGCGTGCGCAGCAGCACGGTGGAGGGCCTCTCCAACAACGCCTCGTTCTGCATCGAAACGCGCTGCGACGACAGCCAGCAGGAGCGGCCCGCGGCCTCGGCATCAGCCGACAGCGCGGCAGCGAATGAACCAGCCCTGTCGCTCCTGGGCTGGTGAGAGCGGGCTGTTGCGAACGTTACGGACTGTGAGTCCTGCCGAAGGCGGATCAGTGGAGCCGTGACGGCACTTCTACGATCACCAGCGACGGATGCCGAAGTTCGAGTGGCCCTTCCTCTCCTGAAGTACGCGCCCACCACGCAGAACTCGCGTGTGGACCCTCTTCGCGTGGGTTCGGATGAGGATCCGAAAGCCGCGTCCATGGACAAGGCCATGGATCGCGAAGACCAAAACTTCGTGATCGAAGCGGCTTACCGCCAGATCTTCTTCCACGCCTTCAAGGTCGACCGCGACCGCACCCTGGAGTCGCAACTGCGTAACGGTCAGATCACCGTGCGCGACTTCATTCGCTCCCTTTGCCTGTCGGACACCTTTAACCGCAGCTTCTACACCCTCAACAGCAACTACAAAGTGGCCCGCCACTTGGTGGAAAAGCTGCTGGGCCGCCAGACCCACGGCAAGTCCGAGGAAATCGCCTGGTCTGCGGTGCTCATGACCCGCGGGGTGAAGGGCATGGTTGACGACATCCTCGACAGCGAGGAGTACCTCAACGCCTTCGGCTACGACACCGTTCCCTACCACCGCAACCGCGTGGTGGGCAGCCGTGATCTGGGTGAGACCCCCTTCAACATCACCAGCCCTCGCTACGACGCCTACTACCGCGGGATCCTGGGCTTCCCCCAGATCGTGTACACCGGCACCGCCCGCAAACTGCCCGAACGCTCCCTGCAGCGTCGCGGCGGCTTCCCGCAGGACTACATGCCCTGGGTTCGCACCCTGCCTGCTCTGCGTGGTGCCAGCGCCGCCGGCAGTGCCGACATCGACTACCTCGCCAAAGTGCCCTACCGCAGCCTCGGCCGCTGAGATCCGCGGCCCTTCAGGCTCCATCACGCTGCGGGGGGAAACCCCCGCTTTTTTGTGCCCGCCGCCAACCGCGCAGTCTTGGGATCCTGACTGCAGGATCAAAGATCAGGGCGGACCTGTGAGAGTTGGTCAGACTGATCCCGAACACAATCCGGAGGCGCTGTGAGTCAGACCCTGTCATCGCTTGCCCGGATGACCTTGCGCCAACTGCGCCAGGTGGCCAGCGAGCTGGGTGTGACCCTCTACAGCCGCAAAACCAAAGACGAATTGGTGAGTGCGATCGGCGAACGCCAAGCCGACCTCTCAAGCCTGGAGCGAGAGCACGCACCCACCAAACAGGCCGATGACACACGCGTGGTGTTTCTACCCCGCGATCCGCAGTGGGCTTACGTGTTCTGGGAGATCAGTGAACGCGATCGTCAGCAGGCCTTTAAGGCCGGCGCCAGCCAGCTCTGCCTGCGAGTGGCCGATGTCACCGGCATGAGCAACGGCGGCAGCCACCCCCACACCCTCCAGGAGGTGCCGGTGGATAGCCATGCCACCGAGTGGTACCTGCCGGTCCCCCTCAGCGACCGCGACTACCGCGTGGAGCTCGGCTACCGCGTCAGTGGTGGTGGCTGGATCTCCCTGGCCTTTTCCTCAGTGGCCAGGGTGCCGGCCCTGCATCCCAGCGAGCAGATCCTCGACCAATTTGTGCCGTTCTCGCTCGACACACCTCCCACCGCAGTCGCACCGCAAACCCTTCCCAGCAGCGATAACGGCCTGCACGAGCGGCTGTACCAAACCGCCACCGTGGGCACCCGCCGCCTCGGCCGGGGCTCGGAAGCCTTCCACGAACTCGACCAAAGCAGTGGCGCCGGCCTCAACCCTTCCGGTGCCGGCCTTTGGGCCAGCGGCCGCAGCGAATCTGGCTCCGGTGTGGTGGCGCCACGGCAGCGCTCCTTCTGGCTCGTGGCCGATGCCGAGCTGATCGTCTACGGCGCCACCGATCCCTCCGCCAAGCTCAGCATCGGCGGAGAAGAGGTGCCCCTCTCCAGCGATGGCACCTTCCGCGTGCAGGTGCCTTTCCGCGATGGCCAGCAGGTGTATGCCATCGAGGCCGTGGCCGCCGATGGGGAGCAGAAGCGCAACATCACGCTCGATTTCGAACGCACCACACCGGAAGACAACAGCAATCCCAGCGACCAGGCTGTGGCCGAATGGTTCTAAGGGTCTGGCGATGAAAGCCCTCGTTGCCCTCACCCCGATCACCGGTGCGGTTGCACTGCCGCTCCTGGTGGTGCTGCTGATGGCCAAGGTGGGCATCGGCGCGGGTGTCCTGGCGGCTGTGGTGATCAGCAGCCTCTGGTTTGTGGCCATGTTGCGCACCTCTGAACTACCGGAACACGGCTGAGCCTGCAGCCATCGGGGAATGCTCCTGTTAACGACAGGTGGCAATCCATGACCCATCGGAGGCGTTGTGCGGCCGCTCTGGGCCTCTGCCTGGGCTTGCTTCAAGGCTGCGGCAGCCAGGCCGGCCGGGTGTTGGGAGCCAAGCCCCCTGATCTCCAACTGCCGAAAGCGATCCAGGTGGCCTTCAACCATCGGGAAGGCGTTCACTACCGCAGCCCGATCCACGCAACGCAACGCAACGGCGACAACCTGGAAGCGTTTGTGATCCAGGCGATTGAGGCCGCCGAACAGGAGATTCTGGTGGCGGTGCAGGAGCTCTCGCTGCCCTCGATCGCCCAAGCCCTGGTGCGCCAATACCGGCGGGGCGTGACCGTGAAGGTGGTGCTCGAAAACACCTACAGCACCCCATGGAGCGAGCAACACGATGCCGATCTCGATGGCCATGCTCGCCAGCGGCGCCAACTCTTGATGGAGCTCGCCGATCACAACCGCGACGGCGTGGTGAGCCTGGAGGAGCAACAGGCCGGCGATGCCGTGGCGCTACTCAACGCGGGTGGGGTGCCCTGGCTCGACGACACCGCCGATGGCAGCAAAGGCAGCGGCTTGATGCACAGCAAATATGTGGTGGTGGATCGCCGGCTGGTGGTGACCGGATCAGCCAACTTCACCGCCTCTGGGATGCATGGCGATGCGGCGGATCGACGCACTCGCGGCAACGTGAACCACCTGCTCAGGTTGGAGAGCCCAGCGCTGGCTGAGCGATTCGCGGACGACTTCAACCGCATGTGGGGCGATGGCCCGGGCGGGGAGCCCGACAGCCGCTTCGGGCTCGCCAAACAATCCGGGCCCGCCATGCGAGCAATGGTGGGCGACACCCCCGTGGATGTGCTCTTTGCACCGCATCCGCGCAGCGATCCGAACCATGGCCTCAACCTGATCAGCAGCACCCTGGCCGCCGCCCAACAACGGCTTGACCTGGCGCTGTTCGTGTTTTCAGCTCAGGCCCTCACCGATCGGATCGCCAGCCTCCAGGCCAAGGGGGTCAAGCTGCGCTTGCTGGCCGATCCCGGTTTTGCAAGCCGCTCCTTCTCTGAGGTGCTCGATCTACTCGGCGTGGCCTTGGCCGATCGCCACTGCAAGCTGGAAGCCGGCAACCGGCCGCTTCAGGAGGCCGCCGAAGGGGTGGGCATCCCCCGCCTGACCCGGGGGGACAAACTCCACCACAAGCTGGCCATCGTGGATGAACGCACCGTGATCACAGGGAGCTTCAATTGGAGCCCCAGTGCCGCCCATCAAAACGATGAGGTGCTGCTGCTGATCCATTCGCCCCTACTGGCGGCTCATTTCACCCGCGAGATCGATCGGCTCTGGAAAGGCGCTGAGCTGGGCATCTCGCCGCAGCTGCAGCGCAAGCTGCACGACAACCGCAGGCGCTGCGGCAGCGGGATGCAGCGGGAGTGAGGCAAACAGCACACACATTCAGTGACCGTCGCCACAGCAACCCCATTTTTTGTTTCTAAGGTGATTTCAAGCAAACGGAGGGGCGATGTTCACAGCCACTGCGCTGATTGCCGCTGCTGCGGTGACCTTGATGCTGATGCCAGTCTTGGTGGTGCTCACGGAATTGGGTTGAGCTGTTGCTGCCATCCAACCCATTGCATGATGGGCTCATCGTTCCGGTTGCGATGACTGCTCTTCGGGGCTGGCCCTCGCCAGCTGCATCGGCACTGGCCTCCTTGGTTGTGTGGGCTGGCGTTGCTCTGCCACACAGCGGCCGGGCAGCCCCCTATGTGCCATTTCCCAGCCAGGAGACCCTTCGCGAGGTGCAACTGGCTGCCTTGGCCTGTGCCAGGGAGAACACCACCGAAACCTGCAAGCAAGCCCGCGCGATCGGAGACCCACTGATGGATCACCCGCGGCTTCCGGCCAATTGCAAGGATCTGATCTGGCAGATGCTGGCCAAAGCCCAGCCAGCTTCCACCAACAGCTTCAGCCGCCGGCAAGCGATCAGCGAGCCTGCCGAACGCTTACTGCTGGTGTGCCGCAGCTCCGAAAAACCTGAGTCGGCAGACACACCGGCCGCGAAGCCAGCCGGCGGCGGTGGGATCAACTTTGGTGGCGGCCAACGCTGAGGCGTGATCTCCGCTGCGAGAGAAACCATCGAGGCGGACTAACTTGGTGCCGCCTCGGCAGTCCCCGATGACCAGCGGCGTGCAGCAGATCCCGCTCGATCAGCCTTTCCTCGACCAGAAGCCAGGCACCTCCGGCCTACGCAAAAGCAGTCGGCAGTTTGAAACGCCCCATTACCTCGAGAGCTTCATCGAGGCGATCCTGCGCACGGTGCCCGGCATCGCCGGCGGCACGCTGGTGGTGGGCGGCGACGGGCGCTACGGCAACCGCCGCGCCATCGGGGTGATCGCGCGCATGGCGGCCGCCCATGGTGTGGCGCGGATCATCACCACCACCGGCGGCATTCTCTCCACTCCCGCGGCCTCGAATCTGATCCGCCAGAGCCAGGCCACCGCCGGCATCATCCTCTCGGCCAGCCACAACCCCGGCGGCCCCGAGGGCGACTTCGGCGTGAAGGTGAATGGCGCCAACGGCGGGCCGGCGCCGGAATCGCTCACCGATGCCATCTATGCCTGCACCCAGAGCCTGGATGGCTATCGCATCTGGGAGGAGACGGCGCTGAGCCTGGACACGCCCGGCCAGCAGAGCATCGGCAACCTGCAACTCGAGGTGATCGACGGGGTCGACGACTACGTCGCCTTGATGCAGAAGCTGTTCGACTTCGATGCGATCGCTGATCTGCTCAAGGGCGACTTCCCGATCGCCTTTGACGCGATGCACGCGGTCACCGGCCCCTACGCCAAACGGTTGCTGGAGGGCCTGCTTGGGGCACCGGCTGGCAGCGTGCGCAACGCCGTGCCGCTTGAGGATTTCGGCGGGGGCCACCCCGATCCCAACCTCACCTATGCCCACGAGCTTGCGGAGCTGCTGATGGACAGCGACGCCTACCGCTTCGGCGCCGCCTGCGATGGCGATGGCGACCGCAACATGATCCTGGGCAGCCGCTGCTTCGTGAACCCCAGCGACAGCCTGGCTGTGCTCACCGCCAACGCCACCTTGGTGCCCGGCTACGCCGCTGGGCTCTCCGGTGTGGCCCGCTCGATGCCAACCAGCGCCGCTGCTGATGTGGTGGCCAAGGAGCTGGGCATCCCCTGCTTCGAAACGCCCACCGGCTGGAAGTTCTTCGGCAACTTGCTCGATGCCGGCCGGATCACGCTCTGCGGCGAAGAGAGCTTCGGCACCGGCAGTAACCACATCCGCGAGAAGGATGGCCTGTGGGCGGTGCTGTTCTGGCTCAACATCCTGGCCAAGCGCCGCGAGCCGGTGGCGCAGATCATGGCGGAGCACTGGAGCCGTTTCGGCCGCCACTACTACTCCCGCCACGACTACGAGGCAATCGCCAGCGATGCCGCCCACGGCCTCTACAACCGCATCAAGGAGATGCAGCCGAGCTTGGTGGGCCAGAGCTTCGCAGGCCGCTCCATCGCCACAGCCGACGACTTCGCCTACACCGATCCGGTGGATGGCTCGCTCACCAGCGGCCAGGGGCTGCGCCTGCTGCTCGATGATGGCAGCCGCGTGGTGCTGCGCCTTTCTGGCACCGGCACCCAGGGCGCCACGCTGCGGGTGTATCTCGAGAGCTATGTGCCGCCCAGCGGCAACCTCGCTCAGGATCCCCAGACCGCCCTCGGCGATCTGATCAGCGCCATCGACAACCTCGCCGAGATCAAGACCCGCACGGGGATGGATCGACCCACGGTGATCACTTGATCAGCGATCACCTGATCCGGCGACGGCGGTGATAGTCAGCTTCAGGGCTCGCCTCCTGAAGCTGACGGATCGATTCGATCGCGAAGGCCGCCAGCACACCGCTCACCACGAGAATGGCGTAGAAGGCCCGCAGACGGGTTGCCGGCACATCGGCCGGCGTATGAAGAATGATCCGGTGCATCAAGCCGGCCAGCACTCCACCCAGGGCTGCGCCCACGCCCATGGCTGCCAACACGCGCAACGGATCAAAACGGCCCGTCTGACGCGGCGAGGGCAGAGGATCAGGCATCAGTTCAGCCCCGTGGCTGTGGGCTGGGATGAATCAAACCTGGCCAGCAGGCTCTTCATCACCACATAAAACACCGGCACCACAAACAGCGACAACACCGTGGCGATCAGCAGACCGCCGAACACCACAGCGCCCAGCGAGGTCTGGCTGCGTGCACCCGCGCCACTCGCAAACACCAGCGGCAGAAAGCCAAACAGCGACGAGATCGCCGTCATCAAGATCGGCCGCAGCCTGGAACTGGCGGCGAAGCGGGCCGCCTCCAGGGCCGAAGCACCAGCGGCCATCCGCTGGTTCGCAAGATCCACAATCAGGATGCCGTTACCCGCGGCCAGACCGATCAACATCACTAGGCCCACCTGGGCATAGACGTTCAGCACCTCACCGCGCAGGGCCAGGAACACCAGAGCACCAAGCATGGCGGTGGGCACCGTCATCAGGATGATCAGCGGGTCGGTATAGCTCTCGTACTGGGCGGAGAGCACCAGATACACCGCCAGAATGCCGAGGGCGAAGATCACCACGGCCAGGGCACCGGCCTTCACCTCCTCCCGGGAAATCCCGGTCCAGTCGAAGCCGAGCCCCTGGGCATCCTGAGCTGTGAACAGGCGCTTCATCGCCTTGATCGCCTGACCCGAGCTCTTGCCGGAGGCCGGTGTCCCCTCAATCTTGATCGAGCGGTAGAGGTTGAGGTGGGGCACCACGCTGGGCCCAACCACCTGCTCAACCGTGAAGAATTCAGCCAGGGGGATCTGCTGCTCACCGGTACGGTCCTTCACGTAGAGAGCCGCCAGCTGCTCGGGAGTAGCTCGGCTATCCGGCTGGGCCTGCACATACACCCGGCGCACCTTGCCCTCCTGGAAGGTGTCGTTCACATACAGCCCACCAAAATTCACGCTGAACGACTGCATCGCGGCACCGAAGTCAACGTTCAACGCCGCCATACGGTCGCGATCCACCTTGATTGCGATCTGGGGCGACTCCGGTGCAAACAAGGTGTACACCCGTTGCAGATCGGCATCGCTATTGGCAGCCTCGATGATCTGCTGCGCATTGGCATAGAACTGCGGCAGGCTGTAGGCACCACCGCTCTGATCCAGCAGCTGAAACTCAAAGCCACCGCCCGTGCCATAGCCAGGGATCGCCGGTGGCTCCACCACAAAGCTGCGGGCGCCATCCACCTCAGCCGCCAGTTTGCGATTGAGGCGCTCCACGATCGCCCCCATGCTCTGGTCGCTCTTGGTGCGCTCTGACCAGTTGCGCGTGCCAAAGAAGAACAAGCCTTTGTTGGGGCTGTTGCCATCCAGGCTGGCGCCACTGAACACCGAAGCGGCGGTGATATCGGGTTCACTACGCAGAACAGCGGCCACCTGGCTGTTGATCCGCTCGGTCACCTGGGTGGACACACCTTCGGGCGCCTGCACGAAACCGATGGCATAGCCCTGATCTTCGATCGGAACGAAGCCACCGGGCACCAGCTGAAAGGCAATGGCCGTGAGCAGCACCCCACCAGCCAGAGCTCCCATCACCTGCCGCCGCCGCTCAAGGGCCCAAGCCAGGCCAGCGGCGTAGCGGACCTCAACAGCGGCATAGAAGCGGTTGAAACGGCTGAAGATCAGTGGGGTGTTCCAGCCCAGAGCCACACCGATCGCCGCGTAGAGCAGCACCGGCAACGGGTTGCTGACACCGGCCAGCACCAGGCCACTCACCGCACCACCGGCAGCCAGCGGCAGGGTGAAGGGGCGCCCGCTCAGCCGGCTGAGCACCAGGCCGAGCGCTCCGCCGGCTGCGAGGGGCAGCAGGGCCATGGCCGCTCCATTGCCCACCACCAACAACCCATAGATGAAGCCGATCACAGTGCCGGCGATGGCATAACCGCGCCGCCCCGGTGGTGGCGACTCACGCCCGAGCAGCAACGCCGAGAGCATCGGTGAAAAGGTGAGGGCGTTGAAGGTGGAGATAGCGATCGAGAAGATCACCGTGGCAGCGAACTGCTTGTAAATCGTGCCGGTGGCACCAGGGAAGAACAGCACCGGCAGAAACACGGCGAACTTCACCAGCGAGGTGGCAATCACCGGCGAAAACAGCTCATCCATGGTGGCTTTGGCGGCCTCAAGCGCCGTCATGCCCTCCGCCTTCTTGGTGGAAGTGTCCTCAATCACGGTGATCGCATCGTCCACCACCAGGCCGGTGGCCAGCACCAGACCGAACAGGGTGAGCTGATTGAGCGAGAAACCGAAACCCAGCACCAGGGCGAAGGTGCCCACCAGTGCCACCGGGATGGCGATACCTGGCACGAGCGTGGCCTTCCAGTTCTGCAGAAACAGAAACAGGATCAACACCACCAGCACCACGGCATCACGCAGGGAATTCACCACGCCCTGAATCGAGGCCGAGATGAAATCGGTGTTGTCGTAGATCTTCTCCATCTTCATACCCACCGGCATGCGGGCCGCGAAGTCGTCGAGCACCTGCTTCACACCGGCCGACACCTCAAGCGCATTGCTGCCGCTGAGCTGATACACCGCCAGGCCCACAGACGGAACCCCCTGCATGTCCGTAGCACTCACGGCATAGGTTTCACCACCCAGCTCCACACGGCCCACATCACGAAGGCGCACCAGGCCGCCGTCGTCGCCGGTGCGGACGATCAGATCCTCAAACTCCTCCACACTGCGCAAGCGCCCCTGCAGCTGCACCGTGAAGGTGAACTCCTGCCCTTGCGGCGAGGGCTCACCGCCCACCTGACCCGCAGGCACTAATCGGTTTTGGCTTGTGAGCTGCGACACCACATCCGTTGAACTGAGGCCGTAGGCCGTGAGCTTCTCCGGGTCGAGCCAGAGGCGGAAGGCCAGCTTGCGGTTACCGAAATAGGTGAGATCGCCAACCCCCTTCACCCGCTTGATCGCATCGGTGAGATTGAGATCCAGCAGGCCGCTGATCGTTTCGGCGCTGTAGGCGATCTGATCTGGGTTCTCGCTGCCGAAGTTGTAAACGAGCAGAATCGAGTTGGAAGCCTTGTTCACCGATACGCCGGCCTTCCGCACCTCCTCCGGCAGCTGCGGCTCCGCCAGAGCAACCCGGTTCTGCACATTCACCTGATTGATATCCGCATCGGTGCCGCTGTTGAAGGCCACGCTGATGGCACTCACCCCATCGGCGGAGCTGGTGGATGTGATCACATCCATGTTCTCCACACCGTTGATCTGCTGCTCGAGCACGGAGGTGACCCCCTGCTCCACCGACACGGCATCAGCGCCGGTGTAAGTGGCGCGCACCTTCACGGTGGGAGGCGCAATATCCGGCAGGTTCTCGATCGGCAGGATCGGGATGGCGATCAGGCCAGCGATCACGATCAGCAAGCTGCAGACCGTGGTGAGAACCGGCCTGGTGATGAATTGATTGGATGCAGACATGGCGCGGCCTCAGTCGACGACCTGAACAGGCATGCCGTGTCTGAGCTTGAGCAGATTGGTCGTGATCACCCTCTGGCCCGCGTCCACACCGGAAAGCACGGGGTAGCGGTTGTCTTGAATGGAACCCAACTTCACGGGGGTTTGCAGGGCGAAGCGGGTGCCCGCTGGCAAGCGCCGCAACTTCTCCAGCGGGGCGCGACCAGGCTGGGCCTCCAGCTCCTTGAGGCTGCCCACCCGCCACACGAAGCTCTGCCCGGACGTTTGCGTGACAGCGGCAAACGGCACAGCAGGCTGCTCACGGCTATCGAGCACCAGCCGAGTGCGCAACCGCTGGCCATTGCGCAGCGCGCCTTGAGGGTTCTGGAACACGGCCTTCACCAACAGCGCCTGATTACCAGCGGTGACCGTGGGATCCACGGAACTCACGCGGCTCTCCGCCAGCAGCCGATTGGTGCCGGGCATGCTCAGCGCCACCGGCAAGCCCACGCGAATGCGATCGGCATAGGTGGAAGGAACTTCCACCCGGGCCATGAGCGTGTTGTTCTTGATCAGCTTGGTGAAGGGATCACCGGCCCGCAGCACATCGCCAATCTTCACCTGCACATCAGCCACGATGCCGGGCAGGGGAGAGCGCAGATTGCTGTAGGCCAGATCGGCCTGCTGGGCAATCACAGCCTGCTTCGCAGCGATGTATTGCGCCTTGAACTCATCACGCTGCTGCGCAGTGGCCGCACCCTGGGGAACCAAAAACTCATAGCGCTCCCAGGTGAGCTTCGCCTTCTGCTCCTGGGCCTGAAGATCTGCCAATTCAGCCCGAATCTGGGCCTGATCAAGCACCAGCAACAGCTGATTGGCCTTCACCACATCGCCCTGGGAGATCGGCAGTTGCTGGATCCGGCCCGACGCCTGGGCAGCCAACTGCACCAGCTCGTTGGCCTCCAGGGTGCTCACGGTGTCGATGGCATCGCTGAAGCGCGCCTCCTGGACCAGTGCCAACTTCACCGGCACAGCAGCCGGTGGCTTGGGCCTGAGATTGCACCCAGCCAGGAGGGCGGTCGTTGCTCCCAGCGTGAGCAGCCGCTGGTGACTGCTGAGGCGATGCAGGTTGGTGATAGCTCAGGCCTCCTCAGGCTGCTCAGGGCCGAACCAACGCTCCTCCAGCTTCTTGATCACCACATAGAAGGGAGGCACCACGCCCAGCGAGAGCACGGTGGCGACCACCAGTCCGCCGAAGATCACCGTACCCAGCGACTGCTGACTCTGAGCACCGGCGCCGTTGGCCACCACCAGCGGCAGGAAGCCGGCCAGGGCAGCAATCGCCGTCATCAGGATCGGACGCAAGCGGGATTCAGCGGAGGCAATCACCGCCTCAATCGCCGACATGCCGGATTCCAGGTGCTGTTCGGCCACTTCCACGATCAGGATGCCGTTCTTCGCCGCCAGACCGATCAGGGTCACCAGGCCAACCTGGGCGTAGATGTTGAGATCAATCGAACGGATGGCAAGGAAGGCCAATGCACCCAGCATCGCCAGGGGCACTGTCATCAGAATGATCACAGGGGTGACATAGCTCTCGTATTGAGCGGAAAGCACCAGATATACGATCAGGATGCCGAGGCCAAATACCAGGATGCTGGCGCTACCGGCAGAGAGCTGGAGAGCAGCCAAACCAGTGAAGGCATAGCCGATGTTGGTGAAGTTTTGCTTTTGGAACAGGTTCTGAATGGCATCGAGAGCCTGACCAGAACTCTTCCCAACCGCCTGCGCACCTTGCACGAGAATCGTGCGGTAGAGATTGTAGTGACTAATAATTGGAGGAGCGCTGTTGAGGTTGGCCTCAGCAAATTGAGACACCTGCACCAAATCACCGCTACGACTCTTCACGTAGTAGCTAAGGATATCTTCAATCTCAGCTCGCTGCTCATCCACAGACTGCACATACACATTGCGCACCTGTCCATTTTCATACGTCAGCCCGGTGTAGCTGCCGCCAGCCAAAGCAGCGATGGTGCTCATCGCCTCGGCATAGTCCACGTTGAGCGCGCCCATTAAAGAGCGGTCAATTTTGAGATCAAAGGCCGGAGCACTGGGGATGAACTGGGTGTAAAGCGAAGAAAACTCACCACTGGCCTGACCGGCTCCGATCAACGTCTTGGCCTGGTCGTTGAGCTGGTTGAAGGAATAGTTGCCGCTGAGGTCATTGAACTGGAAGTAGAAGCCGCCCTGGGCCGAGAAGCCAGGAACGGCTGGCGGCTGACCGATCACGGCCAAACCAGCATCAAGCTGGGACAACTTTGCGTTGAGGCGATCCGCGATGGCAAAGGAGCTGTTCTTCTGGCCAGAGCGCTCCTCAAGCGGTTTGAGGCCCACCATGATCGTGCCTTGGTCAGGGCTTGAGCCGTTGAACCCGTAGCCACTAATTACAGCTGCAGAAAGAACGTCATCCTCTTCCTTGAGAATGCTGGCGATCTGAGTGCCCATCTTCTGGGTCTGACTCAAGGATGCACCGTTTTGCAGCTGATAGATCCCCAGGATGTAACCCTGATCTTCATCAGGAATGAAGGCCTGGGGCAGGGCCGTGAAAGCCAATGCTGTGAGCACGATGCCACCACCCAGGCCAGCCATCACCATGCGGCGGCGGCTGATGAGGGCCTGAACAAGCTTGGCGTAGCCCGCTTGCAAACGCTCAAAAAAGGCGTTGAACCGCTTAAAGATCAGAGGCAAATTGGCGCCGGCCAAACCACCAACAACCACCCCAAGCACATAGGTCCAATTGCCGAAAGCAGCCGAGCTAAAGCGCCCAAAAGCAAGACCCACAATCACACCAGCCACTGGCCACCCCCAACCACGAGGCTCGGGGGGAGTGCCGCTACGCAGAATTAGGCCAGACAGCATTGGAGAGAAGGTGAGCGCATTGAAAGCTGAGATAGCAATCGAAAACGCAATCGTGAGAGCAAACTGCTGATAAATGATGCCGATACTTCCTGGATAGAAAGCCACAGGCACAAACACAGCCATCAACACCAAGGCTGTCGCCACCAGCGCACCAAACAGCTCACCCATACAGGCCAAAGCAGCCTGCCGAGGCTTCATGCCAGCTTCAATATTTTTGGAAACAGCTTCAATCACAACAATCGCGTCGTCCACCACAAGGCCGGTCGCCAGCACCAAACCCAACAAGGTGAGTTGGTTAATGGAGAAACCAAACACCTTGATAAAGGCAAATGTACCCACCAATGAAATGGGAATCGCCAAACTCGGCACAACCGTGGCGCGCCAGTTCTGAAGGAACAGGAACAGAATCAGCAGCACCAAAACAATGGCAAGCCCAAGGGCATCAACCACGCCCTCAACAGAAGACTCAATGAACTGGCCAATGTTGTAGACCTGAGTGACAGTGACACCGGGTGGGACCTGAGCCGCGAAGGAGGTCATCTCCTGAACAACAGCATCAGCAACATCGAGAGCGTTGCTGTCTGGAGTCTGGAAAACCGCAACCGTGATCGCGGGGTGGTTTTCAGTGTTAACCGCAGAGGTGGTGTAATTATTGAACCCGTAGGACACACTGCCTACGTCTTCGAGCAGAAGAACATTGCCAGCAGGACTCCTGCCAACAATCAACTTATTAAATGCCTCAATAGACATCAAGTTACCATTATCTTCAACCAGCAGCGGATAGGTATACAGTTGATCGCCCGCAGCAGGTGGCCCGCCGACAAGACCACCGATGGCCGTGCTGTTCTGGGACTTCACCGCATTGATCACATCCGTCGCCGTGATCTTGTTGGAAGCAAGCTTGACCGGATCGACGTTGAGCCAATAGGCAGGGTTGGTGCCCCCAAGAATATTCACATTCGCTACACCAGGAACACGCTCTAAGGGGTAATAGAGCTGCTCATAAACCAGGCCATTCAGGTAAGCCGCATCAAACTGGCCGTCACTCGACGAGACCTGATACGCAAGAAGAATGGAAGGGGTGCTCTGCTGGACAGACACACCGGTTGCAGCTACCTGAGAAGGCAGCTGCGGCATAGCTAACGAAACCCTGTTCTGAACATTAACCTGGTCAATATCAATATCCGTTGTCTCATCAAAATAGACCTGAATAATGCTCTGGCCCTCCATATTGCTTGTGGAGGAGATATACGCAGCTCCCGGAACACCATTAATCTGTTGTTCCAAGGGGTTGGTCACCGCCTGCTCCGTCACCAATGAATTGGCACCGCTGTAATTGGCGGTGACCTGGATCAGCGGTGGCGCAATATTGGGGAGGTTGGCAATCGGCAAGGTGGGGATCGCAATCACCCCCACCAACACAATCAAAATGCTGCAAACGGTGGTCAGAACAGGCCGCTTGATGAAATTATCGGAGAACGACATGGCTGACCTCAGTTCGCTGCAGCGCTAGGCGACGACACGGGCTTCACTGGAATCCCTGTTCGCAGCAGGGCCGTGTTACTGGTCACCACACGATCACCGCTGCTCAACCCAGAGAGGACTGGGTAGTTGTTGCCCTGCAAGGGCCCCAGCTTGACTGGCGTCTGCACAACGATTGGAGTGGTTGGTGGCAATTTTTCAAGCTTCTGCTTCTGCGCATCGGGGATCTGGGTAGAAGCCTTGATCTTCGGCAGAGCCTGAGAGAGCGTCACCAGGCGGTAAACAAACGGCTGCTGCGCTTGCATGAGCACAGCCGTTACCGGAACTGAGAGCTCGCGGGTGGACCCCGTGATGATTTTGTTTTTCACATACTGCCCTGTTTTCAACCGTCCGGTGAGATTCGGGAATGTGGCTTTGACCAGCACCGTATTGGGCGATTTGTCAGTGCCACTGAACCCGAAGTAAGGGGAGATGAAGACGACCTTTCCCTGACCTTTCACCGGGGGGTTGGACTGGGTTGTCAGCTGCACTGTTTGACCCAGAGCCACTTTTGAAACCTGCGTGGCAGGCACATCCATGAGAGTCCACAGGGTGGAATTATCCACAATTCCGGTGATAGCTTGACCCTGACGCACATAATCTCCCAATTTCACGCGGTCAAGATCGCCGATCACACCGTCAATGGGTGCTGTGACATATTTGTAGCCCAAGGTTGCAGCGTTGGCCTTCACCTGATCGCGGCTTTGAATCGCCTTGGTAACGTAATAGTCACGATCTCGCGTGGAGACGGCTCCCTGCTGATTGAGAAAAACATAACGTTCAGCATTGAGGAAATCCTTACGGGCCTCGGCTTTGCTGGCATCAAGGGCTGCGGTCTGCTGAACGTTGTCAAGAACAAGAATCGGATCACCAGCCTTGACCCGCTGACCCTGGGTCGCAAGAATTTTTACAACACGTCCATCGGTTTCGGGCCGTAGCGCCACATCAGCGGTGGAGCTCAGCTCACTCACCACATCGATCGAGGGGCTGAAGTCACCCTCGGCGATGGTGGCCACCTGGACCGACATCAGCTTGGGGGCTGGTGGCTTGCTACCGCAGGCGGCGAGGAGCAAGACAGGCAGGGGGAGAGCGAGAAGGCCGCGCCGCACAACATGTCAGTCAGTGCTGCGCAAGTTAGCCGGTTTTGCGGCATTTCCTAGGTCGCTGCCGTTGGATGATGCCAGCAGCACCACACAAGGCGTGAGCGATCTGTTCAGCCACCGCGGCGAGCAGCTGCGCCAGAACCTGGCTCCCCTGGCTGATCGGCTCCGCCCTCGCAGCCTCGACGACTTTCAGGGCCAGGAGGACATCCTCGGACCAGGACGTCTGTTGCGGCGAGCCATCACGGCTGATCGTGTCGGCAACCTGATCCTCTATGGGCCGCCTGGTGTGGGCAAGACCACGCTGGCGAAGATCATCGCCACCACCACCCGCGCCCACTTCAGCAGCCTCAACGCTGTGCTTGCCGGGGTGAAAGACCTGCGAGCGGAGGTGGATGAAGCGCGCCGACGCCTGGAGCAGCACGGGCTGCGCAGCCTGCTCTTCATCGATGAAGTGCACCGTTTCAACAGCGCCCAGCAGGATGCGCTGCTGCCCTGGGTGGAGAACGGCACCGTGACCCTGATCGGCGCCACCACCGAAAACCCATTTTTTGAAGTGAACAAGGCTCTGGTGAGCCGCTCACGCCTGTTCCGACTGCAGCCACTGGAGCCGCGGCACCTGCATCAATTGCTGGAGAGGGCCCTGCGCGATCCGGAGCGCGGCTATGGCAACCGGCAGGTTGTGATCAGCCATCAGGCCGCCAACCATCTCGTGGACGTGGCCGGCGGTGATGCCCGCAGCCTGCTCAATGCGCTGGAGCTGGCGGTGGAGACCACCGAGCCTGACGCGAGTTGCGTGATCCAGATCGATCTGGCGATTGCCGAAGAATCGATCCAGCAGCGGGCGGTTCTTTATGACAAACAGGGCGACGCCCACTTCGACACCATCAGTGCCTTCATCAAGTCGCTGCGGGGCAGCGACCCCGATGCGGCTCTGTTCTGGCTGGCACGCATGGTGGAGGCCGGCGAGAACCCCCGCTTCATCTTCCGCCGCATGCTGATCTCCGCCGGGGAAGACATCGGCCTTGCCGACCCCCAGGCGATGGTGGTGGTGGAGGCCTGTGCCGCGGCCTTCGAACGGGTGGGGCTACCGGAGGGGCTCTATCCCTTGGCTCAAGCGGCGCTCTACCTGGCCGGCGCCGACAAGAGCAACAGCCTGCTCGGCTTCTTCGATGCCCTCAAAAGCGTGAAGGCCAGCAGCCGCCAGGAGGTTCCCGCGCATCTGCGCGACGCCAACCGCGATGGGAAGGCCTTCGGCGATGGGGTGGGCTACCGCTACCCCCATGCCTACGCCGAACACTGGGTGGCCCAGCAATATCTACCCACAACCCTGCAGGGACAGGTGTTCTGGCAACCCGGAGCACTGGGCTGGGAGGGGCAACGCCGTCAACGACTGCAGCAACGTCGGGCCGCCCAGCTGGCCGCGGCCGCGGAACATGAAGCGGAACTCGGTGAGGTGCTGAGCAGCAGCCCCGACGATCCAGCCCTGGAGCGCTGGTTACAACGCCAGCTGGGCAGCGAGGGGGAACGGCTTGATCAGCTGCGTAGCCAGCTCTGGGACGAGGCCCACTGGCAACGCCACGACCGGGTCTTGATCCTCGAAGCGCGCTCCTTGCTCTGGGCGCTGGATCCGCTGCAACACACCCCCGAGGGCGGGGTCGTGATCCAGTGCAACCAAAGCGCCGATGCGGAGCGATTGCACAGCCAGCTGCGCGTGCTTGATGCCCTCCGGCAGCCCCGCGTGATCGGTTGCAGCACTCAGGATCTGGCTGGAGCCCTGGAAACAGGCACCACGTTTGAGTGGATCGCGGCGCGGCACCCCTTCCGGGAACAGAGCGGGGTCCAACTCGCCGCCACTCTCGACCAACTCAACCAACTCGCCGCGCCGAAGGCCCAGATGCGGCTGCTGTTCAGCCAGCCCGTTCTCGGACCCGCCGCAGCCCTGCTCGCCCTCGCGGATGCATCAGCTGAGTTGCGCAGCGTGTTGGAACCCCTCCTGGCGATGGAGCAAACCTGGCTCAACACACCACCGGATCGCGGCGATCTGCAGATAGGTCTGGAACAACGCGGCTGGAGCGTGAGCTGGCAGAGCTGGGAAGAACCGCTCGAGCTCAAGCTCACGACCGGAGTGATCGAGCGCTGGCTCGGCGCCCAGGCGACCTACCGCCAGCGATTGAGCCAGCTGCTCCAATCTGCCCAATTGAAGCTGCTGGAGCGCGAACTCCAGCAGCGTGTGGGATGCCGCTTACCGCAGCGGCTTCAGCATCAACGACTGATCGCTCGCCGTAGCTGCTGATCTCACCAAAGACCGCGCACCGCAGGCGCAGGACTGGCTGGGGCCTCGGCCTGCTGAGCGGTGTAGGCCGAGATGCAGGCGGGCGTATTCATATACCAACTCAGTAATGAGGTGGAGCGCTGGCTGTTATTGATGTCATTGACATCACACACCTGCATGGCACCTTGCAGACGCTGATCGGTGGGCAGCTTCGCCATCATGCCGTAGCTGGATAGCTTGCCATCCGCAGAATCAAGAATGATGGCACTGCGGACAGCCTGAAGACTCTTCTGCTGGCTGTAATAAGGCGTGTAGTTTTTCTGCTGAATGCTATTCAGAAGAAACTGCTCACCCTTGGAGGAGTAAAGGAAGTTCGCCACAGCAACAACGCCTACGTCGTACTGCTTCTGCAATCCTGCCTCCAGCTGCTGCTCACTCCAACCAGAGAGATCCGTGAGATTCTTAGGAACTGGATTGTCAATTCTTGGGGTTCCGCCAATCGGCGAAAGCGTATTGGAACGAGGCCCAAGACAATTCACACAAACCGTACGAGCCGTGAGCGGAATCGCTTGAGCCGGTCCAACGGCCAGCACAACACCAACACCGGCCAAGGGAAGGAGAGCCTTCAACATTGGAATCAGGCAGAGATCACCTCTGCCACATGGGGCCTCCTCGGTATGGCGCCTGGATCCAGGCCGGCCATCAGCCTTCAGATTTTTTCCAGAAAAAGCCGGCCTCCGCTCCTGGAGCGGAGGCCGGAAGGCCGATCAACCCGAAACTGATTTCGACCCGATCACCAAAGACCGCGCACCGCGGGAGCAGGCTTGGGTGCTTCGGGAGCTTCAGCGGTGTAGGCCGCAATGCAAGCCGGGGTGTTCATGTACCAGCTGAGCAGGGAGGTCGCCCGCTGGCTATTGGACGCATCGCTCACATCGCACACCTTCATGGCGCCCTGCAGACGCTGATCGGTGGGCAGATTCGACATCATGCCGTAGCTCGACAGCTTGCCATCGGCCGAGTCGAGAATGATCGCGCTGCGCACGGCCTGAAGGCTGTGGCTCTGGCTGTAGTAGGGGGTGTAGTTGTTCTGCTGAATGCTTTCAGACAGGAACTGTTCACCCTTCTCGGAATAGAGGAAACGGGCCACGGCAGCCACGTCGACGTCGTATTCCTTCTGCAGGCCAGCCTGCAGCTCATCGCGTGACCAGCCCGAAAGATCCTTCAGATCCTTGGGAACCGGGTTGTCGATCACCTCAGTGCCGCCCAGGGGCAGCAGGGTGTTGGAGCGAACAAAACCCTGAGTGACAGCGCGAGCGGTCTGGGTGGGGAGACCTTGCTGGATGAAGGTGGGAGCGCCGTAGCGCACACCAGCCTGATCGGAATTGATGGTGGTAGGCCCTTGGGGAATGGCCTGGGCCGAGAGGCCTGCGAGCAGGACACCAGCGCCAGCCAAGGGGAGGAGAACCTTGCGCATGGTTGTGCAGAGGATGACTCTCCCGGTATGGCGACGAGGACCGTCCGCCATGGGCCATCTGCGGGTTGATTTAAGAATCGGTTATCGAAAAACAGGGAGCTGGCTAACGCAGCCGTTCAACTGCGCTGTCCCGCGCCGCGGCGTGCGGGGAGCTCCAGGGCGGTCCATCCGGGGGGACAGTGCAGAGCATCGCGCTCGTAGCGGAAGGCGGCGGGTTCGCCGCGACCACTGCAGGCCACACCACGAGGCACGTTGTCTTCAGCCTGCACCTGAGCCACGTAGCGCTCGTCGCCACCTCTGGGAATCAACATCAGCTGCACCTGGTCGGGGGCTTCGCGGATGCGCGCCTCCATGCCTTCCGGGGTCTCCAGGCCCAGCACGTCGAGATAGCCGGTGAAACTGCCCCAGAAGTAGCGGGTGATCTGGCCGCCCACAAACTGCCCCAACGCCTCCGTGGCTCTGGCGCGGCCATCCTGCAGGGCCTCCTGGGCAGCCAGATCCGCCAACACCCGATCGGTGGATGCACCGGTGCGCATGGCCAGAGGCGGCAACAGGCGCCATTGGGCCAGCCCGGCCACCCCCAACAGGCTCAGCAGAGCTAGCACGCTGCAGCGCAGGGCCATGGGCATGGGGGGCCTGCTCAGACCTGGGAACGGCCGGACGTTAACCCCAGATCGCCTGTTCAGCTGCCTCCCCCACCACAGCGCACAACCAGCCGTTACGACGCTCACACACGCTGCGCGGTTGCCAACCCTCAAGCAGATGCTCCAGGCGCTGGCGATCAGCGCACCATCGCCAATGGCGCAGGTCCGAGGCCAGGCTGCTGCGTTGCCATTTGATGGCGGCCTCCTTGCGCACCCAACTCTCGAGCACCTGGGCCGCTCGCTGCGGCGGAGCGAGACGTTGCAGCTGCAACCACTCCTGCGACGGGAAAAACCGACGCGCCAGCAGCTCCGCCTGAATCCGCCGCTGCTGCCACTCCAGATCCACACCAATGGGCCAGTGCGACCAGGCCAAGAGCAGCTGATCCCGGCTATGGCTCAGGCTCACGCAACCCAACCCCTGCTCGAGAGTTGGGGCCTGCCCTGGGGGACTGTGCAGCGGCACCGCCTCAGGCCGCAGCTGCAGCAGCTCGGCCAGGCGAACGCGCAGGTGATGGCGGCTGGCGCGGTAGCGCTGCTGCACCGCCGGTGGCAGCACGGCACTCCAAGCCTGTTCCACCGCGCTGATCGCCCAGGGCCCCGCCTCATCCAGCGCCAGCGGCTGCAGCCACACCCGCGGCGCTGCGCTCAACGCGCCCCTTAGGCTCCCGCCATTGTGTTCAAGCCCGGCCATGGCTCTGCAGATCGGTGATGCCGCCCCTGAGTTCACCCTCCCCAACCAGAACGGCGAGCCGGTGAGCCTGGCCAGCTTCAAGGGCCAGCGCGTGGTGATCTACTTCTATCCCAAGGACGACACCCCGGGCTGCACCAAAGAGGCCTGCAACTTTCGCGATCAGTGGTCAGCCTTTGAGCAGCACAACATTGCCGTGCTCGGCATCAGCAAAGACGGTGCAGCCAGCCACAACAAATTCATCACCAAATACGAACTGCCCTTCACCCTGCTCACCGACGCCGAGCCCTGCCCGGTGGCGGAGAGCTTCGGCAGCTATGGCCTCAAGAAATTCATGGGCCGTGAATACATGGGCATGATGCGCCACACCTTTGTGGTGGATGCAGACGGCAAGATCGAGAAGGCCTACACCAAGGTGAAAGCCGAAACCATGGCCGACGACATCTTGCGTGATCTGGGCCTGGCCTGAGCTCAGCGACACCCACCCAGCAGCGGCAGCGCGGCCATCGCCTCCAAGGCCAGATTCGGCGCGTGCACTGGGTTGAGGTGCTGCTCTTGCAGGAGCGGCAGCAGCCGCTCTGCATCACCGCCTGTGAGCCACAGCTGTGCGCCCTCGGCGGAAGCCGCGGCAACAGCAATCGCTGCCGCCACGGCGCGGCGGCAGCCTTCATCCATGGCAGCGGCCGTGGCGGAAGGCCAGGCCGATTCCGCCTGCGCGGGATCACCCCCAACGCTGCTCACAGCGGGCAGCTGGGCTGTGGCAGCGGCTAATGCTCTGAGCTGCAATGCCACCCCAGCACTGATCAAGCCACCGGCAAAACAACCCTCCGGATCCACCCGCGTGAGGCTCAACGCGGTGCCGGCATCGGCCACCAGCACGGCCTGACGCTGCTGCCGCCACGCCCCCCAAGCCACCAGCGCGCGATCGATTCCTAGCCAGGGGGGCAAACCCTGCAACGGCACATCCACCAAACCAACCCTGGGGGCTGAGGCGACAGCCCCACCGCGGGGCACGGATCCCACGGCCGCCCAGGCCTCAAGGTCGGGTGATTCCACCACCTCTCCGGCCGGGCCATGCCAACACTGCAGCCCCTGGCCGCTGCGCTCGGCCCAATGCCAGCGGCTGTTGCCGATCAGCAACAACCGCCCCACTCAGATGCCCTCGCCGGCCATCCCGGGCAGATGGATGCCGCATTCCTGCTTGAGCCCGCCGAAGCGGGTGGCCCGGCCGCTGAGGCCGCCATCATCGGGACCACTGGAATGCCAATCACCCACCGTGGAGTAGCCCTGCTCAAACAGGGGATGCTGCGGCAAATCGTGCTCCTGCATGTAATAGAACACGTCTTTATTGGTCCAGGCGAGCAGCGGCCGCAGGGCCCAGCGACCACGCATCTGCGCCAGGGGCTGCATCGTGCTGCGGTGATCGGTCTGCCGGCCTCGAACCCCGCTGGCCCAACAGCGCACCGCCAGCGTGTCCAAGGCGCGATCCAACGGCTCCACCTTGCGGATGCGGTGGTAGGTCTCCATGTCTTCGACGCGGCCGGTTTCCCAGAGGCGGCCGTGGAGCGCTTCCATGCGCGCCGGGCTGAGCTCGGCCTGGGCCACATGCACCTGAAGCCCCAGGCGCTCGATCAGGTTTTCGGCGTAGCGGTAGGTCTCCGGCGGCAGATATCCCGTATCCACCCAGATCACAGGCACCCGGCGATCCAGCTGGCTGATCAGATGCAGCGACACCGCCGCCTGAATGCCGAAGCTGGTGGTGAGGGCAAAGCCATCGCCGAACTGCTCTAAGCCCCAGCGCAGCCGTCCGAGCGCATCGAGGGATTCCAGCGCCTGACAGCACTGCTGCTCATCCAAAGCGGCTGGGGAAGTGGCCGGGGTGCTCGTCATCGACCCATCCTCCAACGCCAGGGGAATCGCTTCCGTTGCCACAGCTGCTGGTTAGGGTTCGCGCAACACCATTTGCCCGATCGCAGCCGTGCCCTCAGCCGAGGCCGAACAGCAACCTGTTGTGGTGGTAGGAGGCGGTTTCGGCGGTCTGAGCGCGGCCTTGCAGCTGGCGGCTTCTGCGGCCCACGTGCCGGTGATGCTGATTGAGCCGCAGGAGCGCTTCCTATTTCTGCCTCTGCTCTATGAGCTGCTGAGCCAGGAGTTGCGGCGCTGGGAAGTGGCCCCGAGCTACAGCGAACTCCTGGCTGGCAAGGGGGTGGTGTGGCTACAGGATCGCGTTAGCCAGATCGACACCAGCGCCCAACAGCTGTGCACCGAGAGCGGACAACGGATCGCCTACAGCCAACTGGTGCTGGCCACCGGCGGCAAACCCACCAGCTATGGCATTCCCGGCGTGTCGGAACACTGCCTTGGCTTCCGCAGCCTGGCGGATGTGGATCGCCTGCAGCAGCTGGTGCAACGGCTGAAGCAGCAGCAGCGGCCGCTGCAACGCCTCGCCATCGTGGGGGCAGGCGCCAGTGGTGTGGAGCTGGCCTGCAAACTCGCGGATCTGCTGCAGGGAGCAGCTGTGGTGGAGCTGATTGAACAGGGGGAAGAGCTCCTGCCCGCCTCCCGCTCCTTCAATCGGGAGCAGGCGCAGCAGGCCCTGCTGAAGCGCGATATCCGTCTGCGCACGGGCACACGGGTGATGGCGGTAAGCGGCACGGGCGTGAGCCTGCAACGGGGCAACAGCAGCGAAACCCTCAGCTGTGATGGGGTGATCTGGACCGGGGGTGTGGTGGGAAGCGTGCCCGAACTCACGCCGGCCCTGGCTCTCGACAGCCGCGGCCGGCTGCCTTGCCACGGCGATCTGCGTGTGGTTGGCGCGGAGCACGTGTTTGCCATGGGCGATGCCGCCCTCTGCCCGGATGCCAGCGGCGAAGCCCATCCGGCCACGGCCCAGGTGGCCTACCAGCAGGCCAGTTGCGTGGCGGCGAATGTGCTGCGCCAGCGCCGCGGCGAGGAGCTTCAGCCCTTCATCTGGAGCGATTTAGGCGAAATGCTGGGGTTGGGGATCGGCCAGGCCAGCCTGACCGGCATGGGAATCACCCTGGCGGGCACCGCAGCCTTTCAATTGCGGCGCCTGGCCTATCTGGCCCGCATGCCGGGGCTGCAGCACCAGCTGCGGGTGGCCGGTGGCTGGCTGGCCGATTGGTTCTGACGCACCGCTCAACCACTGCCTCGATGACCGACGCGCGCCGCCCCAAAGGCCTGCTACTCGATGCGATGGGCACCCTGATCGGCCTGCGCCGTTCCGTGGGCAGCACCTACGCCGCGTTCGCAGCGGAACACGGGCTGAACGTGGAGGCCCCGGAGATTAACGCCGTGTTTCCGAGGTTGTTTCGCGCGGCACCACCGCTGGCCTTCCCAGGCTTGGAGGGCGAGGCGCTGCTGGAGGCGGAGCAGGCCTGGTGGGTGGCGCTGATCGATGGCTGCCTCCAGGCCTGCGGCCATGAAGGCCCACTCCCGGAGGGCCTGGGGCCAGCCCTCTTTGCCTATTACGCCAGCGCCGAGCCCTGGCAGGTGTACGAGGACGTGGCGGAGCATCTGCAGCGGTGGCGCAGCGCCGGGCTCAAGCTCGCGGTGGTGAGCAATTTCGATCAACGGCTGCACGGATTGCTGGAGCAGCTGGAGCTGGCACCGCTGTTGGATGCGGTGGTGGTGTCATCGGCGGTGGGGGCAGCCAAGCCCGACCCGCGGCCTTTTACGCGGGCGCTGGAGCTGCTGGCGTTGCCGGCCGACGCGGCCTGGCATATCGGCGACAGCCCCGAGGATGAAGCCGGTGCCCGGGCGGCAGGCCTGCACTGCGTGCTGATCCAGCGGCAGCAGCCCGCCGGTACCCCAGGCGGAACACCTCCGTGAAGCAAACCGCCCTCCTGGGCCGCACCGCCGGCCTACGTCCCGCCCAGACACGCCGCCTGGAGCGTCTCAGCCACCGGCGTCACCCTGAAGCGTTTGGCGCGGATCTGCTCAGCCTGCAGCGGCTGGCCGCGGAAAGCTGCGAACTCGAACTGCCCCTGAGCCTCGTGATCGATGGCCGAGGGCTCTGCCGGCTGCTGTGGGTGGGCCCGCTAGAGCAATCCGGCCGGCTGCTGGAGCGCCTGCCCGGGGGGCCGCGCCGGCAAGGCAGCGACCTGCGCCTGATCACCTGCGTGGGCCGCGCCAAGCAGCTCGAACCCCACGGGAGCGAAGCGGTGGTGGGGCTCGATCTCGATCCCCAGCTCTGGCTGCGCTACGCACAACAGCCCGGGGCGGGCGGCCTCTGGAGCGCCGCGGCCTATCTGCCCGGCGGCGATCCCAGCCACCCCTGGCAGCAGCAGCACGAAGCCGACCTGAGCGAGCTCTGCCAGTGGATCCCGCCGGAGCGCCCCACGCTGCAGCCCCGGGCCATCCAGCCAAGCGGCATCGAGCAGGTGATGTTGCTGGTGCTCAGCCCCTCCGATCCGGAAACAGCCCGGCGTGAGATCGCCGAGCTGGAGGGGCTGGTGCGCAGCGCCGGCTCCAAGCCGGTGGGCTTGGTGGTGCAGCGCAAGGCATCAGGCTCGCCGCAAACCCTGTGGGGAGAAGGCAAGCTGCGCGAGGCCGCGCTGGAAGCCCGGCGCTTGGGGGCCTCACTCGTGGTCACCGACCGCGAACTCACCCCCGCCCAGGCCCGCAACCTGGAGCGGCTGCTGGATTTGCCGGTGAGCGATCGCAGCGAACTGATCCTCGACATCTTTGCCCAGCGGGCCGCCAGCGGCGCCGGACGCCTGCAGGTGGAACTGGCGCAGCTGCGCTACCGGCTGCCCCGGCTGGTGGGCCGCGGCCTGAGCCTTTCGCGCCAGGGCGGCGGCATCGGCACCCGCGGCCCCGGTGAAACCCAGCTGGAGAAAGATCGCCGCGCCATCGCCCGCCGCATCGACAAGCTGCAGCGCGACGTGCAGAAGCTGCGGGAGCACCGGGCCCGCATCCGCAGCGGGCGCCACGGGCTGCAGCGTTTTGCCTTGGTGGGCTACACCAACGCCGGCAAAAGCTCCTTGCTGAATGCCCTCAGCAAGCCAGCCGCTGGCGAAGCCGTGCTGGCGGAGAACAAGCTCTTCGCCACGCTTGATCCCACCACCCGCCGCATCAGCCGGCCCGATCCCGCCGGCGGACCGCCCCAAACCCTGCTGCTCACCGACACGGTGGGCTTCATCCGCGCCCTGCCGCCGCCGCTGGTGGAGGCCTTCCGCTCCACGCTGGAGGAAACCCTGGAAGCCGATCAGCTGCTGCTGGTGGTGGATCTCTCCGATCCGGGCTGGGCGGAACAACTGAACACCGTGCACACCATCCTCGATGAGCTGGGCAGCGACACCCCGCGCCGGCTGATCGGCAACCAGATCGATCGCTGCCCCGCGGAAGCGCTGCAGCAGGCCCGCACCCTCGATGGCCAGGTGCTGTTTGTGTCGGCCACCGGCGGGCTCGGTCTGGAGGGGCTGCGCGACTGGCTCTTCAGCGAACCAACGCCGTTGACTTGACGTCAGTTGCCGCCCTGGCTATGTCAACATCTGGCCTCCTCCCATGCCGGCTCATGGCGCTCCAACTGGGCGACACCGTCCCCGATTTCACCCAGAACTCCCAGCTGGGCCCGATCAACCTCTACGACTTCGCTGGCGACAGCTGGGTGGTGCTCTTCTCCCACCCCGCCGACTACACCCCGGTGTGCACCACCGAGCTGGGCGAAGTGTCGCGCCTGCGCTCCGAGTGGGAGAAGCGCAACGTGAAAACCATTGCCCTGAGCGTGGACTCCGCCGAGAGCCATGGCGGCTGGATCTGCGACATCAACGAAACGCAGAACACCACGGTCGACTACCCGATCCTCGCCGATGAGGACAAGAAGGTGAGCGATCTCTACGGGATGATCCACCCCAATTCGCTCAACAACCTCACGGTGCGTTCGGTCTTCATCATCGACCCGAACAAGAAGCTCCGACTGCAGATCACCTACCCCGCCAGCACCGGCCGCAACTTCCAGGAGATCCTGCGGGTGATCGACTCCCTGCAGCTCACCGACCACCACCAGGTGGCCACCCCGGTGAACTGGAAAGACGGCGACGATTGCGTGGTGGTGCCCTCCATCCCCACCGACGAAGCCCGCAGCAAGTTCCCCAAGGGCGTGACCGAGATCAAGCCTTACCTGCGCATGACTCCGCAGCCCAACAAGTGAGCCACTGAGGCTCGCCCCATCACCCAGGCCCCCGGAGAATGACCGGGGGCTTTTTTGTGGCCATGCGGGTGTTGGGTCTGATGAGTGGCACCAGCGCCGATGGGGTGGATGCCGTGCTGGCGGAATTCAGGGGTCCGCCGCGGCGGCCCCGCTGGCGGCTGTTGAGCCGCGCCACCGTGCCCTACCCGCACGATCTGCACCTGCGGCTGATCGCCGCCGGCCAGGGCCAATCGATCCAGGCAGCCGATGTGATCGAACTGGGGGAAGCACTCACGGAGGTGCAGGCCGCCGCGGCCCGGGCCTGCGATCCAGCCGGCAACGCCGAGCTGGTGGGTTGCCACGGCCAAACCCTTTGGCATCGGCCGCCCCAAGACGCCCGCCGCGGCAGCAGCTGGCAGCTGCTGCAGGCCCCCCTGCTGGCCCAGCTGCTGCAACGGCCGGTGGTGTTCGACTTCCGCGCCGCCGATCTGGCGCTGGGGGGCCAGGGGGCACCGCTGGTGCCAGCCGCCGATGCCGCCCTACTGCCGGCCATCGGTGGCTGGCGAGCCCTGCTCAACCTTGGCGGTATCGCCAACCTCACCCTGCTGCCGCCGCAGGCGGGGCCCGATCGCGGCGCTGCGGTGCAGGGCTGGGATTGCGGCCCTGCCAACACGCTGCTGGATCTGGCAGCCGCCCAGTTCAGCGGCGGGGAGCGGCGCTTCGATGCCGGTGGCGCCTGGGCAGCCCAGGGCCAAGTGGATGAGCCTCTGGTGCAGCTGTGGCTACGAGAGCCCTATCTGCAGCAGGCGCCCCCAAAATCCACAGGCCGGGAGCTGTATGGCCAGATGGATCTGGAACGGCGCCTCGAGGAGCTGGAGCTCGCCGCCCGGCGGCGGAACCAGCCGCTCGAACCCGCCGATGCCCTGGCCACCCTCACCGCCTTCACCGCTGCCGTGGTGGCCCAGGATTTAGCCCGCGGTCCCGCGGTTCTGGAGTTGCTCGTCGCCGGCGGCGGCGCCCGCAACACCACCTTGATCACGGCGCTGCGGCGCCGCTGCCGCGGCCTGCAGCTGCGGCCGCTGGCGGAACTGGGCATCGGCGACAGCGACCGTGAAGCCCTGGCCTTTGCTCTCCTGGCCTGGTGGCATCAGCGCGGCGTGAGCGGCTCGCTGCCCTCGGTGACGGGCGCGGCAAAGCCAGCGGTGCTGGGGGTGTGCGCCCGGCCAACGCGCTGAAGCGCCAGATCACGATCCACCACGATGCGCGGGCAGAAGCGGCCGGCGTTCATAGGGTGAGCCCATCGGCTAGCAAGCCCATGAGCGCCGGCAACGCCCCCGCCCTCTACGAGCGCATCCGCAGCGATCAGCAGCTCACCCAGGAGCTGTTCCGCCAAGCCCTGCAGGACCCTTCAGGCGCCCTCAGCCGTATCTGCGAGCTGGGCGACGGCTGGGGGCTGCCCGTAAGCCGCGACGAGGTGAAGATCCACCTGGCCAGCATCGACGACCCTGAAACCAAGCAGTGGCTGCTCAAGGCCCGGGGCGGCCTCTAGGGCACTGCGGCGCGGCCGGCGGTCGGCCCCCATCCAGCTGAAGAACAGCCAGTAGCTCACGATCGCCAGGCCGGCTGCCACCACTAGGGCCGCCACCTGTTCGAGTCGCTTCACCATGGCGCCGGGCTGTGCGGGGACAGAAAACAGTCTGCAGGGCCGGACCTCCCAGGGGAGATGATGCAACCAGGACCGGGCCCCAGGCGCCCTCCACTGCATCTGTCTTGCTCCGCCTCGAACGCGTCTCGAAGATCTATCCCACCGGCGAGGTGCTGCGGGATGTCACCTGGGAGGTGAAAGCGGGCGATCGCATCGGCCTGGTGGGGGTGAACGGTGCCGGCAAATCCACCCAGATGCGGATCATCGCCGGGATGGAGGAGCCCAGCAGCGGCCAGGTGGTGAAGCAGGGCGATCCGCGGATCGTGTATCTGCAGCAGGAATTCGATGTGGATGTGCGCCGCACGGTGCGGCAGGAGCTGTTTCAGGCTTTCGGCGAAGCCGCTGAGGTGCTGAACCGCCAGCGCGAGGTGGAGGAGGAGATGGGTTCGGAGAAGGCCGCCGAGGATCCCGATCACCTCGATGCGCTGATCCGTGAGCTGGGCAGCCTGCAGAGCCGCTTCGAGAGCCTGCATGGCTACGAGCTCGATGCCCGCATCGACAAGTTGCTGCCCACGATCGGCTTCACCCCAGACGGCGCCGAGCAGCTGGTGGGCGACTACTCCGGCGGCTGGCAGATGCGGATCGCCCTGGGCAAGGTGCTGCTGCAGGAGCCGGATCTGCTGCTGCTCGATGAACCCACCAACCACCTGGATGTGGAAACGATCCAGTGGCTGGAGGATTACCTGGTGGGTCAGACCTGCCCGTTGGTGGTGATCAGCCACGACCGGGCCTTCCTCGATCGCGTGTGCAATCAGATCGTGGAAACCGAGCGGGGGATCTCCCGCAGCTACCTGGGCAACTACAGCCAGCACCTCGAGCAGAAGGCGCTGGAGCGCGAAGCCGGCCAGGCCGCCTTTGAGCGCCAGCAGAAGGAGCTCGCCACCCAGCAGGCCTACATCGATCGCTTCCGCGCCAGCGCCACCCGCTCCACCCAGGCGAAAAGCCGCGAGAAGCTGCTCGACAAGGTGGAGCGCATCGAGGCGCCGATCGAGAGCGTCAGCGGCCCGCGCTTCCAGTTCCCGCCAGCCCCACGCAGCGGCCGCCTGATCGCTGAAATCAAAGACCTCAGCCATAGCTACGGCGAGCAGATCCTGTTCCTGGGGGCGAACCTCGAGGTGGAGCGGGGCGATCGCATCGCCTTCGTGGGCCCGAACGGCGCCGGTAAATCCACCCTGCTGCGCCTGGTGATGGGCATCGAAACACCCGACGAGGGCTTCGCCGGCCTAGGCGAGCACAACGTGATCGCCGGCTACTTCGAGCAGAACCAGGCCGAAGCCCTGGATCTCTCCAAAACGGTGATCGACACGCTGTTCGAAGCGGTGCCCGACTGGACCCAGACCCAGGTGCGCTCCCTGCTGGGCAGCTTCTGCTTCAGCAACGACGCCGTGTTCAAGGAGGTGGGCAAGCTCTCCGGCGGCGAGAAAGCGCGGCTTGCCCTGGCGCTGATGTTGCTGATGCCCTGCAATCTGGTGGTGCTCGATGAGCCCACCAACCACCTCGACATCCCAGCCAAACAGATGCTCGAGGATGCCCTGATCGAATACGAAGGCGCGGTTCTGGTGGTGAGCCACGACCGCTATTTCATTTCGCGGGTGGCCAACAAGATCGTGGAAATCCGCGACGGTGAGCTGGCGGTCTACCGCGGCGATTACGCCTACTACCGCGACAAGAAGGCAGAGGAAGCTGCCGCCGCTGAGGCCGCTCGCCAGGCCGCCGAACAGGACGCCAAGCGCAAGGCCAACCGCGACAAACAGAAAGCGAAAGCCGAAGCGCGCAAACAGAAAGCCGCCTGATCCCAGCACCGGAGCCAGCCACCGCTCAAAACAACTTCACACTTCCCTAGGCAAGAGAACTCATTGTTCTTGGCTTGGACGCAAGACGTTCATACGCTGATGACTTCCCCCCTAGAGGTCTGGCCATGGGCATCGTTCCGCATCCCTCCAATGCCGCCGCCAGCACCACCACAGGAGCTGATTTCCTCGCCATGGGGCTCACATCCTCCGGCGTGAACGGTGTCGATCCAGTGGAAACCTATTTTGAGTGCATCACCGCCTGCTCCATCGACGATGGGGAGTGCGTCACCCAATGCGTAGAAGTGCTGCGCGAGGCCGAGAGCTGATCCGGCTCACCGGGAGCGCATCAAGGTGGAGAGCTCCACTGGCGTGACCTGCAGCTGCAGGGTCTGGCCCTGCCGCTGCAGTGTGAGCTCCATCGGGCGCCCCACGCCATTGCGTTCCACCAACTGGGTGAGTTGAGCGGGGTTGGTCACGGGCTGGCCATCCACCGCCGTGATCCGATCGCCGGGCCGCACCCCCACCCGCGCCGCCGGGCCACCTGGCATCACACTGCGCACCACCGCACCAGGCACGGGGCTGCCGCTGGCGTTGCGCACGGCATCCAGGCCCACACCAATCATTGCGTGGCTCACGCTGCCCTTGCTCACCAGCTGCTCGGCCACCGTGCGGGCCCGGTTGATCGGGATCGCGAAGCCCAGGCCGGCTCCCGGTCCGGAACGCACCAGCGTGTTGATGCCCACCACGGCGCCATCAGCGTCGAGCAGCGGGCCGCCGGAATTTCCCGGATTGATCGCCGCATCGGTCTGAATCAGCTCCAAGCGCTTGTCGGTGATCCCGAGGGAGGCGGCATTGCGGTTGAGGCTGCTCACGATGCCGAGGGTCACGGTCTGATCCAGGCCAAAAGGATTCCCCACCGCGATCACCCACTCACCCACCTGCAGGCTGTCGGAGTTACCCAAGGGCGCCACGGGCCAGGAGCTGCCGCCCGCCAGCTGCACCACCGCCAGATCGGTCACACGGTCGGCCCCCACCACCGTGCCCTCCACCCGGCGGCCGTCGCTCAGCCCCACCATCACGCGCGTGCTGCCCTCCACCACGTGGGCGTTGGTGAGCAGCAGGCCGCTGCTGTCATAAATGAAGCCACTGCCCTGACCCCGCTCGGTGCGCTGGGAAGGCGGGATGGTGCCACCACCCTGCGGCAGCCCAAAGAACTGCCGCAGCATCGGATCCATGAACGGGAAGGGCGGCAGGCTCTGACGGCCCGGCACCACCACCGTGCGCTCGGTGTCGATCGTGACCACCGCCGGCCCCGTGCGCCGCACGGCCTCCGCCACAAAGGATTGGCGCGAGAGCACCGCACTCGCTGCTGACGATTGGGCCAGGGCCGGCGGCAGGGCCACGCCAGCCAGGGCCGCAACGAGGGCCAAAGGCAACACCCGGGAATGCACAGCAGCCATCGCAGGGGAACCGGTGGGCTTCGACCGTACGCAGGTTTGTGGTGGGGGCAAAGGGGCCGCGCTGGTGGATTTCCCCACCGCAACTGGCCTAGCCGCGCGATGATGGGGCACACGACTTGCACGCCGGCCCATCGCTTCCCTCGCCGGGACCCTACCCATGATCTCCGAGTTCTTCGCCAAGCTGCTGCCGCTGGTCTACGCGGCCTGCTTCCTCGGATTGCTCTGGCAGGCCTTCCGGATCATGGGCCGCGGATTTGCTGCAGTGCCCCGCCCGGGCGATCAAAACCGCATCCCCAGAGGCGATCGCACCGGCCGCCTCACCATCCACCCCGAGCTGCTGGATGCCGATGGTCAGCTCACCCGCGACGACCTCCTCACCGTGCGCTTCGGTGGTGATCAAGAGCAGCCCGCCTCACCGAACGACCCCAGCTGAGCCCGCACGGGCCCTCCAGCTGGTACAACCGTTGAGTGCTTGTGGACACAGCGGAGGCTGAGTGGAGCAAAGAACCCGGATCGTGGCTGCGGTGCTCAAGGCCATCAAGCTGCCCCCCCGCTTTCAGCTGAAGCTGGTGAAGGAAGATCCCGTGCGTCTGGAGCTGATCCTCACCCCGGCCTATGGCAAGCAACCGATCTTGGTGGGCATCGTGGAATCCCAGGATCTGGTGGCCCGCCGCGACCGTGAGGGCCGCGTCCCCAGAGATTTACAAGGCACCTGGGATTGGACCGTGCGCCACGGCAAGGTGAACACCGGTGGCTGGAACCCCTACCTGAAGGAAGCCCTCCAGACCATGTTTGAAACCGGCCTGCCGGCCATCGTGTACGAAGAAACCACCGGCGAGGTGTATCACCCGGTGGACGGTGCCCGCCACGTGCGCTGAGCCCGCCGCTTCACCCACACCAGCCCGTGCCCCTACCGATCGAGCCGCTGCTGCCTGAGCTGGTGCAGCGGCTCCCCGCCGGGGGCACGGTGTTGCTGCAGGCGCCTCCAGGGGCCGGCAAAACCACCCGCGTTCCGCTGGCCCTGCTGGAGGGCTGCCGCGGCCGCATCCTGATGCTGGAGCCCCGGCGCCTGGCCGCCAAGGCGGCCGCCGAACGGCTCGCCTCTGAATTGGACGAACAGGTGGGCCAACGCGTCGGATACCGCGTGCGTCTGGAGAGCCGCGTGTCTGCCAGCACCCGCCTGGAGGTGCTCACCGACGGCCTGTTCCTGCGGCAGCTGCAGGCCGATCCGGGCCTGGAGGGGGTGGGCTGCGTGATTTTCGACGAGTTTCACGAACGTCGCTGCGAGGCGGATCTGGCCCTCGCTCTGTTACGCGAAGCTCGCGAGCTGCTGATGCCGGAGCTGCGGTTACTGGTGATGTCCGCCACGCTCAACCTGCAACCGCTGGTGGAGCAATTGCCGGAGGCCGCGCTGCTCACCAGCGAAGGCCGCAGCCACCCGGTGGACATCAGCCATCAACCACCTCGGGAGCGGGAATCCCTGCCAGGCCAGGTGGTACGCGCCCTCGAGGCCCACTGGCTCGATCAGCGGGAGCCCGGAGACACGGTGTTGGTGTTCCTGCCCGGCCAACGGGAGCTGCGCCTCTGCCAGGAGGCGATCGCCGCCACCAGCTGGGGGGGAAACCTGGAGCTCTGCCTGCTGCACGGCAATCTGCCCCTGGCCGAACAGAGCCGCGCAATCCGCCGCGCCAACGGCCCCGGCGGAAAGGTGGTGCTGGCGACGGCGATCGCCGAAAGCTCACTCACGATCGAAGGCGTCAGCCTGGTGATCGACAGCGGGCTCAGCCGCCGCAGCCGCTTCGATCCGGTGAGCGGCATGGAGAGCCTGGTAACCGTGCCCGCCAGCCTGGCCAGCGCTGAGCAACGGGCCGGCCGCGCCGGGCGCTTGGGCCCAGGCCGCGCCCTGCGGCTGTGGAGCCCGGCGGAGCAGAACCGCCGCCCCGCCTTCGACCCTCCTGCGGTCATGGAGGCCGACCCAGCACCGTTGGTGCTGCAGCTCGCCGAATGGGGAGCTGGCCTCGGAGAGACGCTCCCCTGGCTCGAGCCACCACCCCAGGCCCACCTCAAGGAGGGGCAAGGGCTGCTGCATCAGCTGGGCGCCCTCGAGGTGAACGGCACCCTGAATGCCCACGGCCGCCAGCTGGCCAGCCTGGGGGTGCATCCAAGGCTGGCGCAACTGCTCCTGCGGGCCCGCGAGCTGGGAGCCGAAGAACTGGGCTGCAGCTTGGCAGCACTGCTGAGCGAACGCGATCCTCTCTCGCAGCAGGAGGCTGGCTGCGATCTGATGCGGCGGCTCGATTGGTTGCGGCAACCAGGCCGCGATCCGCGGCGCCAACATCTGCAGCAACTGGGACAGCAGCTGCGGCGCCAGCTGCCGCCCAGCTCGGGCCAGAGCCCCCCCGCTGAACCTGAAACCGTTCTGGCCGCCGAGCTGCTGGCCCATGCCTACCCCGAACGCGTGGCGCTGGAGCGCACGCCCGGCTCTGGGCGCTACCTCACCCGCAGCGGCCGCGGCGCCGTGCTGCACCCCAGCGACCCCCTGGTGGGCGCTCCAGCCCTGGCCATCGCCGCCGCCGATGGCGGCAGCAGCGATGCCCGCATCCAGCTGGCCCTGCCCCTAGCCATCAGCAGCCTCAACGCCCTGGCGCACACCGCGGGAGACGAGCAAGCGCAGGTGTGCTGGGATTCCCAGCAGCAGCGCATCCGAGCTGAGCGGGAACTGCGCCTGGGGGCACTGGTGCTCGAGCGCCGCCCCTGGCCCGAAGCACCAGCAGCTGTGCTGCGCGAAGCCCTGCTCACCGGCCTAATCGAACTGGGAATCGAAGCGCTCCCCTGGGACGCTGGCAGCCGCCAACTGCAGCAACGCCTGGCCCTGGCCCAGCGGGAATTGGGAGATCCCTGGCCCGACCGAAGCCTCACGACCCTGGCCGCTGATCCGGCCAGCTGGCTGATCGATCAACTCGACGGTCTTCGCAGCCGCACCGATCTACAGAACATCAACCTGGAGGAAGCCCTCTGGAGCGGCCTGGCCTGGGAGGCGCGCCGCGAACTTGATGCGCTGCTTCCCCAGAACCTGCCCATCCCCTCAGGCCGGGAGGCACGGCTGGATTACAGCAGCGGCGAACCGGTGCTGGCGGTGAAACTGCAGGAGCTATTCGGCGCAGCCAGTACCCCAACGGTGCTGGGGGGCCGGCTGCCTGTCACGGTGCATCTGCTCTCCCCGGCCGGCCGACCTGCGGCCATCACCCAAGACCTGGCGGGCTTCTGGAGTGGCGCCTATCTGGAGGTGCGCAAAGAGCTGAGGGGCCGCTACCCCCGCCACCCGTGGCCGGATGATCCCGCCAACACGCCCGCCACCGCACTCACCAAGCGCGCCCTCGAACGCCGTCAGTCCCAGAGGTGATCAAAGCCGAAATGGCGTAAGCCTTCGGCAATGCCGGCACATCCCTCTGCTGCAGCCAGATACACCGAGGGCAGGCGGGGCAGGTGCTCCTGCAGTGCGGGTTCAGCGTTGGCCACCATCACCCCCTTCAGGCCGGTTTCAAACATCGCCAGGTCGTTGAGGGTGTCACCGGCTGTCACCACGCAGGCGGGATCCACATCCAGCCATTGCAACAGGGCCAAGAGTGTGGTGCCCTTGTTCACGCCACTGGGGAGTAGGTCGAGATAACGGTTGTCGGAGAGGAGGCAATCCACACCATGGGCCTCGAGTTGCGGGATCAGGCTGTGATCGAAGGCCGCTGGGTCGACGTAATACGCCAGACGTCGCTCGGAGTGGAGGGGTTGGGGCGCCAGACCAGGCTGCCCCTCCAGCAATGGCAGCAACCGCTGTTCCTTGCCCTGCCAAAGCGCCTCGATCGGATCCACCGCCAACGGCACCGGCAGCAACGACTGGCCGCAGGCCACCGTGCAACCCACATCACCAATCACCAGATGGGGAGCAGCCAAACCGATCGGCTCATCCTCTGCCAACACCCTGGCAATGGAGCTGAGGTCGCGGCCGGTGCAAAACACATGCAGCACCCGTTGTCGCTGCTCCGTCAACCATCGGTAAAAACGGCGCCGCTCAGCGGTGGCGCCCCCCAGCAAGGTGCCATCGAGGTCGGTGACCAGCACGAGCTCAGGCGCCTCCGGCAAGGGGGCAGAGAGCTGACTTTGCAACAACGCACGCGACACGGCCGATGGCGATCAAGTGGCGACAACCGTATCGCCGAACACCGTCAAGCAGCCCACATGTTTCGTTACAGTTCAAGCGTTCGCGTCTTACCGATGCCTGACTCCACTTCAACATCTGCGCGCTTCGGATTTGTGAATTTCGCCGAAACCTGGAATGGCCGTCTGGCCATGCTGGGCTTCACCATCGGCCTCGCGACCGAACTGCTCACCGGCCAAGGCATCCTCGGCCAGATCGGCCTGGGCTGAAGCCTTCACGCCAACCCCAACCATGATCAGCGCCTTCTCCTGCGAGGGGGCGCTTTTTGATGGGTCAAACTGGCAGCACACCACCCGCAGGTCCCCTGGCCCAGCTTTTTGCCAAGAACCGCCGCGATGGCGCCCGGATGCTGAGCAGCGGCATTGTGATCACCAGCGTGGGCTGGATTCGCATCGACCATCCTGCGGGCCAAGCCGTGGCCGTGCTCGGCAGCCTGGTTTGCCTCTATTGGTGGAGCTGCTATCGCCGCCTGGAGCGGTGAACGGCGATCCAGGGCTACCGCGCTACAGCGTTGCCGAACTGAACCAGGCGATTGCCTCGCTGCTGGAGCGAGGTTTTGCGCCTCGCTTCCTGCTGGAGGCGACCGTCTCGCGGCCGCAGCTCAAAAAAGGCCACCTCTGGCTCACCCTGGTGGATGAGCAGGCCTCGATTTCTGGTGTGGTCTGGGCATCGCAGCTGAACAAGCTCAGCTTTCAGCCCAGCGAAGGGGATGGTGTGCAGGTGGTGGGCAAGCTCAATTTCTGGGCGAGCCGCGCCAGCTTGTGCGTACAGATCCTCGATCTGCGTCCCAGCCTGAGCGCTGTGCTGCGCCAATTCGAGCGCGTGCGCGCCCTGTTGGAACCCGAGGGTCTGCTCGACCCGGCCTGCAAACGGCCGCTGCCGGCGATGCCCGCGGCGATTGCGCTCCTCACCAGCGTGCCCAGTTCTGCGCTGGCCGACATGCTGCGCACCGCTCAGGAGCGCTGGCCAGCCACACGCATCCATGTGGTGCCGATTCCAGTGCAGGGTGCCGTCGACGAGCAGATCCGCGCACGTCTGGCGGAGGTGATCGCCCGTGCCGATGAGCTTGGGATTGAAGCGCTTGTGCTGGCCCGAGGCGGCGGCAGCCGGGAAGATCTAGCAGTGTTCGACAACGAAGCCTTAGCCCGCGATCTGGCCGCCTGTCCGCTGCCCGTGGTCACGGGGCTGGGCCATGAAGACGACACCACCATCGCGGATCTGGTGGCCGATTACCGAGCCGCAACCCCCACCGCAGCGGTGGTCGCTCTTTTGCCAGACCGCCAACACCTGATGCTGGCACTGCAACAGCAACGCGCCCTAGTCCGGCAAGCCGTGAGCCACCGCCTACAACAAGAACGCTTCCGGCTGACGGCGATCCGGGAGCGCTTAGTGGCCCTGCATCCGCGCCAGCTCCTCGCCAACGCACGCCACCAGCTGGAGCAACGGATCGAACTGCTGCAGGCCCTCTCACCCCTGCGGCTGCTGGAGCGAGGCTTCGCGCTGCTGCATGGTGGTGATGGGCAACTGGTGCGCTCTGTGCAGCAGGTAGGCAGCGGCGATGTGCTGCAAGTGTTGGTGGCAGACGGCAGGATCAACACCGTTGTGCAAACCACGGAACCCGGTGCTGATGGCTGAGCCCAAACCCAAGCGCAAGCGCAGCGCCCCTCACGCCGCCGATCCATGGCACGCCGAGGTGGAGGCACTGAGCTTCAACGAGGCCCGAACGGCCCTTGAGCTGGCGATGGCCAAGCTGCAATCAAGCGAACTCGAGGTGGAAGAGATGGCAACCCTCTATCGCCGAGCCGAGGCCTATGCCAACCGCTGCAGCGCAGTTCTCGAAGGCGTGGAGCAGGAAGTGATCCAATGGGACACAACCAACAGGTAAGCACCGCTATGGAGATCAACACCGCGCCCAAACCCTGGCTGGCCTGGCTGTATCTGGCGCTGGCGGTCGCTGGGGGCGTGCTGCCGTGGATGGCCAACCTGGACTACATGCGCGACTACGGCTCCAGCTTTGATCTCGAGCTGTTCATCGCGCTGGCCAATGCCAACCCGGCAGCGCAATCCCTCTCCCGAGATCTGCTGGTGGGTGCCTCAGCAATCACGATCTGGATCATTGTGGAAAGCCGCCGGCTACAGATGCGCCATCTCTGGCTTGTGTTGCTGAGCTCCGTCACGATTGCGTTTGCCTTTGCCGCGCCCTTTTTCCTGTTTCTGAGGGAACGGCGGCTCGCCGAGCTGGCCCGGCAAGCCGGAGGAACCGATGGCTCAGCGATCGCCTGACACGTCGCGTACCTCCACATCAATCACGGCAGAACTAGCCGGCTGATCATTGGTCACGCTGGTTTGACCGTTGGCATTCAACAAGCTCGTCCCGCAGGCGGGACAGACGCTGGCGCCCAGGCTCGGTGTCCCGCAGGCAGGACAGGTAATCAACCGGCGCCGGAACCACTGCCAAGCCAGGAAGCCTGCACCGGCCAAGACCAGAGGGCCAAACACCAACAACAGTGCAAAACCCTCGAGCACGTCCACAAACAGACGCCCGGTGAAACCAGGGGCCAACAACAGGAACCCGATCACCAGGATCCACAACCACGGAATCGGGCGTTGCATCAGCGGACCTCTGGGATGGCAACCCCATCTTCAGGGCAGATCAGGCGCAGCGGAAGCACGCCACTGTGCGGATGCCTCAACCTCACGGCGCCGGCTGACCACCACGCTTAACGCCGTACCGAAGTACACCACCAAGCCCACCAGCCAGACCCACAAACTGAGCAGCAAGACACCACCAATCACGCCATAGGCCTGAAAACGCGAGCCAAGCGAGAGCAAGCTGCGACCAAGCACCACGTTGAAGATGGTGAGGACCAAGCCAATCAACAACGAGCCAGGAATCAGCGCTCGCACCGGAACATGACGCGTCGGCAGGATGGCAAGCAGGGCAAATGCCAAGCTGCAGGCGATCAACAGCGACAGGCCAAAGTCGACAGCCATCGGCACCGGTGCCCAGAGGTGCAGCCAGGAGGGCAACCAGCTCTGCAGCATCAGACGCCAACTCCCAGGACTGAGCAAGCGCAGATTGGTGGTGAGTTGGTCCAACACCACGAAGAAGCCGATCAATGTCACCAAGGCAAGCGCCTCGAGCCGAGCCCGAATGAACCGCCAGACCGGCCGCATCCAGTGGTCAATCGGTAGCAAACAGGGTCGAAACCCCCATAACCGATCCGCACCACGCTGGAGACTCAAATAAGCATTGGTGGATGACACCAACAGGAAGCCAGCACCTACCAAACCAGCGCCGGTGCCCTGGCGAATGAGCTGATTCAGCGTGCTTCTAATCACCGGAATCACAGACGCAGGCAGCACCTGATCCGCCAATTCCAAGAGCTGCTCAGACACATTATCCGCACGCCCTAGCACGCGACTAGCGACGCCCAAAGCAATCAACAGGATGGGGAAAATCGATTGGAGCGTGTGATATGCAAACGCAGCACTCAGATCCACGCAATCTTCACGATCCCAGAGCCGATAGGAACGCCAAAACAAGCGCACCAGAGAACGCCACCAACCAGACCGCTGCATGGAAATCCTGGGGCACCGCTCCTGACCCGACGCTACAGCGTCAGCTCCTTTCAGCCAACAAAAAAGCCACCCTTTCGGGTGGCTTCTCTGTCTCATCACCTCAGCTGCTGATCAACAGCAAGCTTTGAGGCGTGAGCTGGTTGGAGCAAAGAATGTTTTACCTGGCATCGACCTATTTTCTCAGGGGGCTACCCCCCAAATATCGTCGGCGCTGC